>CAZKQK010000024.1:0-48591 GCA_964554865.1 uncultured Luteolibacter sp. | reverse complement strand
TATCGCTTTCATGGGAAGGAAGATTGAATGTGGTCCTTCCTGGTGGACGGGGAGTTAGTAGAGCCGCACGAAGTCAGCCGCAACGGCCTTTAGCCGACTCCCGAAGGTGGCGGCCTGGACATGCGCCGCCGCCCCCCCGGCCTTTCGGTCGGTTTGGCGGCACCATTTGCGGTCGATGCCGACCGCCTATCGCGAGGATTAGAACTCCCCATCCACCGGAGTGGACGGGGGCATTTCATGTCACGTAGCAAGGGACGGCAAGGAAATTATGTGCGCAGATCATCCGATCTCCCGTGCGTCGAATCCGATTTCCGGAAAGCGGCCGGTTAAACCCGCCCAAGGCACCAGCCCCGCAAGGGAAGGCGAAGATCGGGCCGAAGCGCTCGAACCACTGTCGGCGGGGATGTTGAAACCGTGATCAAATCCGCGCGGAGCCCCCGTATCCGGCTGATCCCGTTCCGACCGGAAGCGAATGGCATACAATTCAATCGAACCCACCTCCACCATGCAACGCCGCCATTTCATTCACTCGCTCGCCGGCCTGTCGGCCACCCTTCCGCTTGCGGGAATCCCCGCCTTCGCCGCGGAGGCGTCGCCCTTGGCCGGTCACCGGATCGCGGCGCTCGAATTCCGCCGTGTCAATCTCCGCTGGCCGCGCCATGTCGGAAAGAATGCCAAGCTGGACAATCACGGCCACGGCCCGGAGGTGCGGGCCGTGGTGATCAAGACCGATCAGGGAGCCACCGGCTGGGCGGAAGTCCCCGGCGGCCCGTCCGACGAGCAACTCCGCCAGCTTGTGGTGGGGAAATCCGTGGCCGGGCTGATCAATCCGCAATCCGGTATCCGCTCCGATCATTTGTTCCCGCTCGACATCGCCCTGCACGACCTGGCGGCGGTGATTCTGGGCGTGCCCGTCTGGAAAATGATCGGCGGCGGGGAGAAACCCCATCTTCCACCATTGTATACCGGCATGATCTACTTCGATGATCTCGATGGCGGCGGCATCGACAAGGTGCTTGAAAACGCCGCAGACGATCACCGGCGCGGCTACCGCCATTTCAAGGCCAAGATCGGACGCAACATGAGGTGGATGAAGGGCGAGCCGGGGCTGAAGCGGGACATCGAGGTGGTCCGCGCGCTCGCCGGGGCCTTTCCGGACAGCACGCTGCTCGTGGATTCCAATGACGGCCACACGCCGGACGACGCCATCGCCTTCCTCAAGGGCATCGGCGACATCCGCCTGCTGTGGTTCGAGGAGCCGTTTGTGGAAACCATCGACGCATGGACCAGGCTCCACGCCTGGGCGAAGGCCAACGGACACGGGAAGATGCTGCTGGCGGACGGCGAGCAGGGGAACGATTATCTGGTGCTGGAACAACTGGAGGCCGACGGCATCCTCAACGTGCGCCTGTGCGACATCATGGGCTATGGTTTCACCCGCTGGCGCAAGCTGCTGCCCGCGCTGCTCAAAACGGGCACGCAGGCGTCGCCCCACACCTGGGGATCCGCGCTCAAGACGATCTACACCGCCCACTTCGTGGCGGCCTTCGGCAATTGTCCGACGGTCGAAGGCGTCACCACCGCGACCGAGGAGGTGGACTTCGGCGGCAACGTGCTGCGGGACGGCGCGATGCAGGTGTCAGACGCGCCGGGTTTCGGCCTCGCCCTGCGGGATTGAGGCCGGTGTGGGAGTCGGAGAAGATGAGGTCGGGGATGCCGATGCCGCGCTCTTTGAGCGAGACGAGGAACTCGCGCCAGTGGACTTCGGCTTCGGAGAGGGCGCAACCTTGATAAAAGGTCCGTCCCTTTGTCATACGTCCCTTTGTCATACGGAGCGACGATTGGAGGGAATTCGGGTATTGGGAAGACGATCTAACAGAAAGAAACATTAAACCCGAAAACGGAAAATGAACCACAGATTATGAAGAGATTGCATCATTAATCCTCAAACCTGACAGGTGAAACTCCCAATCTGTGAAATCTGTGTAATCTGTGGTCAAAATTCACAGTAAGCCGCTGCAACTTCGGAATCCGGGTTAAAATCCAATCACTGACCCGGTCACTTCAACAAAGCGGACGTCGGCGCACGTCATTGGACGGGTAGCGGGTGAATGGGATCTGGACATGCCAACGAGCGCAGCCGCTCAGCCGGTGAGCGGTAGGGGACGATTTTAGGACGCTTATGGAACAAGAAGCCCATTGGCCAAAACACAATTACGCCTTGTCATTTCAATCCCTCTCCGGAGCTTCAGTGACCTCGATAACCTTGCCTATCCTCTTGGCCGCCTTCTTAGGTAGGAAAAACAGCGTATCCCAGACGCCTCTGATTTCGTACAGCCGATGGTCCTTCATTCGCTCTTTGATGAAAGACTGGAAATACTCAAGAAGGCTATATCGCCCCCGCTCCTCGGCGGCGTCCGGTCCGAAAAACCACTCCACCTCATCACCGTTCGCAGTGAAACGAATGAACTTGAGACCTTCACCCTCCTCGTCGTCCTCAGGGTAGAACTCGTATTCGATGTTTTCGATCCGATACTCCTTGCCGCACACTCGCTGGAAATCCGCCATCATTTCCTCCTCGGAAGGGTTATCCTCGTCATGTGAGATGGTTTGGGGGCAAAACACAACACCCTCCTCGTTCCGATTCGCCAACTGTTGGCAGACCCTCACATACGGTTCCTCGCGATAGAATTCTTCCGAGTGAGACACCAGGAAATCCAAGGCCGTGATCCCGGGGGAAAGCACCAAGCCAGCAGCCTGCAAAAATGCCAGCTGCTCGTCCAAGCTGCCGGGTTCAGGCTTGGTTTGGGAGTTCCCACCTTTCGTCTTCTTGCGAAACTCCGCCTTCACTTTCTTCACCCATGTCCGAGCATATTCAAATTCAAATTGCTCCGGTATCGGGGTTTGCATCTCCCCAAATCCGTAGAAGTATTTACTCTCCAACACGGGAAGAGTGAAATCCCCTTCCACCGGGAACACACCCTGAACCCAGTCATCCGGCGACCCTATCGCCGCTGCGAGCTTCTTCGGTAGCGGCACCTCTTTTTGCGGACTGGTCGCAGCGAGGCAAAGCACGAAGCGCCCTTTCACGGGAAAAATCACCAACCCCACTTCCGCATCGCCATCGCCGACAAGACAATAGGCGGGTAGGGCACCGCTTACAGTCTCATGGTCGGCAACACTTGCAATCCAGTCGATAAATTCCTCCAAATACTTGCCAAGCACACGAACATACTCCGCCCTCGCGAGTTCGGACTGCGGCTGACCATCGGGGCGTTTTTCAAAATGCTCCACCCCGCTTTCATCTCGCAGGCCATTGGCATGCTGACATCCCAGCCACAGGCAAAACGAGATTTGAGAGGCAAGCCCGGCCTGGATCCCGTCTTGATGAAGCGCTTCTATATCCACAAGAAACCGCGAAAGCTCAGCTTGATCCACTTCCATTGGAATGAAGAACCTTAGATGGGCCAGGACTTGCCGACTTTCTCGCGCGGCTACTTCTTTCAGCCGGGAGAGTATGTCGGAAAAACGAGACCACTCGAAATCACAGTCACCCACGAATTTACCCATGCGATCCTGGGGGGGCTGCAAGCCGACATCCGCAAAACAAGCAGCGAGCCGATCACGAAGCCCAACCAAATGCGCCTCGACACCATCTTGCCCTCCTCCAGAGAAATCAATGAAATCCCCACGTTTGTCTCCTAGGATATAAATATACATCATGGGAGTCCCTAAACAAAATCGATTTCCTGTGGAATTGTAACTACATGGATTCATCACCGCATAAATCGGAAGCCCTTCAAAGAAAAACTGAAATTCTAACTTATCAAAGTTGACGAAATTCATGCGCTCTTCGTCTTGATCCGTAGCCCGGAATCTTTCGGAAAACCTTGCCGTAAATTCCAAGACGGAAAGTGATCTTGAAAATACATTAAAATACCTATCAGGGTTACCTCCACAAGCATTCTCAGAGACCCGGGAAAGAAACGAAGGGAGCACACAATCCCGAGCACTCTTCAAGACAGTGCGATTTATCGAGTTGCCATTTACATCAAGAAGAGCCTCACCTGTGGCGGCTAAAATTGGCGCATAAGTCCTCAGCTCTGCATGAGTAATGGACTTATTCAAAAACCAAGCGTTGTCAAAAACGGTGATACTCTTTTTCATGAATCTTAATTGATGGGTAAAAACAAATTCACTGCTTCAGTGTCTTGAAAAGGGCCGCCATTGGTCGCATTAAGACCCCACTGCTTTCTCATCTGCATTCGGATCCTTTCAATATTAAAATCGGCACCACCCTTACCTGCGATGCCTTCCACCATCTTCTCCACCGCAGCGGTGAAATGAGCTGGATTCAGATCGTATTGGCTTTGGGGCATCGTGATTCGCACGTGTTTTGCAAAAGATTCTCCGTCGGGAATATTCCCGAGCGCGTTCTGACCTGAGGTCGGTAACTGCGCAAGCTGCTTCTGGAAATTTCTCCCGAAGGCTGCCGGGTCTTTCTGGAGTGACTGCATCGTGGATTTCGCCTGAATGAGCACGCATTCGCCTGACGGGAGTTTGACCACAAGGTCGATGTCGGAGAGACGTCTGGATTTCCCTTCACCCACCGCGAACTTCCGGCCGATGTGCAGAACTTTATAGCCAGTAATTGTCGAAAAGTGGTGCGCGCAGTCCAACTCGTAAAGTGCTCCGTTGAGCGTCCACGAGGATTTATTGTTTTGCAAAATATCAAGAAGCCCCTTGTAAACCACGCCCTGCTTAAGATCAACCACTCCGGAGTAATCTGCGAAGGTCGAGTAGTTTACGCCGATTGCATCCTCGTCGAGTTCGCCGATCTTCTTGAAAATATCTTCGAGTGACCTCGGCGGAACCATTACTCTATGGCTGACGGAGAGATTTTTCAGCAGCTTCGCCATATCCCGGGAACCGGTTGTTCCCCTCGCCACGATCATCGTTTCTATGATCCCATCGAGCGCCTTTGGATTGTCTTGGATTTTGAATATTTGAATCAGGTATTCCAAAGATTCGCCACTGAGAGCCGGAAGGTTCCCAAGCAAATTCCAGCGAAATTATTGCCAAATATTGCGGGATTCGTTTTCCGTCCCATTTGTGGCAGCAGTTAACTGCGGTTTTGAGCCATTGCTGAGGCAGTCGTAGGTGAAAAAAGCGTAGGAGTTTCCATGAAAACAGGAGCCGGTTCCTGGGAGCCCGGAATGATCGGTGATGCCCAAGGGCCGCTGCATGCTCAAGCGCCGCTACATCGACCGCTTCGCCAGCCTAATGAGGCGGGACTGAAGCGCGACATCGAGGTGGTCCGCGCGCTCGCCGGGGCCTTTCCGGACAGCACGCTGCTCGTGGATTCCAATGACGGCCACACGCCGGACGACGCCATCGCCTTCCTCAAGGGCATCGGCGACATCCGCCTGCTGTGGTTCGAGGAGCCGTTTGTGGAAACCATCGACGCATGGACCAGGCTCCACGCCTGGGCGAAGGCCAACGGACACGGGAAGATGCTGCTGGCGGACGGCGAGCAGGGGAACGATTATCTGGTGCTGGAACAACTGGAGGCCGACGGCATCCTCAACGTGCGCCTGTGCGACATCATGGGCTATGGTTTCACCCGCTGGCGCAAGCTGCTGCCCGCGCTGCTCAAAACGGGCACGCAGGCGTCACCACCGCGACCGAGCAGGTGGACTTCGGCGGCAATGTGCTGCGGGACGGCGCGATGCAGGTGTCCGACGCGCCGGGTTTCGGCCTCGCCTTGCGGGATTGAGGCCGGTCAATGGCAACAGGACGGAAGCTCGCCGGCGGCGGGTTTCGCGTCTCTAACAGAATCACCGGCGGGCAGCGGGATCGTATCGTGAAGCCGCCAGGCGAGCATCAGCGCGGTGGCGAAGGCGAGGCCGCGGCGCAGGCGGTTCATGGCCAACGGCGTGAGCCTTGCGCGGATGCGGTGGAACTGGTGTTGGGCGAGCCAGAGCAGCGGCACCGTGCCGAGGCCGAAGGCGATGGTGAACTCCGCGCCCCTGGCGGCGGAGCCGGAGAGCAGGGCCGCCCCGAAGACCAGATAGAGCGGACCGCATGGCAGGAAGGGCGTGAGCAGGCCCATCGCCGAGGCGCCGCCGTAGGCGGAGAGTTTGCATGCCCTGAAGCGCGCCCGCGCGGTGATGCTGTTGAGGATGGCCGGGCGCGGCACCTTCCTGTCCAGTCCGAAGGCCATCACCAGCAGCACCGCCACCATCACCCACGGCAGCAGGACGGCGGGCGAGTTGAAAAACCACTTGAGCGGCTGTTGTCCCAGCGCGCCGCATGCCGCGCCGATCACCCCGTAGGAAACCAGCCGGGTGCCGTGGTAAAGCGACGCCGCGGTCAACCGCTCGCCCTCGGACTTCGCCAGGGTGCCGAGGCCACAGGCGATGGGGCCGCACATGCCCGCGCAATGCAGGCTGGTGGCGAGTCCGGCGACAAGGGCGGCGGCGGTGGTCATGATGGGGAAAACGGCGGACGGTGGATTGATATCAATTGGGGGATCACCGGCCGCGTTTCACCTCGATGACCTGCGGCGTGTGTTTCGCGGCGATGGTGATGAGAGCGGACCACGCGCCGATGAGCAGGGCGAAGGCGAGCACGACGTAGATCCAGGGATTGCGGTTGGCGAAAGATGACAGGCGCTTCATGGGATTTCAGGGTTCGGGTTGCTTGAAGGTTTCGGGATTCGGGCCGAGGAAACGGACGTTTTTCCTCAATGTCGCGTCTCCCGGATCGGCATGGGTCTCTATCACGAGATCGGAGGGTCCCACGTAGTCGGCGGCGGCGGCGACCACCACGCAGGTGCGGGTCATTTCATCGAGCGCTCCCACGCTGAATGTCTGCTCGGAGCCGCTGAGTTGATAGCCGGCCGGGCTGTCCTTGCCAAGGCGGATGGTCACGGTGGCGGTTTGGTTGCGTTTGTTGATGAAGCGGATCTTGTAGAGGTTCCGCACCGAGTTGGCATCGCTTTGGAAACCGGTGCCGCCGGAGCGGGAGACCGTCACGGTGTAGGGTCTCGCTTTTTTCGAGGCGACGAAGGTGAGCGCGCAAAGCCCGAGCAGCGCGAGCGCGCTGTAGGCGTGGATGCGCGGCCGCAGGACGCGGCGGGGCCTGCCGGCGAATCCGTTGAACGAATCATAGCGGACCAGCCCCTTCGGGCGGTCGATTTTCCCCATCACGTCGTCGCAGGCGTCGATGCATGCGGTGCAGCCGATGCATTCGAGTTGCAGGCCGTTGCGGATGTCGATGCCGGTGGGGCAGACCTGGACGCAGCGGCGGCAGTCGATGCAGTCCCCCTCCGCCCTGCCCTTGGCTCCGCGCGGCTCGCCGCGTTTGGCGTCGTAGCCGATGTTGATGGTTTCGTCATCGGCCAGCGCGCTCTGCAGGCGGCCGTAAGGGCACATGATAATGCAGAACTGCTCGCGGAAATAACCGAAGCAGAACCACAGGACCAGCGTGAGGAAGCTCACCACGCCGAAGGCGGTGGCATGGGCCAACGGTCCCTCGTGCATGAATCCGTAGAGGCGTCCCAGTGAAACGAAGTAGGAAAGGAACACATGCGCGATGAGCGCGGCGATGCCGATGTAAAGCAGGTGCTTGGACAGGCGCTTGAGGATCTTGCCGGCAGTCCATGGGGCGGCGTCCAGTTTGCGGCGCGCCTGGGTATCGCCTTCGATCCAGCGTTCGATCCTTCGGTAAACGTGGTCCAGAAAGACCGTGTATGGGCAGGCCCAGCCGCACCAGATCCGTCCCAGCAGCGAGGTGATGAAAAACAGCGAGAAGCCCAGCCCGCTCACCGCGAAGAACATTACCCACAGGTCCTGCGGCACCAGGGTGAGGCCGAAGAGGTGGAACATCCGGTTTTCCACATCGAGAAACACGGCGGGCGAGCCGTTGATCGGGATCCATGGCAGCAGGACGTAGATCGCGATGAGAACCGCGCCGACCAGCCGCCGGGAAATGTTCCATTTTCCCCTCACGTCCGAGGGATGGAGGAAATACCGGGAGCCGTCCTCGTTGATGGTGGTCACGGAGACCAGGTTCGGTTTCTTCGGAGCGGACATGTCGGTGCCTTGACCATCCCACCGAGCGCTTGCCGCCGCTCCGCATCGGCTGCGCAAAACCACGCAGAATCTGTGGCAGGATATGCGGAGTGATGTTGATTTCCGCGGGAAAACTCCTCAGCACTCCACCACGTTCACGGCCAGGCCACCGCGGGAGGTTTCCTTGTATTTGGATTTCATGTCGCGGCCGGTGTCACGCATGGTGCGGATCACCTTGTCGAGCGAAACGAAGTGGGAGCCATCGCCGGAGAGTGCGAGGCGGGAGGCGTTGATGGCCTTCACCGAGGCCATGGCATTGCGCTCGATGCAGGGGATCTGAACGAGGCCGCCGATGGGGTCGCAGGTTAGGCCGAGGTTGTGCTCCATGCCGATTTCCGCGGCGTTTTCCACCTGTTTTGGAGTGCCTCCGAGGTATTCGGTGAGGCCGGCGGCGGCCATCGAGCAGGCCACACCCACCTCGCCCTGGCAGCCGGCTTCCGCGCCGGAGATCGAGGCGTTCCGCTTGTAGAGCATGCCCACCGCCGCAGCTGTCAGAAGGAAGCGGTGGACGCCATCCGCGTGCGGCGAGTGGCGGAAACGCACCGCGTAATGGAGCACGGCGGGGATGATGCCGGCCGCGCCATTGGTGGGGGCGGTGACCACCCGGCCACCGGCCGCGTTCTCCTCGTTGACGGCGAGGGCGTAGAGGTTCACCCAGTCGAGAATCGTGAGCGGATCTGTCAGGGCGGATTCGGGCGAGGAGCGGAGTTGGTCATGGATGGCCTTGGCGCGGCGGGTGACATGGAGGCCGCCGGGCAGGATTCCTTCGCGCGAGCAACCGCGTTTCACGCAGGCCTGCATGGCGGCCCACACCGCGTCGAGGCGGGCGCGGGTGGCGGATTCCTCGCGGAAAACCGCCTCGTTTGCCAGCACCACGCCGCTCACGGGCAGGCCGGTGCTTTCGCAGTGGCCCATCAGCTCCGCCGCGCTGGCGAAGGCATAAGGCGGAGCGATGCTTTCGGACAGCGGCCGCTTCATTTCCTCCTCGCTGGCGATGAAGCCTCCGCCCGTCGAGTAGAACACCGAATCCAACAGAACCGTGCCGGTTCCGTCCGTGGCGGTGAAGTGCATGCCGTTCGGATGCAGCGGGAGGGGCTTGAGCCGTTTGAAATCGAGGTCCCGTTTCGCGTCGAAAGCGACCGCTCCGCCCCATGGCGGCGGCAGGCGGCCGGAGGAGCGTATCTCCGCGATCAGTCGCGGGGCATCATCCACGTCCACGGTTTCCGGATCGGCTCCGGTCAGGCCGAGAATGATCGCGCCATCGGTGCCGTGGCCCTTGCCGGTGGCGGCAAGCGAGCCGTAAAGATCGCAGCGCAGATTGGAAACCGCTCCGGCGAGTCCCCGGGTCCCGATTTCCGAGACGAAACATCTGGCGGCGCGCATGGGGCCCACCGTGTGCGATGAGGACGGGCCGATGCCGATGGTAAAGAGATCAAGCGAGGACAGGGACATAAGGAACCCGGCCATCCAAGGACACAAGCCGCGCGCATGCAAGCGCGGCGGGAGGCATCAAGGAGAAAAGCCGGACCGGCGATGTCATTCCACCGGGGATGACGGACGCCCGGATGCGGAGGCCCGACTCGGCGGATCCCCACAGCCGGGCGTGGCCGGATGTTCCGCCGGCATGCCTCAGAAGACCTCATCAAAGGCCGGCTCGTCGCCAAGCCAGTGGCGCATCACCTCGCGGGACTTGCGGCGCTCCTGTCGCCGAACCTTCACCTTGGGCCGATGGTCTCCAATGTGGCGGGTGGCGCGCCCGTGCATGGGCATGAAACCCGGCCCCTTGTCATGATGATGGTGGTGGTTCATATGGATGCTTGGTTCGTGTGAATGGCGTGTGATGCACGCCACCCCGCGATCAAGCACAGGCCGTGCCAATGGCAAGGCGCGGACGCGTGTGTCTCAGCATTCCGAGAGCCCCCCGACAGGACACTCAGGAATAATCTGTTTATTCAATGCCACGGTCCATTTCGCCACGCCTCATTATTGAAAACACAGCATCGCCCTGAGATGAGACGGCTAATGTGGCGCGACTATCTAGGAATCCTATAATTCACAAGGAGTTCCGTCAGTCGTTGCGTCCGGCGGAAATCGCCAGGGTCGAGACACGGAACGGGCGGGAAGCGCAAAGTCGATGAGTCGCCGCGATGTCTTGTGAGGCGGACTGTATTAAATCAGCCGGAACGAGCGAGGCGTTTTCAGACTCTCTCGACGAGGTGATCGGAAGTCGCAATCGATTCTTCCGTGCCTCCTGAGTGCAGCAATAACAGATGAAGCATGGCGGGGAAGCATGGCATTACCCAGGCAAAATCGATAGATGTCCGCTTCGCTGGTCAGGGAGCCATCCAATATGGATTTCTTCAAGGCGGCCTCGAAGATCTGGACCTTCTTGGGTTTCGCGAACATGTCCATGGCAAGGAAGGGGGCGAGATCACTGAAATCTTCGCGATTAAGGTCGTAATCGGCCTCTCCATTGAGTTTATCTTTCTGCCATGCCACCCCGAGAAATTGCTCCATCCCTCGTGGATGACCGCTACCGAAGATCAGGCTGTAGATATTTCTGCCTTTCATGAACGAAAATGGAGCAAGGTAGTATTCCAGATCCGCGGGAATACGGGAATGATACCAATCGATGACTGGCTTGTGAGCGAGGTAGTGGTCCTCCGCTCGTTCAAGTTCGATGTAGCGCTTCACAGCAGGATGGTCAGCGAAGCGGTGGAGATGTTGAGTGGAGACAAAGAAAAGAATGTCCGTCACCGGACATCGTGTGAGCGTGGTAAAAACATCGGCGTCAATCTGCTTAAAGCCATATTGGTCGAGCAGGACCAGGCATGCGACATCTCCGCTCTGAAGGATGCTTTTGTATCGGTCGAAGACGGTCGCAAAATCGCCTGTTTGAGGATCGAAGTGAAGGCCAGGCGGGATTAGCGAGCGGTCGTCGAAGTAGGACGCAAGCGATGCTATTTTTTCAGAATCCGCATCCGAAACCGTGAGGGTGATCTGAAGGTTTTTAATCTGGATTTCTGCCCATCGATTTCGAATCTCGGCTAGCAGTCGCGTAGCGCTTCCGGGTGTATCCTCGCAATCCCGCCCCCGACCCGCGAAAAAATCGAAGACGTGAATGCTTTTCCAGATGGGCTCAGGTGGTGAAGTGAAGACCGGCAGCCAAGCTCTGGCGTAGAGTTCGAATAGCTGGAGCTTGGTCAGAGTGCCTTCATTGAAAGGCTTGTCTTCGATCTCCTCCGAAGGCATGGCGCTGTCTGTTCAGATGGTTTGTAGAATTTCCTCAGCTTTCAACAAAGCCTGGCGCTTCTCATCAAGAGTCCGCTTGCGAACCCGACGTATCTTCGGAAATTCGTCCCAAGTTCTGCCCTTGAGTTCTCGTCCGGCCTTGCTTTTTTGGACACCTCCCCACTGCTTGAAAAAGAAAGGAACGCGAGCGGCCCGGCATTGCTTCTGTATCGAAATCACCCACTCCTCCTTCAACGGCCTGGCACCGGGGCCGCTTTCGCCCCCAACGATCACCCAGTCGATCCCTGTGAGGTTGAAGGTTCCGAGGTCTTCGAGAAGAGGCTCTATCGAGAGGAATTTCATCGACGCGCCGGCTCGCCGGAGGGCATCAACGCGCGGCAAGCCATGGCGTCGGTTTTCAACGGTCACGCCCCACCAGATGTGTTTAGCGACAGCGGCATCTTTCAGTCGGCCGGTGAGCAGCTTTTCCAACCGCTCAGGACGTTTGGTGAGAACCTGATAAGTGTGCCAATCGGCGAGACGCATGATGGCCGCAATGTTGGCGATATACTGTTCCGGGATGTCCTCGTGGAATAGATCACTCATCGAATTCACAAAGATTCGGCGGGGAGTGGACCACTTGAGTGGATCCGCGAGCTTTTCGGGAACGAGACGGAGGTCGAAACCGAATTCGAAAGGGTGCCCCTTCACTCCACGCCAGCGCTCGGCAAAAGTCTCCGCGTAACAGTGCGCGCAGCCAGCACTGACTTTTGTACAGCCGCGGACGGGATTCCAGGTCGCGTCGGTCCACTCGATTTTGGAGTTATCGGCCATCAGAGGTAGTCTACCTCATGGGGATATTTTGGGAAGCTTAAATATGCTCCAAATGAGCAATGAGCCCATTTGAATGAAACCGGCCCGCATCAGCGCACAAAGCGCCCACGGGAACGATTTTGTTCAAAGAGATCGTGTTTTTGGCATGCCTGGGTGTCTCAGCCGCCGGTGGCCTTGAGGGAAACGAGGTATTCGATGAGCGAGGTGAACTCCCCGACAGTGAGCCCGGCCGCGAGTCCGGCGGGCATCATCGAGTTGGGCAGATGGGTTTCCTCGGAGACATCGGCGCGTTTCACCTTGCTGAGTTGTCCGGCGATGTCGCGGATCTCGACGATGCCGTCCGCCTCGCCGGTGACGAAGCCGAGCCTGGCGGTTCCGTCCTTCATCCCGAGCAGCGAGGTCTGAAAACCCTGGGCCACGACCTTGTTGGGATCGAGGATTGATTCTATCAGATAGTCGCGTGTGAACTTGGCCCCGGCAGCTCCGAGATAGGGGCCCTTTTGCTCGGCCTTCGGATCGACGGAGTGGCAGGCGACGCATCCCTGGCGGGTGTAGAGCAGCTCGCCGGCGGCGATATCGCCCTTGCCGGTCATGGCTGCCCGGGCGACCTCGGCCACGGGGAGTTCCGCGACCTTCTTGCCGCCGCCGCCGGCGGTGGCGACGGCGGCTTTCGCGGCGCGCGCGGCATGGACGAGTTCCCCGTTGTCCCACTTGAGGCCGGCCTCGATCTGGGGATCGAAGCCCGCCAGTTTGAGTTCGGCGATGGCGTGGAAGAATCCGGATTCGCGCGGCATCCTGTCCACTTCCGTGCGGACGAGCTGTTTGCTCGCGGCGTCCGCCAGCGGGCTTTGCATGACGGTGAGCATGGCTTTCCAGGCAATGGTGGAGGCGGTGTTGTTCTGGCGGGCGGCGATGCGGCGCAGCCCGGCGATCTCTTTGGCGCGTTCCGGCGAGTTGACAAAATCACTGATATGTCCGGCGGCTTCCGGCGGTGATTTGTCATCCTGCGCCCAGGCGGCGAGCACGGCAAGGCGGAATGGCATCGCCACATCCGCTGTGGCCCTGCCGAGCGCCTGATAGATCTCCACGCGTTTCGCGAAGGGGCGCTTGGCATCCTTGGCCGCATCCGCGAGCAGCAGGAGCTTGGGCGCGTCGAGCTCCCTGGCGTTGAGCGCGGCGAGCACGGGGTCCGCGCCGGTGAGATCGAGCTCGGAAACCGGCAGCCGGTTTTTCGAGAGAATGGCCATCATCCCATCGCGGCGGGAGGAATCGATCATTCCGAAACCTTTTTCGATGGCGGCGCGCAGGCGTGGCGAAGCCTCCCATTCGACAGGCTCGAAATACGGGCCGCGATCATCCGGGCGGGTGTTCCACCAGCTTTTCAAATCCCATTCCTTCTCACGGTAGTGAAGGCGCGCGATGGCGGCGAGAACATCGAAGCGCTCCGCATCATCGGTGGTCCTGACGAAGCGCGCGAGCAGGCCGTTCACCACATCGGTGCGGTGCAGGCGCATGAGCGAGAGCAGGGCGAGGCGGCGGGTTTCCGGTTTTTCCACCGCGGCGAGCAGGGCCTGGACGTTGCCCAGTGAAACGAGCGCCTGCATCGCGGTGTGTTCCAGCCTCGGTGATACCGATCCGTCCTTCCACGAGGACGATGCTGTTAGAACGGCGGGCGCGGCAGCCGCGAGTGACAGCCGCTTCAAGCCGACCAGCGCCTGGAGGACCACTCGCGGGTCCGGATCGGCGAGGGCCTTGACGAACGGCTCGCCGGGAACTCCGGCGGAATCGCCATCCGCAAGCGCGCGCAGGGCGGCTTCCCTGACGGCGGCGTCCGCGACGAGTTCGGCGATGAAGCGGATGCTTTCGTTTCCAAACAACTGCCGGAAGGTGAAGATCGCCGCCGTGCGCGCGGCCACCGGCAGCGAGTCGTCACCGGCGGTGGCGAAGAGTCCTTCGGCAAACTCCGGCTTGCGCCCGCGTTTAATCATTTCGCGCTGGGTTTCCAGGCGTTGCACGGCACCGGGCGATGCGATGAGTTTCAGCAGGTCCGCGTCCGTGGCCTTGGTGACGTCCACATACTTCGCGGGCGCGCTTGCCGGGTGGACGACCTGGTGGATCATGCCCACCGGCTTGCCGGGGCCGGAGTAGTTGAATCCGCCGCCGCGCCAATCGGCGAGATAGAGTTTGGAGTTTCCGTCCACATCGATGTCGATGGCATGGGGGAGTTTCACGAAGGTTTTCTGCCCGATGGCATAACTGGAGCCGTCGCGTTTCCACGGATGGTAATGGACGGTGCCGGTGGTCCAATCGGTGGAGAACAGCATGTCGGTGAACTCCGGGGGGAATCCCGGTTCGGCAAGCCAGAGCGCGCCGGTGCCGGAGCCGCCGCCGTAGTCGGCGAGCGGAGCGACGGCCTCGTCGGCGAAATTCTGATAGAGACGCGGATAGCCGTGGTCCGCGAGAGCGGTGTGGTGGTGGAAGCGGGTGTTCCAGCCCTTGCCGTCGTTGGTGTTGTCCCGGCTGAACAAATCCAGTTCGGGAGAAACGGCGGTATCGCAGATGTTGCGGACCATGATCGAGTGAGCCTCTACCTTCGATCCGTCCGGTCGCACGCGGATGACGCCTCCGCCGTGGAGCGTGACGGAGGAGCCGTCCGTGCCCTTGGCCGGACTTGCGCCGAAGTCGCCAACGGAGATGTAGAGCCAGCCGTCGATGCCCATGCGCACGCCGTTGGTGGTGTGGTCCGCGCCGCGCGGGTGCTCGATGCCGCCGCCGAGCCCGCTGACGAGGAGTTTTCTCTCATCGGCCACGCCATCGCCATCGGTATCGCGGAAGGCGCTCAAATACGGGGGATGGACGAGATAAAGCGTATCTCCCACGAAGTGTCCGCCGCGCGGGCTGTCCACATCCGGGACGAAGGCGACGAACTCGTCGGCCCTGCCATCGCCGTTGGTATCGCGGCAGCGCATCACGCGGCCCATGCCCTTGTCCTTGCCGAGCGAGCCGTTGCGGTCGCAGGGGACATAGACATCCCCATTGGCGGCGGCCATCACGGCGGTGGGGTAGTCCACCTCCGGAGGCGCGGCGAAGGTGCGGGTTTCAAATCCGGACGGAACCGCGAGGGCGGCGCCCGAGAAGGCGGCGGAGAGTAAAACCGGCAGCTTGTGGCTCATGCGGCACACCCATACGCGGCGCGCGGCCGGATCTCTCACCCGATTTTCGCGAAAATATATAATTTTATTTCATGATAACGCATGACAGTCCGGTTGCCCGGACACGGGGACGCTGAAAACGGGCGTCAGGATGGGTGTGTCGCGCCGCGCCTTGCCAGCCGCCGCCGCGCTTCGGTCTTGCCATGACGGAAGATCCCTGCGTTTCAGTCGCGCGGGTTCACCGTGAAGCGTCACATTCCGCTCATTCTCGCCATCCTGTTCGCCGCGTTCGTCATTGCGGTGATCGGCGTGGCGGATCGTGGCGAGGGCGACCGATGGTGGGGCTTTCTCAACCGCATTGCATACGGTGACAAGTTCGGCCATCTCGGCCTGGTGGGCATGTTGTCATTTCTCTGCAATCTGGGCTTTCCGCCGCGCAGGCGGGACGGATACCGGCGTTTCATCACCACCACCACGCTGGTGTTGCTGGCGCTGCTGACCGGCGAGGAGATCGCCCAGGCGTTCAAGCCCAACCGCAGTTGCGATTTCCTGGATTGGGTGGCGGATCTCTGCGGATCATACCTCGGGCAAACGGCCGCCGCGTTCTTGAGACGCGGCCGGAAATGAAAACCGTTAGATCGCGGCAAGCCACACGCGTTCGACATCGAGTTCCTTCTGGCAGCGGTGGTCGAGCGGGCATTTCGCGAGCAGGCAGGGGGCGCATTCGACGTGGCGTTTCACCACCGAGTGGCGGCGGCCGAGCGGGCGTCTCCAGGCGGGGTCGTTCGGTCCGAAGAGGGTGACGCAGGTGGCTCCGGCGTGGCCTGCCAAGTGCGGCAGCGAGCCATCGGCGGCGAGCACCTTGCCATGCACGGCGAGCAGCGGGAGCGCGCCGGAAAGCGGAGCCGCCTCGAAAAACCCGGTGTTTTCCCCGATGCGGGCGGCGAGCGATTTGCCAAGTCCGCGGCCACCGGGCAGACCGGCGATGGTGAGGCGGCGCCCTCCGGTGAGGAAGCGGCGGGCGATTTCCTCCCAGCGGTCGAGCGGCCATTCGTGGCTGGGACCGAAGTCCGAGTCCGGGCAAAGCAGCACGGCGTTGTCCACCGGCTCGACGCCGAGCGGGGCGGGCGCGAAGAACTCCGGGCGGGCGGTATCGATGCCCATCCCGCCGATGGCTGTTAGATAAAAGCGGACACGGTGTTCGAGGGGGCCCTCGCTTGCGTCGAGCGGATGGGTGAGGCGCTTTGGAAGTTTGCCAATGGCGGGACCGAGCCTGCGCCCGATGCCGGCGATGAACATCGCATCCGCCGCGAATCCCTCCTCCCATGCCAGGGATGCCTTCCACAAGCCGCGGATCGTGAGCGCCGCCTTCTTCGCTTTCGTCTTTGCGGGAAACACCACAAGCCGCAGTTCGGGCAGGGTTTTCCAGAACTCCTCCTGCTCCTCGCCGCAGATAATGCCGACTTCCAGCCCGGATGCGGCCAGCGCCCGCAGCGCGGGCACGGCGAAGCAGGCCTCGTCCCAACGCGTGGGCGCGGCCACCAGCAGATCGCCACCCGGTGTCGTCACCCCGCGAGCCTAAGCGCGTGCGGGCGGCTCGGGAAACGCAAAAGTCCGGGGTGCTCCGCGGAGCGCCAAAGAGGGCGTCAACGGCGGCGGCGCATGGCCAAGGCCGTGGCGCCGAGGGCGGCCAACAGGTATGCCGAGGGTTCCGGAATGACGCTGAGGGTGATCGCGCCGCCTCCCGAATCGAGCTGCCAGGTGTATCCGGAATCGAGTGTCGGCAGCGAGCCGAGGGTCAGGCCGTTGTCAGTCAGGGCGCCGCCATAGGTGAACAAGGTCCATGTGCCGGAGGTGATGCCGGTGAAGGAGTTGATCGGCGAGACGTTGACGGTTCCATCCAGGGTGAAGTCACCGCCAACATCGATGAGGTCGTTGATGCCCAGACCGATGGTGGTGTCGAGGGCGTCGAGTTCGAAGCCGAGGATCGTGGTGGAGGCGAGAATGAGGTCATCGGCAAAGGTGAGCGTCCCGGGAGACGCGCCGGGCGTGATCGTGCCGGAAATGGCGGCCGATCCGATCACGGTTCCCAGGCCGGTGATGGTTTGGCCGGAGTCCAGCGACCAGCCGCCGCTGACTGCGGAAACATCGAGGGTGGTGGAGGCGCCGAGGATGATCTGGCCGGAGTTAGGGATGGAGCCGGAGCCTGAAAGGGCGAGGATGCCGCCGGTGACGGTGGTGTTTCCGGTATAGGTATTCGCACCGGTGAGGGTTTGGGTGCCGGTACCGGTTTTGGTGAGGGCCATCACGCCGGTTCCGTCCGTGATGACTCCGCCGAAGGTGTAGTTCGCCTCGCCCGCGTTGACGATTTCACCCACGGTGAGGGTGGAGGTGGTGTCGGCGGCATCGTTGCGGATGGTGCCGCCGCTGCCGATGAGGCCGCGGAAACTTTCGTTGCGGCCGTTGAGATCAAACACGCCGCCGGTCATTTCCACCGATGAGTCGCCGTAGATCTGATCGGTGTGGCCGCCATCGAGGCGGGCGGTGCCGCCGGTGATGGTGAGGGCGACATCACCATTGGAGCGGCCGACGGAGCGGGAGGTGCTGGCACCCGATTTGGCGAGAACCAGAGTCCCGGAGGAGACGCGGGCCCAGCCGCTGTTGTTATCGACGGCACCGGCGAGGGTTTGGGTGCCGGTGCCTGCCATGTGCAGGGTGGTGGAGTTCTGGATCTGACCGTTGTAGGTGGAATTGCCGGCGGTGTTGACCGTCAGCGTGCCGCCGCCATTCACCGCGCCGCCGCTGCCGATGAGGGTGGCGACTGTCGGGCTGAGACCGTTCAGATCGAGATTGCCGCCCGCGATTTCCACGGTGGTGCCGGAGGGGATGGCAGTGGCCACTCCGTAGCGCAGGGTGCCGGCCGCGATGCGGGTCATGCCTCCGTAGTTGTTGGCGGCATTGTTGAGAAGCAGGATGCCGCCGTCCTCCTTGCGCAGGTTTCCGCCGCCGGTGATCTGACCCTCGATGGTCATGGTCTGGCCGCCCCAGGCGTAAAAGGTGCCTTCCTTGCCGGTGTTGATGGTGAAGGTGCGGGTGGCGGCGTAGGAGACGCTCGCGCCGGAGGTCTGCTGGATTGACGCCTTTCCCTGGCCGCTGCCAAGGGTGGAGACGATGTCACCATTGAAAACGATGCCGTTGGAGGCATGGCCAAGCGTGACATCCGTGAAACGCAGGCGGCCGTTGGTGACGGTGATCGCGCCCTGGTAGTCGTTGTTGGTGTTGAACCACGTCCAAGAGCCCTGGGGAGCGGCGGAGTTGTCATAGGTTATCGATCCGGTGCCGCGGATGCGGGCATGCATGTCGCCTCCGGCGTTGGCGGGCGAGCCGCCGGGCATGGCGTTTCCGGTGACGGTGAGGTTTCCACCGGTGCCCATTTGAAGCGTGGTGTTGGTGTCACCGGCGCCGCCGACGTGGATGCCGGCGATGGATTGGGTGGTGCCGTCGAGGTCGAGGGTGGAGCCCCCCCACAGCAGGACGTTGGTGGTGGACGGGAGTGCCCCGCTGACTCCCGTGCGGGTGGTGCCGGCGCGGAGATGGGTGATGCCGCCGTAGGTGTTGACTCCGTTGAGAATGAGCGTGCCGCCGTCGGTCCGCCGCAGGAGTCCGCTGCCGGTGATCGCGCCATTGATGGTGACGGTGCGGCTGTAGCCGATGCGGATGTTGCCGCCGTTGGCTCCGAGGGTGATGCCGCGGTTGGCATGAAGCGCGAGGTCGTGTCCCGCGCCAAAGCCGGAGCCGCTGGCCGCGGACATGTTGGCGAGCGCGCCACCATTCAGGGTGATGGCGTCCGCAACGAATGATCCGGGAACCGCGCCAAGCGCGGCGTCCGAGTTGATGGAGAGGCTTCCACCGGTGACGGTCCACTTGCCGGTGAAGGAGGAGTTGTCTCCGGAAATCACCAGATTGTGGACTCCGGTCCCGTCCCATCCGGCGGAAACGACACCGCCGGAGGTCTTGGCGATGGTGCCGCTGCCGGAGATGGCTCCGTTGAGGTTGAGCGCTCCGCTGGCGGTATCGACCGCGAGCCCGTCCGACCCGATGGAGATCGGGAAGTTGAGGATGTGGGCGGCGGTGGAGTTGTTTTGGATGAGCGCTCCGTTTTCCGAAACGGCGACAAAGGCGTTTTCCGTCGATCCGCCGATGGTGCGGACGGACGACGCACCGCTTTCGAAGATGATCCGGTGACGCGTCGTGTTGGACGCGTTGTTGGTCATCGTGAGCTGGTTGTTGTTGGATAACCGGAGGATCTCCGAACCTGGGGGCGAGATGGTTCCGCCACTCCACCAGTTGTTGGAATCATTCCAATTCCCGTTGCCGGCCTCGGAGCGCCAGTCGAGTGTGAGTTGGGCGCAAACCGGAATGGCGCCAAACGCGAAGGACACGACTCCGGATGCCAACAAGGGGCGGGTCTTGGGTTTCATGGAAAAAATACGGGGTTTACAAGCGGTTTCTCCCCAAGACGGGCGGCGGATGTCAATCGATTTCGACGACCAGACGGGCGAACTTGCGGTCGTCCGGAGCCCTGCCGAGGGTGAGGGTCACGGTTTCGAAATCATCGTCAATCGGGACGACCGAGACCTCCGGGGCGCTTGGCACATCGTAGGACTGCGGCCAGGAGTCCAGCGTGGTTCCGACTTCGATGCGCACCGATGTGCCAGAGGTGTCCGACTCTTTCGCACGGATGAAGGTGAATATGAACTCGGTCGCGGTGGTGCTGGCGGCGGGCAGCTTGTCGGTATCGTTGGTGTCCTTGGTGCCGCCGAGGATCCACTCGATGGCGTTGGCCACGCCATCGCCGTCGAAGTCCTCACCCGGTGACTGGCCGGGGGCGTGGGTTTCCGCCCATGTGGCGTATCCGGAGGGAGCGACCGCGGTGAGTGTGACCGCGCCGGAGTCGTTGTAGGCGATGGAGAAGGTGTTGGCTCCCAGGGTGAGGTTCGCGCCTTCGTTCAGCCCCGCGAAGGTTCCGAGGAGTGAGCCGGTGTAGGTGATCAGGGTGAGTTTGGTGCCGAGGGCGAGAGTGGTGGAACCCGTGTCCACAAGGCTGAGGGAGGCATCGCCCAGATCCACCTCACCGGTGACATCGAGGCGGTTGGTGGTGCTCGTGTCGCTGTCGATTTGCGTCGAGAAGGCGCTTCCGGACAGCAGGACCAGGTCGCTGGACGCATAGGCGGGGGAAGTGGATCCGAGCGCGAGGGTTCCACCGGAAAGAACGGTGACCGGCGACGATCCGACGTTTGTTTCAATGCGCAGAGTGCCCTGCTGGATGGTGGTGGTGCCGGTGTGGGTGCAGGTGCCGGAGAGCGTCTGGATGCCGGTGCCGGTCTTGGTCAGTTCCACAAATCCCGAGCCGTCCGCGATGGTGCCGGAATAGGTGTAGTCCGCCTCGCCGGCGTTGATGATTTCTCCGAGGGTGAGGACAGAGGTGGTGTCGGCGGCATCGTTGCGGATGGTGCCGCCGCTGCCGATGAGGCCGCGGAAACTTTCGTTGCGGCCGTTGAGATCAAACACGCCGCCGGTCATTTCCACCGATGAGTCGCCGTAGATCTGATCGGTGTGGCCGCCATCGAGGCGGGCGGTGCCGCCGGTGATGGTGAGGGCGACATCACCATTGGAGCGGCCGACGGAGCGGGAGGTGCTGGCACCCGATTTGGCGAGAACCAGAGTCCCGGAGGAGACGCGGGCCCAGCCGCTGTTGTTATCGGCGGTGCCGGAGAGGGTCTGGGTGCCGGTGCCCGCCATGTGCAGGGTGGTGGAGTTCTGGATCTGACCGCTGTAAATGGAACTGCCGGCGGTGTTGACCGTCAGCGTGCCGCCGCCGTTGACCGCGCCGCCGCTGCCGATGAGGGTGGCGACCGTGATGGTTTGGGTGGTGAGATCGAAGTTGCCACCGGCGATTTCGAGAGTCGTCGCCGAGGGAAGTGCCGCAGCGGATCCGACGCGCAGGGTGCCTGCCGCGATGCGGGTCATTCCACCGTAGTTGTTGGTGGTGTTGTTGAGCAGCAGGATGCCGCCGTCCTCCTTGCGCAGGTTTCCGCCGCCGGTGATCTGGCCCTCGATGGTCATGGTCTGGCCGCCCCAGGCGTAGAAGGTGCCTTCCTTGCCGGTGTTGATGGTGAAGGTGCGGGTGGCGGCGTAGGAGACGCTCGCGCCGGAGGTCTGCTGGATTGACGCCTTTCCCTGGCCGCTGCCAAGGGTGGAGACGATGTCACCATTGAAAACGATGCCGTTGGAGGCATGGCCAAGCGTGACATCCGTGAAACGCAGGCGGCCGTTGGTGACGGTGATCGCGCCCTGGTAGTCGTTGTTGGTGTTGAACCACGTCCAAGAGCCCTGGGGAGCGGCGGAGTTGTCATAGGTTATCGATCCGGTGCCGCGGATGCGGGCATGCATGTCGCCTCCGGCGTTGGCGGGCGAGCCGCCGGGCATGGCGTTTCCGGTGACGGTGAGGTTTCCACCGGTGCCCATTTGAAGCGTGGTGTTGGTGTCACCGGCGCCGCCGACGTGGATGCCGGCGATGGATTGGGTGGTGCCGTCGAGGTCGAGGGTGGAGCCCCCCCACAGCAGGACGTTGGTGGTGGACGGGAGTGCCCCGCTGACTCCCGTGCGGGTGGTGCCGGCGCGGAGATGGGTGATGCCGCCGTAGGTGTTGACTCCGTTGAGAATGAGCGTGCCGCCGTCGGTCCGCCGCAGGAGTCCGCTGCCGGTGATCGCGCCATTGATGGTGACGGTGCGGCTGTAGCCGATGCGGATGTTGCCGCCGTTGGCTCCGAGGGTGATGCCGCGGTTGGCATGAAGCGCGAGGTCGTGTCCCGCGCCAAAGCCGGAGCCGCTGGCCGCGGACATGTTGGCGAGCGCGCCACCATTCAGGGTGATGGCGTCCGCAACGAATGATCCGGGAACCGCGCCAAGCGCGGCGTCCGAGTTGATGGAGAGGCTTCCACCGGTGACGGTCCACTTGCCGGTGAAGGAGGAGTTGTCTCCGGAAATCACCAGATTGTGGACTCCGGTCCCGTCCCATCCGGCGGAAACGACACCGCCGGAGGTCTTGGCGATGGTGCCGCTGCCGGAGATGGCTCCGTTGAGGTTGAGCGCTCCGCTGGCGGTATCGACCGCGAGCCCGTCCGACCCGATGGAGATCGGGAAGTTGAGGATGTGGGCGGCGGTGGAGTTGTTTTGGATGAGCGCTCCGTTTTCCGAAACGGCGACAAAGGCGTTTTCCGTCGATCCGCCGATGGTGCGGACGGTCGTGGCTCCGGTTCCGAAGAGGATGCGGTGGCGCGTGGTCGCAACCAGATCATTGGTCATCGTGGTTTGCGCGTTGTTTCCGAATGACAGGATCTCGCTGCCCCCGGGAAGGGCGGTCTGCACGCCGTCCCACCAGTTGTCGGCAAGCTCCCAAGTGCCATTGGCGGCCTCTGACCGCCAGGAGTGGGTTGTCTGTGCGTGCACCATGGCGGGGGCAATGGCCAGAAGCGCGAGGAGGGCTTTTGATGATCGGGTTTTCATGGGTTTATTCCGGATGACGAAGATACGGTAGCATGACTAAATGGTTTTTTCGCCGGGTCCAGATGAAAATGAGGGCGCCGATTCGAGGCTGGCCGCCACGCCGGAAATCGGCTGAACTCGGCCCCGCTCATGCCGTTTATCCAGAGGATCTCGCTCGACGGCCTCCCCGATGGGGAGGAGGGCCACCCCTTCGACCTGCCGGCGGTGGCCGCGCTGCGCGGGGGGATCGAACTGCATCCCAAGGTCACCTTCCTCGTCGGGGAAAACGGCGCGGGAAAATCGACCATCCTCGAAGCCCTGGCCGACAAATGGGGCTTCTCCATGAAGAGCGGCAACCGCGTGGGCCATCCGGGCCTGCGCGCCTACGAGACCGCGCTGGCGCCCCACCTCGCGCTCACCCGCTCACCGGGCATGCGGCCGATGGACGGATTCTTCCTCCGGGCCGAGAGTTTTTATAACTTCGCCACGGAAATGGACGAGCTGGAGGAGGATCCGTGGACCGCCAACGGATACCTCAACTACGGCGGCCGCTCGCTGCACGAACAAAGCCACGGCGAGTCCTTCATGGCCACCTTCGTCAACCGTCTCGACGGCCACGGGCTTTTTCTGTTAGACGAACCCGAGGCCGCCCTCTCCCCCACCCGGCAGCTCGCCTTCGTCGTCCGCATGCACGACCTCGCGCGCGACCACTCGCAATTCGTCATCGCCACCCACTCGCCCCTGATCCTCGCCTATCCGGAAGCAATCATCTATCGCTTCGACGAAACCGGCATCGAACGCGTGGAACTCCGCGACACCGACCACTACCGCATGACCAAACGTTTCCTCGATAACCCGGAGCGCATGATGGCACAGCTCCTGGCGGATGAGGAGGAGTAGGCGCGTTGCCACGAACGGGCCTACTCCAACAAAGCCCGCACCATCTCCGGGCTGAGTTTTTGTGCGATGTCCGCGTCGGCAAGGAGGCCGGCGGCGAGTTGGGCTTTTTGTTGCTGCATCTGGTGGATGCGTTGCTCGACGGTGTCCTGGCAGAGGAGTTTGTGGACGAAGACGGGCTTGTCCTGGCCGATGCGGTAGGCGCGGTCGGTGGCCTGGGCTTCGGCGGCGGGGTTCCACCAGGGGTCGTAGTGGATGACGGTGTCGGCGGCGGTGAGGTTGAGGCCGGTGCCGCCGGCCTTGAGGGAGATGAGGAAGAGGGGGATTTTTCCGGTTTGGAAGTCCTCGACGAGTTTGCCGCGGTCCTTGGAGGAACCGGTGAGTTTGAGGTAGGGGATTTTTTCGCTGACGAGATGCTCCTCGATGAGGGCGAGCATGGTGGTGAACTGGGAGAAGACGAGGATGCGGCGGCCTTCCTCGATGAGGACGGCGAGAAGGTCTGTCAGGAAGTCGAGTTTGGCGGATTGGCGGATGGTGTTGGCGAACTCGTCGGGCAGCAGGCGGGGATCGCAGCAGATCTGGCGGAGTTTCAACAAGGCATCGAGGAAGACCATCTGGAAGTCGCTGCCGCCGCGGGCGGCGATGGCCTCGCGGACGCGTTTGTTCATGGTGGCCCTGACGGTTTCGTAGAGGTCCTTCTGGGCGGTGTGGAGTTCTATCAGATGGACGAGTTCGGTTTTCGGCGGCAATTCCCTGGCGACCTGGTCCTTGGTGCGGCGGAGGATGAGCGGGGCGACGCGTTGTTTGAGAGCCTCGTTGCGCTCGGAGTCGCCGTGGTTTTCGATGGGTTTGCGGAAGTTGTTAGAGAACTGTTCCCCGCTGCCGAGGAAACCGGGGACGAGGAATTTCATGAGGCTCCAGAGTTCGCCGAGGTGGTTCTCGACGGGTGTGCCGGAGAGGCAGAGGCGGTGTTTCGCATCGAGCTTGCAGGCGGCCTGGGCCACTTTCGCATGCGGGTTCTTGATGTTCTGGGCCTCATCGAGCGCGACCATGTGGAATGCGTGCTTGCGCAGGCCCTCGATGTCGCGGTGGAGCAGGGCGTAGGAGGTGAAGACGAGGTCGGCGTAGGGGATGGAGCGGAGGTATTTGCGGCGTTCCGGGCCGTTGAGGACGAGGACGCGCAGGGATGGGGTGAATTTCCTCGCTTCCGCCACCCAGTTGGGGACCACGGAGGTGGGGGCGACGACGAGGGTGGGCTTGTTTTGCGCGTGGCCGGACTGTTTTTCCGTTAGAACATGGGTGAGGGTTTGCAGGGTTTTGCCGAGGCCCATGTCGTCGGCGAGGATGCCGTGGAGGCCGTGGCGGGCGAGGAACTGCATCCAGCGGAATCCGGCGAGCTGATAGTCGCGCAGGGTGGCCTGGAGGCCGGCGGGCGGGGCGAGTGGCTCGATGCCGCGGAAGTCGCGCAGTTTCGAGGCGAGTTCGGCGAGATCCGGCGGGGCCTCGATGCCGAGGGTTTCGAGATTGGCGAGGGATGCGGCGTCGAGCGCGTGGAGTTTGGTGCGCTCGGGGAACTTCGGGTCGATGAGGGAGGCGAGGTGGTTGAGGATGCGGCGGACGCGGCCGACCGGGAGCTTGATCGCGTCGCCATCGGGCAAGGGGGCGTAGACGTGTCCGGCATTCGGGTGGTGGAGGGTTTCCTCCAGGAAATCGCTTTCCAACAGATTGGCGAGGATGGGCAGCAGGTCGTAGCGCTGGCCGGCGACATCGAAGCCGACGGAGAGGCTGAACCAGCCGCCCTCGACCGGGGTGAGCGAGCTGTCCCAATCGGCGGGATCGGCCTCGAAGACGCGGTGGCCGACGTTGTCGTCGATGGTGACCTGCCAGCCGAGGGTTTCCAGTCTGGCGACCATTTCGCCGCGGAACTGGTGCCAGAAGTGATCGACATCGATGCGGCTGGGATCTGGAAACCAGCGGTCGCGTGGCGCGGCATCGCGGTTCTCGCGGGACTTGAGGTTGAGGAGGAATTTCCAGGCGGTGTTGGACTGGAGGGAGGAGAGCCCGGTTTCGGAGAGCTGGCGGGCGGCGGTGTTTTCCTTCGGCCCGGAGTGTTCGAGCAGGGCGGGTTTCCCGTCTGTTAGATAGACGCGGCTGGTCCAGTCCGGGCCGGCGGAGCGGAGCGGGCCGCGATGACCGTCGTAGTTCACGATGGCGTCGGCGGAGATCCAGTATTCGGTTTCCGGCTGGCCGAGCGACTGGAGGAGCAGCCTGAGGCTGCGGTCCACGGGCTCGCGGGTGACGTGGAGTTCGAAGACGGGCGCGGGCGAGATGACCGCCAGTCCGGCGGGCGCGGGTTTGGACAGGGAGGCTGGCGGGCTTGGCAGCACGGCGGCGACGGCGGCGGCCACGCTGCGGCCGGAGAGGCGGGTGAGGTCGCGTTCCCTTTCCGCCTTCATGATGAGCGCGGCGGCGTGATGGCAGAAGGGGCCGGTTTCGCAGGAGCAGGAGCTTTCGAAGTCCCATGAGCCGCCGGTCGGCCAGAACGCGATTTCCGTTTCCTCGCCGGCGACGTTCCCGAGGAGGGAGAACGACGCGGCGGAGGGTTCATCAAGGCGCATTTCCCGGGTCTTGGCGACGAAGGATTTCGCGGCAGCGAGGATTTCCCCATCGAAGCGGGCCTTCCAACGGGGATCCCGGAAAAAATCGGCGGGTGTGGGATCTGCTGGCACGGGCACGCAGGGTTGCGGATCAAGGCGGTGCGTCAAGACCCCATGTGTTCCCTCAAGGCATTGCTGGGGTAGAATACGAATGCTTCGAAGAAAGCGCGCGGGATTTGCCCGACCCGCGCAGCTGCGGCGAGGACCTTGATGCGGGCGTCTTGCAGGAGTCTACAGGAAGCATTGAAGTTACTGCCCCAACTGCGCGGGAGCGTCCATGCTGAATTCTGCAATCCTGCCAGTGTCCGCGAACTCCAGCAACAGCCTCCCTTCTTCGGTGACCTCCCAAGTGCCGGTCCTGCCTGAATGCGCGAAAATAAACTGTCCGTTAGCATAGAGCCCCGCGCTTTCCTCGTTTCCATCCTCCCTGATCCGGACGGAACTGTCTGGTGGACCAAGAGGTAAACTTTGGCTGCTGATGCTTGGGGAGCTTTGTTTCAGGTCTGCTTGGACCAATGCTGGAGCCGGATCGATATCAGGGTTTGAAATATTGGCGGCGTGCTGGACATAGAGCACCAAAGGCCTCGGAGTCGAGGTGATGTCACGTTTGAAACCTGCGTCCGCGATGCACTTGTCCATCCATGAATCTTCGAAGCCATGAGCATTCCAATTGGGACGGGTACGCAAGTGGGCAAGCGCTCGTTTTGACAGGCACATGGTGGAGCCGTAAAGGCCTGAGTTCCCAATGGGAAAACTTTCGCCAGTCCGAAGGTTGTAGCGCAACAGTGTCTTGAAAGCCGTAAGATCTGAGTTCTGCCGCTTCATCCTGTTCCTGATCAACTCAAGGTAATGAGGATCGTAGATGTCATCGTCGTCCATGCGGATGTAACACTCGGCATCCAGTGGCATCTCCGTCAGCAATCTGAGAAGGTTCTCCTTCTGGCTCAGGTTTTCTGCGGCTGTAACATGAAAACGGGGATCATCGTTGATGATCCGCCTGACGAAGTCAATTTGTTCATCCGTGTAGGAAAGCAAATGAAGGTGGTGATTGAAATCACTGAAAGTCTGGGATTTCAATGAGTTGATGGTCGAACAGACGAAGCTGAGCCTTCGGAATGAGAATGTGAAGACCCTGACCATGGTTCCAGTTTCACTTCCTCATCGCCGCCGCGTCCTTCAGCACCACCGCGATTTTCCCTTCGAATTCCCTTGAGCGGCCGTCCGGATACCAGCAGTAGGACGGGGAGAGGATCAGCGTGGGCGGGCAATCCGCGAGATAGCGGTTCCAGTGGGACTCGTCGTGCCAGACGGCGGTGATCCCCGCCGCCTCATCGGCGTCGATCCGCTCCGCCATCACCCGGACCGCTTCGAGGTAATGCCCGGCGCGGCCGCCTTGGAACGCGCCGCAGAAATATGAGGTGCCCTCATGCGGTGGAATCATCGCCGTCGATTCCGGCCGCCGCTCATAAGTGAATCTCGCCCTTGGCTTGTCATGGAAACCCGGATGCAGGGTGCCCACAAGATCGCCAAGGATCTCGTCGCCTACCTTGCCGATCACCCTCATGTCCGCATCGAGGTAGTAGAGATACTCCATGCCATCAAACCGCCGCGCGTGCTCGCGGAAAATCGGGTAGCGGCGGATCGCCATGCCCGGCCACTCGCTGTGCTCCACCGGGATCACCCGCAGTCCCGGTTCCTCGCGCACGTCACCATCCGTGAACAGGAAAACCGTCACCTCGTGGCCGGGAAGGAAATTCCTGCGGATCGAACGGAGCAGGGGACGCACATACATCCGGTATCTCGCCGTGGCGATGACGCACACGCCGATTTTCCTCCCATCCTCCGACAGTGGGCGCTCCGGCCCTGCCCCCATGGAAAGGCGATCACCCGGTTTCCTCATTCCAGCATCCATCCTCAGATACAGATCCTCGCCAGGCCCGATGCCGGAGCCCGGCTTGCACGGGAGAAATCCCAGGGCCCGGGGCAAGGGACCTCCCGCAGGCCACTCGCCGCTCATCAGCCGGGTCTCGGAGCCGTAGCCCAGCACCCGCACCCGATCCACCTCCTCCGCGTCCATCCCGCCTTTCAGCACCAGGTGTTCCGGTGCGATCCGGCTTCCCTCCAGCCAGTCCGCCGGATCCTCCCATGCGCCCAATCTCACCTGATCGATCCCCGTCTCCCGCTCCAGCAGCGATTGAAAACCCTCACGCGAGGCCGGTAAAACCTCCACATCCGGGAACTCCGGCCCGATGCCGCCATTATCCGCCAAGCGATTGGAGAACACCTTCACCCGCCAGCCACGCTGCGCCAGCGCCCGCACTGCCCGGTCATCCTCCGGCTCCAGTTCCACCGAGAGCGGTTTCTCCCAGAGTCCCATCCGCAGGTGCTCCCAGCTTGATTTCTCGCTCTCCCAGATATCCGGCCGCCACACCTTCGCTCCCCTGTGCCATGGCTTCGGCCAGCCGCTCCAGTGGATGATCCCCTCCGGCACTTCCCCGTCCCGGATGTGCAGCTTCGGAAAAAGATTCCATTTCCGCTCCAGCGGCAGGCTTCTCCCCTCCGTGGCGGCGGTGAGGGATAGCTGCTCGTCCGCTCCGAAGGCCGCATGGGCGGCGAGAAATTTTCCCCACGTGCCCGCCTCGCGCATCGCCGCCAGGTTCAGCAGCGGAGGCATTAGGAAATAGGGGTTGGCCGCGCAATGCTCCCAGCCATCCGGTATCGGGCGCTTCAGCCACACCCGCATCGCATACGCCATGTCCACTCCCGGACCCTGCATGTGGGCCGCCAGCAGATGACCGCCCAGATCCATGTGGAACAACGGAGCCATATCGCACAACACGAGCTGGTCGTGATCCATCACCATGCACCGGTCCCAGTCCGGACAATCCCGGATCACCCGCAGCCGGTCATAGGCCGCCGGGCCGGATTGCCCCGGAAACCTTCCCGTCACCTCCTCGTCCGTGCGGATGAACTCCACCTTCAGCCGCCCGCTCTCAAACGACTCCGGAGAGAAACCCCGGCACCAGCAGCGCACGTGCACCGGCAGCGCCGTCCGCCGCAGGATGCTGGCGATCAGCGTGGCGTGCGGCGCATGACCCCTGGCATCCGTGGAAAGGGCGATTCGGATCACGTGCATGTCAGCGGTTTGATTTTCCTCCATCACGAATCTCCAAGTACGTATCTTCCACGTCTGTCACTTCCCCGGAAAAAGCTCCACCCACGCCTTGGTCGCCGCCTCCCGGTCCGTTTTCTCCCACTCCTTGAAAACCTCCGTGGCGGCCTCCACCCGTTTGTTGAAATCCCCTACCTTGGCGGCGAAATCCCAGGCCTTGATTGGGTCGGCCGCCAGCCAATGCCTTGCCATGGCCGCGTTGCCCTCGTCCTTTGGTTGGCCATCCGGGGCCTTGGCAAGCCAGGAAGCGGCGTTCTCCGGCGCGGTGGCGGCCCATACGGACACCACCTGCGCCATCTGGTCCGGGGCCACGCCCGAGTTGACATTCCCCAGAACATATTGCGCGGCCTCCTCCGGTTTCACTCCCGCCCAGTTCCGCAGCAGGGCGCTGCGCGACATCTTCGCCAGTGTCCTGCTGTCATCCTTCATGCCTATGGTGAATTTCACGAAGTCCGTGCCCGGCGGCATCGCCCCGTACACCGCCGCCAGTCCGGTGTTGTCGATCCGCTTCGGGTGGCCAAGCTCCTGGTAAACCCTCACCGCCGCCTCGGGATCGGAACCCGCCAGCGTCTGGCAATAGCCGGAGAGCAGTGCCGCCTGGCTGTGCAATCCGCCATGGTTCCCCATCTCCTCGAAGTATTCCCTGAAGCCCGGCCCGCTGAAGGCCTTTCCGGCAAGCAGGCTGAGCGCCTCCCTCAGCTTCGCATCCTCCACCGAAAGTAGCCATTCACGCGCCTGTTCCGCCCGCGGGCCGGTGAAGACCACTCCGAGATGATTTTCCACCAACTCCTTGCGCAGGTCGCCCGCGCCACGCTCGGTCAGGTAATCGAGGAACTTCAGCAACCCGTCGCCGCCGCCGATCTCCGGCAGCGCGGCCAGGGCGAGCTCACGCTGCTTCGCCAGGGTGTCGTGATCCCGGTTCAGGCCGGACAGGTTCTCGAAGCCGGAGGCGAACTTCCGGAGAGCCTGGTCGGACTCGGCTCTATCGACTCTTGCAACCTTCCTGGCGCGAGTGGCCGCTTTGGGTGAGCCGGTGTCTTGTGTCTGGACGGCTGGCTGGAGGCGGTTTGGGGCCGGGTCGCCAGTGGATGGAGGCTTTTCCGACTTGCCGCAGCTTGCCGTTGCCAAGATTGAGACGTATGCGCAAACTCGAAACATGTGTCGAAATTTGACTTTTAGCGGGTTGCTGATTTGTCAGATAAAGCCTTCAATAACAAGTCGCGCCGTTTATTCGGTGCTGCTTCGCTGGCAATTTCTTCCAAATGATCGATGTTTTCATTCACCCAATTGGAATCTTCAAGGATTTTGTCCAAAAGCTCAGGATGTAGATCTTCTCCCCCCTTGTTTTCAAGATAAATTTGCAAGCCGTCTTTCCGCAGTGACTCAATATTGGAAAATCCATTCATTAAATTAAAATAAAACGAATCCCTAAGTGTTGATGGAATATGAGGTTCAAAAGAACGGTAGTCTGCATTGGTGAGAGTTATGTATTTTGGAAGCATTTCGGTAGTTATTATTGACTTTCCTCGGCCTTCCGGAAGTTTTTGTATCTCGACAAGTGGATCTATGTTTTTTGAATAAATGTTGCTGGCCAGTAGTGAAAACAGGTAATCTTTGGATGCTGCCTCGAATACCTTTTTGCCTTCAAGTGATTTCTCAATCAGTGGTAACTTTTGGGATATCCATTCCAGCTTGCTGTCGGTGTCGTCGTTCAAATCCGCGAGTTGATTTTCAATCGCCCCCCAAAAAATCCTCCTTTGGAACGATCCCATTGAACCGATGTCTTTCCATAGCAAATCAATTAAGGATCCAGGATCCGGAGATTTTGTAATATCATCCCTTAGTTGGGACAAGCGCCGTCGCAAATCGTCGCTTTGCTGGGTTGGTGATAGGTTTTCAAATACTGATTCTCTCTTTCGTTCCGGGTTGCGATTGGCAGTTTGTTTTGGATTGTTGTTGGATCTTGCCTCATTTGGATCCCCCTCCCTTGATTGACGATATGAATTTATTGGTGGATCGCCTAAATGGCTAGGTATGTCTGAAACTCGTATTATCTTGGCGAGTAGCAGGAATAATGCAATAACAAGCAAGACAGTCGCGGAGGCAATCGCAACTATTGATTGTGATTTTCTTAATGGGTAATTGGCCATTTTTCTGCAAGCATGCGATATTATGAAGCGGGCTTCCAGAAAATGAATTTATAGAAAATGCCGCCCCCTGGAATGACGATTTTGTAATGAACGCGGCCGTCGATTATCTCTGTGGTGACAAGTTCCGCATTGGGCCCTTCTACAGGTTCGATTTCCGTGCATGGAACCATGCCGGCCACAGGGCCTTCATGCGGATTTCTCGTTTCGCAAAACTCAATTAGTTCTCCCAATTTAAGCATGCCTTTCTTGATTGCGTCTTTCTTGCCTTGCTCTGTATCTGGCCAGCTTTGGCCCGAAAGCTCAGTATGTTCATCGAGAATTTTAATTTCGATGGAAATCAGTTCTCGTCGCTCTGGTTCAACTTCTGTTGTGTCGGCCGTGGATAATAGAGTTGTCTCCTCCGGAACGGTGGTCTCATCGGGATCCCAAGTCGTTTCCTCCGGCATCGTGGTGGCGAAGGTGGTCTCCTCCGGCACGGTGGACTGGTCCGGATCCCAAGTGGTCGTTCCGCCGCTGTCCGTCGTGTCGTAGGTCGTGACAACCGTCGTCTCGTCCGGGTCGCAGGTGGTGGTTTCCCCGCCTTCGCTGCCATGGGCCCGGATCAGGCCGCTGAAGGTGAGGGTCATGGAGGTGGCGAGGGATTTTCTGACGAAACTGCGGCGGCCTTCGGTTTTCATGGTTTGGAACTTCTGGTTTCGCCGTAACGATTGACATGGGGAGGGGGGGGGCATGTCAAACGTTTTTCCATGAGTTGGACCGATATTTTTCCAATCCTGGACGAGGAGATGATGGATGCCTGCCGGGCGGGGGTGACGGAGGAGGAGAAGGAGGAGTTTGAGGAATGGTTCGGGGTGGAAAGAAGAGACGGAAGACAAGAGGGCGGATGTGCGGATCCGATGACCTCCGATCTTTCGTCTTCTGTCTCGAAGTCTTCTGTCTCCGGGCCCCCGGCCCGGCCCCACATCGTCAGCGCCACCCTTTTCTGGAAGCATGTGAACGGGCATGATCCGGATCTGCCGGTGCCGACGCGGGAGATGCTGGTGGACGCGCGGCGGATGGGACTGGTGAAGCGTTTCGATCCGTGGGGAAGTTATATCGAGCCGCTGTTCACGCACAGCGCGGAGGCGATGGGGAATCATCCGGATGTCACCTTCCGGCTCCATCTGGCGGCGGATCTGGAGTTTCTCATGCCGGAGTTGGCGGATCTGGGCTGGGAGGTGTTTCTCATGAAATCGCCGTCCATCCGCTACTGTCCCGGCGGGTTCTGGCGCTTCCTGGCGCTGGAGGAGGACGCGCTGGTGACGGTGATCGATACCGACCGGATGAACGAGGTGAGCCACGAGATCCGTCGCACCGAGGCGATGGCGGAAGCGGGCCTGGGCCTGTGGCGGGTGCCAGGTTATTACAACTCGCCGCTGCACGAGCAGGTCCGCTACCGGCCGATCCTGGGCGGCCATTTCGGCGCGCGCGGCCCGGTGCCGGTGCGGGAGACCATCGAGGCCTTCGTCTGGCACTGGAAGCACGGCACGCTCCCGCTCACCGCGAAGATCCCCGGCCTTGGCGAGCGGCCGATCCGTTTCTCGAAGTGGCCGAACTACGGATTCGACGAATGGTGGCAGCTCGCCGCGCTCTATCCGCGCCTCGCGCCGAAGGGCGTGCTGATCTTCATCCCCTCGGACGCCCGCTCGCTGTTGCTCCCGGCGGACGTGGAATACGCCCAGTGGGCCAATCCGAGGAGCGAGTGCGTGTATTTCTGAGGGACTGCTTGGATGCGGACATCCGATGTCAAACCTCCCGCCACGAAATCATTTCCCCACCGCGTCCATGTTTCGCCAGAACCCGCGGCCGGTTTCGGTCTCGTGATCGGCCACCAGCCACAGCGCGCGGGCGACGGAGGCCTTGTCGATGAGTTTCTCCTCCCTGCCTTCCTTCCATCTCCCGTAGTAGGCGGTGGCGCCGGCCTTGGCCCGCTTGAGCGCCTCGGCATCGCCGAGCTTGCGGTGGAGTTCGAGGTCGGCCTCGATCATCAGGTGCGACCAGCGCGGGGCGTCCCGATAGACATGGGTGCCGCGGTGGCACAGCATGCCAACGGAAGCGGCGATGCGTTTGGCCTCCTTGAGATGCGATTCCTCGCCGGTGGCCTCGTGGAGCATCAGTTCGGCGCGGATCATGAGCGCGGAGTTATAGGTAAGGGTGACGCGGTTGATCCTGCGGGTGTCCGCCTTGATGTTGTCCATGTAGAGCCCGTTCTCGGCCTGCAGGGTCTTGCGGGTCCATTCGACGGTTTCCCTGGCGCGCGCGATCATGCGCGCCCTGCGGTCCGGCCGGTACTTGGCGAGGGTCAGGCAGCCGACGGCGGCCGGGGCGTTGATGCAGGTGTTCTTGCTGTTGTCCTTGTGCAGTTCGTGCCACCAGATGCCGCCGCCGAGCACATCGTCCCACCCGCTCATCACGAAGGTGAGCGTGTCATAGGAGCGGCGGATGAACTTCGGATCGCCGGTGAGCTGATAGGCCTCGGCGAAGTTGAGAACCAGCCAGGCGTTGTCGTCGTAATACTTGTCGTTTCCGCCGCCACGGGTGGGGGCGGGTTCGTATCCGGGGATTTTGGCCTTGGTGTCCCAGTAGGTGTCCAGGCCCTCGTAGAAACGGAAAACCTCCTGGCGATAGGTCTGGGGATCATGCCTTGCGGCCGCCACCAGCATGGAGAAGAGAATGCCGCCGCCCCAGACCATTTCCGGTTCGTTTTTCCCTTTCTCGGTCCGGTAGAGTTTTCTTCCGGGCATCCAGTGATCCGACTGGATCGCGGCGGTGATCTCGCGGGCCATCGACAGGAACGGGGTTGGCTGATCCTCGGCGCGGATCGTCGTGCCGAGGGCGGGCAGGGTGATCAGGGCGAGGAATCGGCGTCGGAGCATTGTGGTGTGAAATCGGTGCCAGCATACGCCCGTTCCCGGCGGGAAACTATCGGGAAATGCCGTGCTTGAGGGATATTTTCGCGCGAAATCCCGTCATTGGGACTTTGGAAATCCATGCAATGGCGGATGTGATGTCCGGCTCGCTTCGTGGGGAATTGTCCCCGTCATTTTTCTCCGGCTTTCAGTATCGCGGAAAAACCGCCACCCGGCTCCATCTCCGCCCGGAGAGGGGTTCCGGCAGCCAGCTCCGACTTGCCGACGGCGAGGCCGGTTTTGTTTCCGGGAACATCGGAGAAGGTGACCGCGTTCCACGCTCCGCCGCCGAGGAAGGATGTCGGGATTTCGCGGACGGCAGGTGAGTTGGTGCCGTTGATCGCGGCGATCCACCAGGCATCCCCCGAGCGGCGGGCGATCAGCGCGGTTTCCCCGATGCGGCTGCCGGGCAATACCCGGGTCTCGTCCCACACGGCCGGTTTGGCGCGGATGAATTCGATGACTTCGGGAGCCTGCGAGAGATAGGTCTTCGCGCTGTCCGCCCAATGATGGAGGGGGGAGGCGTAGGCGATGGCGGTGGCCAGTTGGGAGCCGGCGGTGGTTTTGCCCATCGGTCCCGCGCGGAACACGGTGGGTGTGAAATCCGCCGGGCCGGTCACCAGACGGGTGAAGGGAAGAGCGGCCAAATGGTCGCGCGCGATGTTTCCTCCCTGCTCCATGCCGTAGACCGCCTCCCGGGTCATCCAGTGGGGCCAGGTCCGCTCCTCGCCGCCGGGTTTGTTCGCGCCGTGGAAATTGATCATGATCTTGTGGCGGGCCGCGGTTTCGAGGCACGATTTGTAAAATGCCAGGCGTGACCGGCTTTCGCTGTCCATGAAGTCGATCTTCACTCCGACGGCACCGGCCCCGGCGACGTTTCTGAAAAACGTTTCCCTGGCTTGCGGATCGCGAATCCTCTCCCAGTGTTCCCATACCATGATCGCCACGCGCCTGGTCGCGGCGTAGTCGCACACCTCGCGCAGGCTGTGCCACTCGTCGCGGCCGTTGCGGTGCCAGCCCATGCGGGGTTCGCGCCAGGGATCATCGATGACGTAGTATTCGCACCCGAGCGCGGCGGCATCATCGACGAAGCCACGGATGTACTCCCATTTCGCGGAATCCCATTGGCCGAAACCCCATGTCCAGAACGCGCGGCCCGGGCGTATCCAGGCGGTGTTTTTCCCCTGCGGAAACATTTCGGGGTCCGGCGCGGCCGAGACGTTGTAAACGATGCTCTGGTTTACCAGGCCGTCCAGATCACCGGTGGCAATCACCACCCGCCAGGGCGAGGCGATGTTTCCCTCGACCTTCCAGCCCTTGGGATCGTCCTCGAAGATACCTGTTAGAACCCGGCCTTTCGGGCCGATCGACATGCCGCTGTGATCGAGAAAATCCGCCTCGGTCACGCAGGCGTATCCGCCGCCGGCAAGCTCGACGGTAAGAGGCATGGTGAGCGGGCTTCCCGGTTTGTTTCCCCGCGCGGCGAACTTCAGGTAGTTCGCCTCATAGTTCGCGGTGTTGTGGTGGCTCCAGTAGGTGGCCCCCTCCGGCAGGACAAAGGCGGTGGATTCGCCATTGATGGTGCGGGTTCCGTTTCCGGGCACCAGGTGACGCCATGCCACGCCGTCGTTGTAAGCCCGGACTTCCAGCGTCCAGGAGGCGGCGGATTTTCCGGACAAAAGCTTCAGCCGCACACCCTTGCAATGATCCGTCAACTCGCCGCCGCCGCCGGGATTCGGGTAACGGGTGTTGGTGGAAAAGGTTTCGGCGCCGGTGATCTTCGCATCACGGCCGAGATCGAGACCGTCGATTATCAGGCCGAGCGGCGAGGGCTCGATCACCGGTTTGCCGTTTCTCCGGACATCGAGTGCGAGCCTGCCGGACGAAACCCCGACCCTTGCCGCCACCTTGCCGTCAGGGCTGGAGAAAACGGTGGCCTTCGCCGGAATCCCGGGTAGCTCGCCTTCGAAGTGCGGGAGTGTGACCGTCCATCGTGGCGCGAGACGGGGGGCCTCGCCGGAATGGATGAAGCGGGCCTCGCACCAGTTCGCGTGATCGTGATTCATGCCGTCTCCCGCATCGGTGACCGCCAGTTCGATGATTTTGATTCCTGTTAGATCCACGTCCACCTCGCGGGCGCCGTCGCCTTTGCGGAGCACGCCGGTGTCGTGGAGCTTTCCGCCGTCTCCGATCACGCGGAACACGACCGATCCGGAGTTTTCGGGGGAATCGTCCACTCCGACCATGGCTTTGAAACGCAGCGGACCGTCGCCGGTGTTGAGGAAAATCCCGCTGCCCGGCGCGTGGGTGCCTACACCCCGCCGGTATGTCTTTCCGCCGATGGCGAGAGGCTTGCCGGAGATGGAACGGTTCGCCCGGGTGGAGGCAAAGCCGCTGGTGATTTCCCGCATTTCGTATTCATCGAGCCATGCCTCGGCCGCGCGGGACGCCGGTCCGGAGCAGGCGAGAATCACGGAGATCGCGGTCAAATGAAAGTGGCGAGATCGGTTCATCACGGACATCTACCGGCAGACTTTCACCGGCGGCCAGCAGAATGAGCGTTTCCCACATGGACATGCGATGCGCCTCTCCCCGAACTCCGGGCTTTCACACGCCGGAATCCATCGCTTAGCCTCATCCCGGTGACGGTGGAAACGGAAAGGCTCGATACACTCCAATCGGTGGAACTCGCCGAGGGCGTGGAGATTCGCCTGCGCATGGCCGGTCCGCTGCCCCGCGCCGGGGCGTACCTGATCGATTTCGTCATCCGCACCGCGATCCTGGGTGCTGGCGGCATCTTTGTCGCGCTGGCCGGAATCGCCATTGGCGGACGAGTGGCCATCGGATTGATGATGCTCGCGTGGTTTCTGCTCGATTGGCTCTATCCGGTGGTCTTCGAGTGTGGCAAACGCGGAGCCACTCCCGGCAAACGCACCGCCGGACTCAAGGTGGTGCAGTCCACCGGCTCGCCCATCACCGTGGGACAGGCGATCATCCGCAACTTCCTCCGCTTCATCGATGGCATGCCGCTATTCACCTACGGCGTGGGCATGGCGGGCTGTCTCGCGACCAAACGTTTCCAACGCCTCGGCGACCTCGCCGCCGGAACCGTGGTGATTTACGACCGGGTCCAGGTTTTCCCGATCACTGCGGCCCCGCCGCCGATCTCGCCCGTGCCGCCGCCTGTCGGCCTGAGCGCGGATGAGGTCCGTGCGCTGGCGCTCTTCCGCGAACGCGCCGGACTCTGGTCCGAAGGCCGCCGCGCCGAGATCGCGGACCAAGCCAGCGCGCTCACCGGTGCGACCGGACCGGCCGGAGTCACCAAACTCATGGCCATGGCCCACTGGCTCCAGGAAAAACGCGACTGAGGGGAAACGGCCTTGTTGTCGTTTCCCGCGAAGGCGTCGCGGTTTTCCATGCGCTTCCCATGAGCGGAGGAGGCACGGCAAGGCGCCTCCTCCTCAGGCTTTGCCGTAGAGGGGGCCGTAGGTTTGGCAGGCGCGGAAGTCGGCTCCTTCGAGGTCGGAGGTGCCGAAGGCGCGCCAGGCGCTCGGGCGGAAGATGCGGTCCTCGGCGATGTTGTGCATGTAAACGGGGATGCGCAGCATGGAGGCGAGGGTGAGGTAGAGGTGGCCGACGTGGCCGCAGGTCATGACGCAGTGGTTCGCGCCCCAGTGGTTCATGACTTCATAGGTGCTGCGGAAGGCTCCGCTGCCGGTGAGGATGGGGGCGAACCAGGTGGTGGGCCAGGTGGGGTTGGTGCGCCGGTCGAGGGCGTCATGGACTTCGTCCGGAAGGTCGATGGTGTGCCCTTCGGCGATTTGCAGGGCGGGTCCGAGGCCGTCCACGAGGTTGAGGCGGATCATGGTGGCGGGCATGCCGCCCTTGGTGCGGAAGCGGGTGCTCCATCCGCCGCCGGGGAAGTATTCGGTGATGGACGGGTGCCAGGTGGTGGCCTTGAGGCAGCGGCGCATTTCGGCGTCCGAGATTTCCCAGAAGGGTTTCATGGCGGGCTTGCCGTTTTTGGTTTGGCCGCCGGCGCCATCCAGCGCGGCGGGGCCGGAGTTGATGAGGTGGAGGATGCCGTCGGCGACGAGCGGATGGCTGAATGCCTGTCCGCCGGCGGTCCTGATCGCATCGGTGCTCCAGTAGGTGCGGAGATCGGCGAAGATCTGCGCGCTGTTGGTGAGCAGCCAGCCGAAGAGCATGCCCGCGCCGTTGAGGGCGTCGTTTTCGGTGGCGACGATGTGGGGCGGACGCTTGCCGTTCCAATCGAAGGATGAGTTGAGGATGGCTTCCATGAAGTCGCCGTTGGGGAAGTGGTCGGTCCATTGGCGCTGGCCTTGGAAACCGGCGGCGATGGCGTTGTGCCCCTGCGCCTGCTCGCCGAGTTTCATCTTTTCGAGCGCGGGGTTTCCCACCATCAGGTCGCGGGCGATGAGTGTCATCTTCACGCTGTCCTCCCATTCGGCATCGAGTTGTTCGCGGGAACGGGTGGTGGCGGGGGAGTTGTGGTCCCTGCCTTCCTTGCAGTGTTTTTTAACCCATGCGAGGGCGGTTTGGAACTCGGCCTTGTCGTATTGGCCCTTGCGCATGCGGCCGGCGATCTCGCTCATGTCGATGGTTTCGACACGCATGCCGAACCATTTTTCCCAGAGTTTGGTATCGACGACGGAGCCGGCGATGCCCATCGAGACGCCGCCCATGGAGAGGTAGGATTTGCCGCGCATGATGGCGACGGCGAGACCGCACCGGGCGAAGGCGAGGAGTTTTTCCTCCACGTCCGGCGGGATACGGGTGTCGGTGGCGGCCTGGACATCACGACCGTAGATGCCGAAGGCGGGAAGTCCCTTTTGGGTGTGGCCTGCGAGAACGGCGGCCAGATAGACCGCGCCGGGGCGTTCGGTGCCATTGAAACCCCAGACCGCCTTCGGGGTGTGGGGATCCATGTCCATCGTTTCCGAGCCATAGCACCAGCAGGGGGTGACGGTGAGCGATAGTCCCACGTTCGAGAGCCGGAACTTGTCCGCGCAGGCGGCGGCCTCGCGCACGCCGCCGATGCAGGTGTCCGCGATCACGCATCGCACCGGAGTGCCATCCGGGTAGCGGAGTTCGGCGGCGAAGAGATCGGCCACGGCGCGGGCCTGCTGCATGGTGCGCGCCTCAAGTGACTCGCGGACGCCTCCGAGGCGGCCGTCGATGGCCGGACGAATGCCGATTCTTGGATATGGTTGTTTTGTCATGGGTGGCGGGTTTCACAAAGGAGACGCCACGATCATGGCATGCCAATATTGATTGTCATTCGGAAATTTTTGCGAAAATAACGATGCGTGATTTCGATCACCACGAGATTGGCGGATTACGAAAAGTTTTCATCGGAATGCAGGATTTTGGATTGATTTTCCGGTTTTGTGATATCAGGTTTCCGGCATGAGCGATATCCGCGAAACCCCGTCCTACATCTCAAAACAGGTGGCGGAGTCCCGCCTGTTCTTTCTGGATGCGGCTGACGAGGATGAATTCGCCGTGCCGTGTGGCGGATACGAGCGCTGTCGCCCGGATTACACGGTTGATCGGCCGGGTTTCGGCTGGTTCTGTCTGGAGTATGTGAGCCGTGGCGCCGGGAGGCTGATCCTCGACGGCTCGGAGCATGATTTGCGGCCCGGGGTTTTCTTTCTCTACGGACCGGGAATCGCGCACCGCATCGAGAGTTCGGCGGAAAAGCCCCTGGGGAAGTATTTTGCCGGATTCAATGGCCGCGGTGTCGAGCGGTTTCTAACAGAGTTCTCGATCCGCCCGGGAATGGTGGCCCGCTGCCTGAAGGGGGAGCCGATCCGCCGCGGATTCGACATGCTGATCGACCGCGGAGTGAGGAAATCCCGGCTGGCCAAGCCGATCTGCTCGCTGATCGTGAGGGAACTGCTCCTGCTCTGCCGTGATGACGCGGCGGAGCCGGTGAATACGGACTCGCCGGCTTTCGCCACCTACACCCGCGCGCGCGAGTTCATCGAGGCGAACCATCTGGGGCTGTCCACCCTCGACGCGGTCTCGAAAGGCTGTGGCGTGGAGGGGCCCTATCTCTGCCGCCTCTTCTCGCGCTATCATGACGAGAGTCCCTATCAGTTTCTAACAAGACTGAGGATGGATCACGCCTCGCGGCTGCTGCTGGCGGATTCCGCCACGGTGGGATCGGTATCCTCGGCGATGGGTTTCAAGGACGCGTTTCACTTCTCGCGGGTATTCAAGTCCGTCCACCATGTTCCGCCGTCAAGGTTCCGGCGGCTGATGCATCCGCAGGCGCGGGGCTGAGGTGGCCGCAGAGGTATCCGAGGGCCAGGCCGGCGAGGAAACCGAAGCCGTGGCCGAGCACGTCGGTGCGGCCGTCCGGCGAGCCGCCGCCCATGAGGCCGAGCACGACCACGCCGCCGATGACGGGTGCGGCCACCCGCGCGGCGGTGAGATGCGGACGGTGGCGCAGCAGGGAGCGGAAGCCGAGTCCGGAGAGTATGCCGAGCGCGCCGAAGACGGCGGTGGACGCGCCGATGGATTCGAAGGGCTGCGGCCAGTTGACCAGCGAGGTGACGGTATTGCCGAGCGCGCCGCAGGCGAGGATCATCGGCCAGGCCCGCAGCGAGCCGATGGAGCGTGACACGAGTGTGCCGAAGAAAGCGCCGCCTAACAGGTTTCCCGTGAGATGGGCGGCGTCCGAGTGGAGGAACATGGCGGTGACCGGACGCCACCATTCGTGACGCTCGATGAGGCCGATGCTGGAGGAGGAGCCGCGGTCGACCCAGGACGGATGCTCGACCTGCCACTGGAAGCAAAGGATGAGCACCGCCGCCCAAATGGCATAGGCGGGCCATCCCGAGGGGTGGCGGAAGCCGGGTTCCCCGGCTGGCACGCGTGCGGGCCGCTCGGCGGACTCGCGGATGTAGGCCGCGATTTCCCCCCGGATGGCGGGGAGGTCGCCGGGTTCGGAGAGGAGGTCGAAGCCATCGTCGCGCGCGACCACCCAACAGGGAAGATTCATGGCGAGGATGACCAGCGCGTGCTCCTGGGCCTCCGCCGCCGTGGCGTGGTGGCCGACGGGGGCAAGGGCGTCGAGAGGCTGGAGCGGATCGGACTCGGAATCTTCGATCATGGCATGCGGATGCGGAGACAACCCGTAAGCGAGATGCCGCAGGCCGTGGTTGGAAAGATCAACCGGCGGGGCACGGGGTCAACCGGAACTTTGCGGGGGCTTCGCCCGGGCCGCGGCGGCTCATTTGATTTCCATGCCGCTCTTCGGCCAGATCCAGCGTTGGACCTTGCCATCCTTGACGAGGGCTTTTGCCTGGATGGTTTTCACGCCGAAGATGGTCTCCGCCTTGTAGGACACCGAGCCGACCTGATAGGGCGTGCCCTCGACGGTTTCGTCCGGCTCCGCTTTCCAGGAGAGGACCTGATCGAAGGTGAACTCCTTGATTTCGCCGGCGCGGATGCTGTCCTGCATGACTTTGACGACGTTGACCGGGCCGCCGACGGTGGCTGGGGGCGCGGGTTCGGGAGTTGGCTCCGGCTCTGGCGCGGGTTCCGGCATGGGCTCGGGAGCGGGAGTGGGCTCGGGCTCGGGTTCAGGCATTGGATCGACCGGCGGTTCGGGGGCGGGGGCGGGCTCTTCGGAATCGCCGGTGGGCGCGGGTGCCGGTTCTGGCTCCGGGTTTGGCTCCGGAGCAGGGGCGGGGGCGGGGGCGGGAGGCGGTGGAGGATTGGCGGCGAGTTGTTGGAGGAGGTCGGTGCTGGAGATCGGAATCAGAATGGTGTAGGCGGTGCTTCCCGGGCGAACCACGGCATTGCCGCGCTCGATGCGGACCAAGCGAACCTTGCCCCCGGGTGAGACGGTCATGGTCAGCCCCGAGCTTTCATCGGAAAACCTGACCTCGCTGTTGACGGTGAGCTGTTCCGGCAATTGCTCCGGCGTGAGGGTGGCGGGATCGATGTCGGTGATCGGAGGGGCCGGTGTCTCCTCCGCCGGACTTGCGGCAGAGGGTTTTTCTCCGAGTCCGGTCACCGATTGGCGGAGGTTTGGCTCGACCAGGTAGCCGAGGTAACCCGACGCCGCCATGCCCATGAGGATCAGGAACAGTTTCATGTGATGAGGGATACGTAGCGCGCGGCGGCGTCCTTTGAAAGAATTTTAGCCGGAGCTTTCCGCCGTGAGGCTTTCCGCATGGGCAAGGGCCTTGGCGAAGCTGGCGTTGGCGAGGAAATGCCGGAGTTTGCCATCGATGGCCGAATCGTTTTCGGCCGCCCAGCGGGTGATTTCCCCGGAAACGGAGCGCAAGATGTCCAGATGCGCCGCGGGGTCGCGGTCGCGCCAGGCGTGGTTGGCAATGACTGACTCACGGCGACGCAGAAGTTCGATCAGGCGGGTGTGCATGCCCGGAATGAAAAACGGGATTCCGGCGCATGGCAAACCCGGGCTGTTTCCGGGAGGGATCATTTCCATCGACGCCTGTGGGAGGGATGTTCAGGGTTCCGCCATCATGAAAGCGTCTCTTCTTGCCTCGCTGGTCCTGTTTCCCGCCACATGCCCTGCGGAGCCCGTGGTTTCCCTTGCCGGTGTGCAGGTGGTTCACGACGACGGCGGTGGGGACTTCGGCGGCTTCAAAACCTTCAACATGGGCAAGGGCCACAACGTCGCGCTGATCGTGCGCAGCAAGGGGAAAACAATGGTGGGTTTTGACGAGAAGAAGGCCACCGTCACTCTCGGCGGGGCGAAGGCCGAGTGCCGGTTTTTCGGCAACATGGCGTTCTCGGACGACCGGTTGGCGATGAAGCTGGAATTCCACGCGAAGGACAGGGTGCGCACCGGGCCCGATGGCGGTTTCCCGGTAAAAGGCGACCTGCCGCTTGTGTTCGCGACCGGCAGGGAGGAGACGTGCAGCGAGCCCTTTGCGGTGGCTGTGGGAGAGGAGGTCAAGTTTCCGGCGGGCGGCGGGGACATGCCGACCCTCAAGGTGAAATCCGCGGGCAAGGCGAAGTCCGGCGATGCGGAATTCGAGATCGAGTTCTCCACCACCCGCAAAATGGATGAATTCGCGGGCGTTGTTTTCCATACAAAAGACGGCAAGCCGGTGAAGGCGGAGCGCGGCGGATCAAGCTGGACGAGCTTCGGTGGCAAGGGTTCGGGCGAGGTTTCCTATCGGTTCGGGAAACCCCAGACCGAACTGATCCTCGCGGTTGAAAAATGGACCGGGCGTGAGGAGAAAACCGTGAAGGTCGATCTCAAGGCGGGGCTTGTCCTTCCCTGACGCGCCGCCCGGCTTACTTCTCCTTGCCCATGTGGTCTAACAGCCGCTGGTTGAACTCGTCCGCCATGTTGAAACCGAGATGCCGCAACTGTTGGTCGAGCGCGGCGATGGTGACCATGCGCGCGGTGTCCCGGCCGGGCCCCACCGGGACTTCCACATGGGTGACGTGTTGGCCGAGAATTTCGTAGGATTTCTGCTGGAGTCCGAGGCGGTCCACCTCGTTGAGGTCGATTTGCGGGCGCAGCGTGACCACCAGATCGAGGCGTTTGTCCGGACGAATCGAGGCCAGGCCGTAGAGGTTGGCGACGTTTACGATGCCGATGCCGCGGATTTCCAGATAGCCGCGCGAGAGGGCGGGGGAACTGGCGACCAATTCGCCGCCGACGTATTTGACGCGCACCATGTCATCGGCCACCAGCGAGGCGCCGCGTTCCAGCAACCCGATGGCGGTTTCGGATTTTCCCGATCCGCTCTTGCCGAGGATCAGCACGCCGACGCCGCGCATGTCCACCATGCAGCCGTGGATGGTGACGCAGGGCGCGAAATCATGCTCCAGCCGGATGGTCGCGGTGTTGAGGAAATTCATCGTCACCATCGAGGTGTTGAAAACCGGCACCTGGTGCGAGTTGGCCACGTCCAACAGCGCGGGTTCCAGCGTCGAGCCGCGGGCCACGACGACGCACGGGATGTCCCGGTCGCACATCCGGCGGAAACGGTCCGCCCGCATCGGCTCCGGCAGTTTCCGCAGGTAGGACATCTCCGAATTGCCGAGCACCTGGACGCGCTTCGGCGCGAAGTAGGAGAAGAAGCCCGCCAGGGCCAGCCCCGGGCGGTTCATGGCGGACTCGCTGATCGGGCGGTCGAAACCGACCCGTTCGCCCTGGAGTTTGAGCCCCAGGGCGGCCGCATGGTTTTCGAAAAACTTGCCGTTGGTGATCGAGGCGACGGTTTTGACGCGCGGAGGCATGGCCGTGATTCAAGCGCATGGGCGGCCCGCTGGCACGCGAAATGATGCCGCTGGCGCGGAAAGCGGGGCGGCGGCTCAATCGTCGTCATTCCTGACCGCGCGGTAAACGAGCGCGCCGATGACCGCCCCGAGGATGGGAGCCACCCAGAACAGCCAGAGCTGTGAGAGCGCCCAGCCATCGGCGAAAACCGCCACGCCGGTGCTGCGGGCGGGGTTTACCGAGGTGTTGGTGACCGGAATGCTGACCAGATGGATGAGCGTGAGCCCGAGGCCGATGGCCACTGGCGCGAGGCCCTGCGGCGCGCGCTTGGAAGTGGCTCCGAGGATGATGAAGAGGAACATCATGGTCATCACCACCTCGGTGATGAATCCGGAGGCCATCGAATAGTTTCCGGGGGAATGGTCGCCGTAACCGTTCGATGCGAATCCGCCGGGGCTGAATCCCTCCTTGCCGCTGGCGATCAGGTAGAGCGCCCCTCCCGCGAGGATCGCGCCGATCACCTGTGAGACGATATAGGGGACAAGCTCCCTGGAGTCGAAACGCCCGCCCGCCCAGAGGCCGATGGAAACCGCCGGATTGAGGTGACAGCCGGAGATGTGGCCGATGGTGTGGGCCATGGTGAGCACCGTCAGGCCAAAGGCCAGCGACACGCCCAGCAGGCCGATTCCCACGTCCGGAAACGCCGCGGCAAGAACCGCGCTGCCACAACCTCCGAGCACGAGCCAGAAGGTTCCGATGAGTTCAGCAATGTATTTTTTCATGATTGACCGGGGATGATTTCACGGCGGGGCGGCCATGTGCCACCCCACGCGTATCCGGCATCTATCAGTCCGTCCGGCGGAGGCCAAGAATGAAATGCTGTGCTGTGGTCATGGGGATTCAGGACAAAAAAGCCGGTTCAGACGCGGGGAAAGCATGTGCGGATCGCACAAGGAGGGCGGAACGCGTCCGCCTGGGCGGATGGTGTGCCAATTTGCGGTCAATTTGGCATCTCCGTTGGCGCTTCATCCGTTCGGCGAACACCTGTCTTCGCTTTGGTTACGGCATGGAATGCTGTTTCGCCGTTCCTTGGCTTTTTGCCCCGTGCCCCAGTCCGGGTGGCGCTGCCTTTCCTTGAACATCCGGTTTTCGGTAGCATCGAACGCTTGTTTCGGGGTGTTGTGAATAAGTTGGGAAAAGCCGACGGATCCGGCGAATATTCGGCGGTTCGCCTGGCTTTGGGCATTTTGGCTTGCGGCAAGAGCGTTACCGGCGAGCGGTGGCGACTGTTTGAACAGGTTTGCGCATTTTGCCCATTCGGGCGTTTCGATCAATCGTTTGAAAATTATTTTAAATGCATATAATCAATGGATTGTGTAGATATTAACAGTGAATTCACAATTGTTCGTGACTTATTCACAAATGAATGAAAAGGCTATCACGGGCTTTCCGATTGGGGGTGGCGCCGGTGCAGGATGGCTCGGAGACGGGATTTTTCGAACTCTTCTGGCGATTGTGAACAACTTGCGAAGAATGCGGCCGGGCGGGCTGGTGTGAAGTTTGGCATGATCCCCGCATTCTTTGCGCTTTACGGCCCGCCCACTTCGCTTCAGAGAGATGCCGCCGCACGAAAGAAACCCGATTGTTTCCGGCATTCCGTATCTAAATACCACCCCATCGTTTCATCATGGACATCCAAATCGCCACCCTTTGCGACTTCGCGGCCGACTACAACGGCAAGCTGGTCATTTCCGGAACCTTCGACACCCTGGCCGCCCGCGCGGTGCCTGTCGTGCATCCGGCGTGCGCCCTGGCAATGCGCTTCTGCTTCACCCCGGAGGACGCCGGCCGCCACAAGCTCTCGATCAACATCATCAACGAGGACGGTGAGTCGCTCGATCCGAACAACATGCCGATCGAACCGGAGTTCGAGGTGGCGCTGCCGAAGAACGTTCCGTTCCTCACCCGCAACATCGTGATGAACCTGCAGGGGCTGCGTTTCCCCGAGTCCGGCATCTACTCGATCGACATCGGCTGTGACGGCGAGATCCTCGTGCGCCTGCCGCTGCGCATCGTGCAGGTCACCCAAGGACCGAACGGCGAGACCCAGGTCGGCTGACCTGGCAGACAATCCGATTATCCACAAACGCCGCCGGGGAAGGCTCCGGCGGCGCGTTCTTGCGGATGGACTTTGTCGGCGGCGGCTCCGTATCCCACACGCCCACCGCAGGTGCCCCGCTCTTCATTCGCCTGGTGGTGAATCCGAACTGACGGCCCCCTTGCCGGGGAGTTCGAGTTTGGCCGCGCGCCGGAAGAACTCCCCGGGATCGCCACCGCATTCGCGGAACAACCGCTGGAAAGTCGGCGTGTGTTCCTGATAGGTGATTGCGGCAACGAGGTGCGCGTTGGACAATTCGCCCTCCAGCCACGATTCCAGACCCCGCCCGCCCCAGCGGCGGCGGAGATCGCGGAAACGTCCTTGCAGGCCGCGTAACAACTCCGCCTTGCGCGGACGCATCGTTTCAGCCGGCATGCCGCTCGCATACAGGCGCTCCAGATCGTTCCGCGTGCGGTCGATTTCCCGGTAAAACTCGGTGCGCCTCACCAGCATCGCCTCGTAGCGGCGGAGATCGCCCATGCGCTTCTGATGGCGCAGCCAGATCTTCACCCCCTCTTCGGAATAGGCCGTGGCAAGCGCCTCGTTGAACTCGGTGTCACCCGCGCGAAACAAACGCCGGTGGGTCAGTTCGTGGAACAGCAGCTCCGCCAGCGCGATCTCCGGATAGTCAGCGAAGCAGTTCAGCACCGGATCATGGAACCATCCGAGAGTCGAGTAGGCATCCACTCCGCCGACCACCGTGTCCAGCCCCCCGGCCCGCAGTTCGGCGGCGAGTTTTTCGGCATCCTCCTCACGGAAAAACCCCCGGTAGTCGAGGCGGCCCAGCGTGGGATACCACCAGGTTTTCGGTTTCAGGGAAAACTCCGGCGCGGCATAAAGCACCCAAGTGACATGAGGTCTGCCGAGGTCGGCGTATTTGCCATAACTTTCGTTTCCGGGCAGAGACAAATGCCCGCTGGCAAACCTGCGGATGTCTTCCACCGCCGCAAGCTGGCGGCGCAGCTCGGGGCTGGTTCCGGAGTCCGCCATGACCTCGGCATTCGGCCTACTCTTGCGAATGATCTCCCACTGTCCGCCCACCGCCTGGCGATAGAAATCGATGGTCCGGCAGCCGGTCAGGCCGAGGAGGGAAAGCGCGAGAAGAATCCGGATGGGTGACACGCTGCGGAGTCTTCATCGCGCCAATCCGCTCCGCAAAGAAAAACGCCGCCATGCCGGAGCGCTCCTGGGGCGACTGGCCCTCAACCGGGCTTGCGTTGAAGGTCAGGTGTTGCCGGATCCGCGAAAACAGGCGGCGGAACGCCAACTTTTTTTGAAATTTCACTTGTCGTCTCAAATCCCTTCACATGGAATCCCCTGTCCACTCCGGTGGATGGGGACTTGAAAAGCCCTGGAGCAAAGGCGGTCGGCATCGGCCGCAACGATGCCGCCAACCCAACCGAAAGGTCGGGGCGGCGGCGGCGCATGTCCAGGCCGCCACCTTCGGGGAACGGCTAAAGGCCGTTGCG
>CAZKQK010000023.1:0-48962 GCA_964554865.1 uncultured Luteolibacter sp. | reverse complement strand
ATCCCTCCCGGTAAACTCCAACCTCCTCGAACGCGGCCTGCTCAACAACCCGGACTCGCGTTTCCTCTTCGACGGCTTGGGATCGGGCGCGATAGGGGATGTCGAGGTGCGGAAAGGAGCGACGATCACCAGCAAGGTGTCAGCGGATGGCAACGGCGGGCGCGTGGTCCTCGCCGGGGCGAACGTGACCAACGAAGGCATCATCTCCACACCCAACGGCCAAACCGTGCTTGCGGCCGGACTCCAGGTGGGTGTGGACGCCCACCCGAGCAAGGATCCTTCGCTCCGCGGTCTGGATGTCTATGTCGGAGCGGTCGCCGATCCCGCATCCACCTCGTCCCACACGGCGGGAACCGCCACCAACAAGGGCCTTATCGAAGCTCGTCAGGGAAACATCACGATCACCGGCAAGGAAGTAAACCAACTCGGATTCCTGGACAGCTCCACTTCCGTTTCGCTCAACGGAAGCATCATCCTCAACGCCTCCTATGACGCGGTCCGCAATCCGGTTTACGATTCGTCCAATGAAACCACCGGACGCCCCTTCAATCTCCTAGGTTCCGGAACAGTCACGTTCGGACGCGGCAGTGTTTCAAGAATCCTCCCCGAATACGACAGCAAGGACAAAACCACGGGAACCGAACTTGCGCTGCGCTCGGCGATCGACGCCACCGGCCGCAACATCCACATGGCCACCGGTTCGGAAATCCTCGCGCCCAGCGCGAAAGTCTCCTTCAGGGCGGGAGAATGGAAAGTCCTCCCCAGCGGACCATCCGCATTTGTGAGTTCCACCGGACGCATCCACCTGGATCCCGGCGCAACCATCAACCTCGCCGGCACGACCACCGCCACCGCTTCCGTTCTCCAGAACTATCTGACAGTGACTCTCCGCGGATCCGAACTCTCTGTCGCCCCGCTGCAAAGGGACGGAGTGCTTCGCGGAAACACCATCGTCGTGGACATCACGAAGTCCGGCACCTACAAGGGGCGCGAATGGATCGGCACACCGCTCGCCGATGTCAGCGGCTATCTGGGAATCATCGAAAGGGACGTTTCCCAACTCACCACCGCGGGAGGCGACCTGTCCTTGACGGCCGGCGGCCCGGTGGTGGTGCGTGACGGAGCCGTGATCGATGTCTCGGGTGGCTGGACAAGTTTCACGGGCGATACCGTGCAAACCACCAGGGTGATCACCGGTGGCAGGCTTGTGGACATTTCCGAAGCCACTCCGGATCAGGTCTATGCCGGCGTGTTCACCGGGTCGAACACGGTCACGAGCCAGCGCTGGGGCGTTTCGCGCCTGTTCACCCACGCCCTCGCCCCCACCGGCAAACGGTTCCAAGGCGGATTCATCCAGGGAGCCGAGGGCGGAAGCCTTTCCATCCAGTCACCCGCCGCCGCGATCGATGGCACCCTGCGGGGAAAAACCTTCCCCGGTCCCTATCAGAACCGCTCCGGCACATCCTCCGCCAACCTCCCGGATGGCGCGTCATTTTCACTCGGCCTCCTGTCCGAAGTCCTGGTCGGCTCCAACATCCTCACCCGCCCCGTGGGAACCCCTCGTGTCATCTTCGAACGGGTGAAAGCCCGGGATCCCGGGGAATTCGTCATCGACTCCGCCGGCGACGCCGCGCCGCTTGATGCCGACCGCTCGGAAACGGTGTCCCTCTCGCCGGATCTGTTCGCCAATGCCGGATTCGGATCGCTTTCGGTCGTCAACGAGGGAGGCGACATCATCCTGCCCGAAAAAACGATCCTGAAACCCGGCCCCGGCGGATCGCTATCCCTCACGGCGGCGAACGTCGGCATCTTCGGCGGAATCGTTTCACCCGGTGCCTCGCTGACCTTCACCGCACTCAACCTTACCTCGTTTGAGAAGGAACTTCTAACAGACGACGCCGCGACTCCCGCCGCGAATTCCGGGAGGGGGCTCTTCACGCTCGGTTCTTCGGCGTCCCTCGATGTCTCGGGAGCGATCTTCGACGAACGCGGCGGCGCCACCGGTCTTCCCCTCACCCTTCACGGCGGGTCGATCCGCGTGAACGCCTATTCCGCCGACCTCCGCGAGGGAGGCCTGCTTGATGTTTCCGGCGGATTCCTTCTGACATCCCAGGGCACCCGCCACTACGGCGGGGCGGGTGCGATCCATCTCTCGGCGGGAAAGGATCCGGGCAAGCACACGGTGCTCGGCGGACTGTTGAATCCCGGTTCCACGCTCCGCGGCTTCTCGGGCTCCGCGGGCGGATCCCTCACGGTTGAGGCTCCGCGCATCCGGATTGGCGGGAATTCCGGCGAAACGGGCACGCTCGCGATCGGATCCGCATTCTTCAACCGCGGCGGATTCGCGGATTTCCATCTCAACGGTTTCGGCATCGGCGACAGCACGGGACTTCTTGTCGAAGGCGGCGCCATCATCCGCCCCAGGGTTTCCTCGGTTGAAGCGGTGATCGACGGGAAATCGGGAGATATCAGTTTCAATGAAGTGCTGCGCCAGCAATCGCTCAGGCAGCCGGCAACGATCCACCTTTCGTCTTCCGGCATCCGCGATCTGACCACGGTGGAAACGGGCGATGTCTTGATCGGGGCCGGAGCGGTCATCAGGACCGACGCGGGAGGATCGGTGCAAGTCTCCGGAAACCTGGTCACCGTCCATGGTTCCATCATCACTCCCGGCGGAGCCATCTCGGTGGCCGGCGGATCGACTTCGATCTTCGGCACCGGACTTCCGGAAGCCCGTGTGACCACGCTCATTGGCAGGACAGCCGTGCTTTCCGCGGCCGGAACAACCCTCCGCACACCGAACGCCTTCGGTCTCAGAACCGGCGGCGTGCTGGGCGGAGGAACGGTGACGCTCGGCGGAAACCTCGCGGTCAACTCCGGTGCGAGAGTCGATGTTTCCGGCGCCACCGCCATCCTCGATTTTCCTGCGGACACCGTTGCGCCGCGCGGAATTCCGCTGACTCCCGCCAACGGACTGCTTGCGCTCCCGGGCGGATTGGCGGCCTCACCTGTTAGGATCGACAGCAACGCCGGCACCATCATCCTCAAGGGCGGCGAGTTGCTGCGCAATGACGGAATGCTGGCCGCTCGCGCCGGCGGAGCATCGGCCCTCGGGGGAACCCTGGCCGTTTCCTCGGGCATCTACGATCCGATGGGGCTTGGAGTGCCCGTTTCCACACCGAGTCTGATTGTCTCAAACGACTCAACGCCCGTTGATCTGACTATCGGCGCAAGCTCGGGAAACGCGGGACGTTTCGCAGTTAATACATTTCAATCGGGTGGTTTCGACTCCCTTCATCTTGACGGAGTGGTCTCGACGGAAGGGCCTGTCCGGATCGATGCAAGGCGCGAAGTGTCGCTGGCCTCCACCGGATTCCTCCTCGCTTCCGACACGGTGAAGGTCAAGGCCGGACATGTCACACTCGGCAGATCCCAACCGCTCTCGTTACCGGAAAATATCTCCAGCCCCTTCGGCGGCAGCGTCCTGCCATCCGGCGGCAGTGGAGCCCTCGATATCCGGGCGAAAATCATTGATGTCGGAAACCTCTCGCTTCAGGGAATCGGCAGCGCCACCCTGACGGCAAGGAACGGCGACATTCGCGGCAGCGGAACATTCCAAATCGCCGGAAACCTCCACCTGCGGGCAGGGCAGATATTTCCCAACTCCGCGTCCTCTCTGAGCTTCATCGCATACGACTCGGTCGTGAATGGGGCAACCCGCGAGGGAAGTGTCCGTATCAGCTCCGCGGGAAGTCGAAACCTTCCCCTCAGCGCTGGCGGAACGCTGGCCATCCATGCTTCGAGGATTCTTCAGGAAGGCACCTTGCGCGCCCCGTTCGGCTCCATCCGGCTTGGTTGGGACGGCACCGGCACCGCGCCACCGGACCTGCTGGCGGGGCCGTCGGCGTCACTTCCGGTCACCCGTTCCCTCACACTCGGCGAGACAAGCACGACCTCCGTTTCGGCGGTCAATCCCGTCACGGGAAAAGGCATCACCATTCCTTACGGCGTGAGCACGGACGGCGAGAACTGGATCGATCCGCGCGGAGTGGACATCACCAACAGCGGCCCTCCCGATAAATCCGTGGCGCTTTCCGCCGTTGACATTTCCACTTTGGGGGGATCCCTGATCGATCTCCGCGGAGGTGGCGATCTCTACGCCTTCCGTTGGATTCGCGGGCTCGGCGGCCCCTCCGACATCCTTTCACCTTCCACCTCCTTTGCTGTGATTCCCGGCTATGATTCGGTGGCCGCACCCGTCGCGGAGTTCAACTACTCGGCGGACGAGAACAACCGCATCTCCGGAATCGACGGCTATGCGAACCCCAACCTCAAGGCCGGAGACCGGATCCATCTCTCGAAAAGCAGGAACCTTCCAGCGGGCCGCTACACCCTGCTGCCCGCCCGCTACGCTCTGCTCCCGGGCGCGGTGCTTGTCACACCCACCGCCGGATCGGGATCCGTCAGCGCGGAACTCGCTGACAGTTCCAGTATCGTCGCAGGCTACCGTTTCAACTCACTGCCGGGCGGATCAGGCGTGCCCGGAGTGACAACCAGGTTCGAAATCGCCCCATCCGGGGTGGTTCGCGCCCGCGCGGAATATCAGGATCTCCTTGCCAACAAATTCTTCACCGCCGCCGCCGGAAACGCGGATGTGAAAGTGCCCCGGCTTCCAATGGATTCGGGACGCCTCGTTTTCCAAACGACCAACAAGCTTGATCTTGCGGGAACCGTATCATCCGCATCCGTCTCCAAGGGCCGCGGCGCGCTCATCGATATCAGCACTCCCCTCGATCTCTTCATCACATCCGGCCGGACAACAACCGGGATACCGGACGGAGCGGTCGCCATCGATTCGAAGATCCTCACGTCGTTTGGCGCGGAATCGCTCCTCATCGGCGGACGCAGGACGGAAAACGACGAAGGATCGGCCATCACGGTCACCACATCCCGCGTCACCATCGACAACAACGGCGTGTCCCTGCGGGCGGACGATCTGATTCTTGTGGCCGGAGACCGGATCGACGTAAAGGCGGGCTCCATCATCCGCTCAACCACCGTCGCCGGCACGCGCCCGGACAACGCCATGCTCACCGGGAACGGCATCGCATTGCGGGTTTCGGCGGATCCTTCGGCCACCTTGAGCCGCGACGGAGTGACGGCGGGAAACCAGATCCTGTCAATCGGCGGCGGAGCATCCATCCGCGGAGCATCCATCATCGCGGACTCCTCGTCGGCCATCTCAATCAATCGCTCGGCCTCGCTCGAAGCGGACTCCTATCAGTTCAACGCGGGGCGCATCGGATTGCTGTTGGACGCGAACGCGGCAGGCACCGGCCCCGGTTTCCTCATCTCCAACCGCACGCTCGACCGGCTGTCATCCGCCGCCTCGCTCGGACTCGCCAGCTATGCTTCAATCGATCTCATCGGCCGTGGCAGCTTCGGGTCGGTGAGCGGCCTCACATCGCTCACCCTCTCGGCCGGGGAAATCCGTTCCATCGGCAATCCGGGCGGCACGGCCACCCTTGCCGCCGGCACCATCCTTGTCGGGAACCCGTCTTTGTCCTCCGCATCGGGCACGGCCGTCACAGCGGGCAATCTGCGCCTCCGGGCGAACACGGTCTCTTTCGGCGCAAACGGCGTGGCCGTCCGGGGTTTCTCATCCGTTTCCATCGAGGCATCCGAAAAGGTCACCGGAAGCGGCTCGGGAACATTCTCCACCACCGGCGATCTATCGATCTCCACCCCTGTTCTGACAGCGGATGCGGGATCGATCCGCGAACTGCATTCCGGCGGAGCCTTCACCCTGACGGGCGACACAAGCACCACATCCGGCGGGGGGCTCGGCGCTTCCCTTGCCATCGAGGCGCGGCGCGTCACACTCGGTGGCCGGATCCACCTTCCCGCGGGTTCCCTTTCCGTGAGTTCGCTCGCCGGAGACCTTCGGGTCTCATCGACCATTGACGTTGGCGGAGCCCTTCGCCCGTTCGGCGATGTCACGCGCCCCGTGGATGCGGGCGGCATTTCATTATCCGCCGCGTCCGGAGACGTGGTTATCTCGTCAAGGGGCAACCTGCTGCTGTCCTCTCCCGGTGGAAGGCCCGGAGGCACGCTCTCCGTCTCCACACCCGAAGGTTCCCTCATCTCATCCGGAACGATCCGTGCCGGGGGCGGTGCCTTCGCGCTCGACACCAGCCGGCTCGCGCGTCTTGAACCCCTCGCCCGGCTTCTGTCGGATTCCGGATTCGACCGGAGTTGGACGCTTCGCATCCGCAATGGCGACATCAACGTCGGAGGAAACTCCAAGGTGCGCAACTTCACGCTCGCCGCGGACCGGGGAGACATCCGCGTCACCGGCGCGATCGACGCGTCAGGCGAGACAGGAGGCCTCATTCACCTGTCCGCTCGCGGAAACCTCACCTTGGAACAGGGCGCGTCACTCAGCGTGGCCGGGAAAAACTTCGACGCGGCCGGCAAGGGCGGCACGATCGCCCTCGAAGGAGGCTCTTCGTTCAACGGCGTGGCCGGAGACGGGCGGGTGGACATCGGCGCGGGCTCACGGATCGATCTGTCCGTGGCCTCCCTCGCGCCCGGTGACGAATCCGCCGCCGGCTCCAGCGCGTCGCTCGGCCGCTTCAGCGGAAAACTTCACATCCGCGCACCGCGACTGGAGGACAACCTCGACCTCCGCGTCGGGGAAATCGAGGGATCGATCCTTGGGGCCTCATCCATCCTCGTCGAAGGATACCGGATCTACGACCTTACCTCCGGCGGTGCGGCCGGCGCCATTTCGGCAACCGTCCAGAACAACATCCGCAACGACGCCAACACCTATCTCGGCACTCCGACGGCGGGCAGCCCGAACTCTGACGCCATCGCCGCCAGACTGCTCGCGTCAAACTCCGGCCTCACCGACCTGCTCGTTCTCGCTCCGGGTGCGGAGATCGTCAACCGGGCGGGCGACCTCACCCTCGGAACCTCCTCCTCCACCACATCCTCGGACTGGAACCTCTCGACATTCCGTTTCGGCGGCAAGGCCGCGCCGGGAGTTCTAACAATGCGCGCCTCCGGCAACCTCGTGTTCCACAATGCCCTCAGCGACGGCTTTTCCCCCACCCTCGCAAGCACCGACAATGCCTGGCTCTGGACCGCCCGCCTCACAACGCGCTCCAACCTTCTGCCGGTCAACACCCAGTCATGGAGCTACCGGCTGGCCGCGGGCGCGGATTTCTCCGCGGCCCGATTCTCCACCGTGATGCCGCTTTCAGGTCTCGCGGAAACGGCCGGATTCATCAGAATTGGAAAAACCGCCACCAACACCTCCACCTCGGGCGGCGGCAACGCCACAACAGCCTCAGCCATCGCAAACCGTTACCAGGTGGTTCGGACCGGCAGTGGTGACATCCAGCTCAACGCCGGAAGAAGCGTGCAACTGCTCAACCAGTTCGCGACCATCTATACCGCCGGAACGCGCGTCGCGGATGCCACCCTCGGCGGCACCTTCCGCAATCCCAATCTCAACCTCTCCGGAATGAACCCGGCGCTCGGCGCGGCCCAACAGACCTACATCGCATCCTACAGCATGGCAGGCGGAAACGTCACCATCGATGCGGGTCTCGACATCGAGCGCCTCACCCTCAGCGGCGGACGCCTCGTTCCCGACTCACAGTTCCAGATGCCCTCCAACTGGCTCTACCGCCGCGGTCATGTGGACGCGTCCGGACCCTTCGGAGAAAGCCGGTGGGGAGAAGCGGCATCCACCACCTGGTGGATCGACTTCAGCAACTTCTTCCAGGGTGTCGGCGCCCTTGGCGGCGGCAATGTTTCCCTAACGGCGGGAAACGACATCCGGAACGTGGACGCCGTCGTGCCCACCAACGCCCGCATGCCCGGATACCGGGATTCCACCCAAGCCGAGCGGACCGTCCCCTCCGCCGGAGCGCTCGTCGAACTTGGCGGCGGAAACCTGACCATCACTGCCGGAAACAACCTCGATGCGGGAGTCTATTACGTCGAGCGCGGCCACGGCGGCATCAAGGCCGGCGGCTCCATCGTCACCAACTCCACCCGGTCCATCCTCACCCAAAGCAACCTCTCCGCGGGCCAGGCATCGGCATACACCGAACTGCCGACCACCCTGTTTGTCGGAAAATCCGGTTTCGACGTTAGCGCCGGAGGCAGCGTCCTTCTCGGGCCGGTCTCCAATCCGTTCCTGCTGCCGGGAGGGCTGCTCAACAGCTTTTGGTACAAGACCTACTTCTCAACCTATTCGCCGGAGTCCCGCGTCAGCGTTACCGCCCTCGGCGGGGATGTCACACTGCGGCAGTCCGCCACTCTCCCCGGCCAGACCGCGGGATCGGCCCTTCCCATCCTTCAATCCTGGTTCGCCAACAAACTGCTCTTCTCATCGCTCTCCGCATCCAACAACAAACCGTGGCTGCGCCTCAGCGAAACCTCCGTTTCTCCCTTCGGACCGCTCTTCACACTCCAACCCGGCACCCTGCTCGCCACCTCCTTCTCGGGTGACACGAACCTGACCGGCACTTTCAATCTCGCGCCCGCGCCCACCGGCACGCTCGAACTCCTCTCCGCCGGCTCCGTCAACGGCTTCTCCCCGAACGGAGTCGTCAACCTCGCGGGCAGACCCACCGTCACATGGGGAGCCGCCTCGATAAACCTGTCTGACGCGGATCCGTCATTCGTGCCGGGAATCACCAACCCGTTCTCCTATCAGAACATCGCGGGCACATCCAACAGCGCCGGCCTCACCGGGCCGGCCGAATTCCTGCTTCCCGTCAACCGGCTCTTCGCCGAGTCCGGAAGCACCTTGGGCGAGTATGCCGTGTTGCAAACGCGGCAGGCCCTGCACACACCCGGCCTGCTCCACAAGGATGATGACGAACCCGTTCGCATTCTCGCCGAGTCCGGGGACATCCACGGCCTCACTCTGTTTTCCGCCAAGGAAACCAGGGCCATTGCGGGAAGAGACATCGCGGACGTGGCCCTTTATCTGCAAAACAACCGCAGGGACGATATCAGCATCGTCGCGAGCGGCCGCAATCTCCGCCTCCATGACCCCGCCACCTCCGCCCGCGTGGCTTCACGGACGGATGGCAACGCCGCCAACATCGACAGCCCCTTCCTCGCCGGAGACATCCAAATCAGCGGACCCGGATCACTCCAGTTGCTCGCCGGGCGCAATCTCGACCTCGGCATCGGCCCCAACAATCCGGATGGCACGGGGACCGGAATCACCAGCATCGGAAACGCGCGCAATCCCTACCTCCCCTTCGCCGGTGCGGGGATCTTCGCCGGTGCCGGACTCGGCGCGTCATCGTCGCTCGCCGGCGGCAAGCTCGATTTCGACTCGTTCATCAACGATCACGTCCTCACCACCGAGGGCGGGAAAATCCTCAGGTCGCTCGCCCCTGGAGTGGACTTCGAGTCGCTCGACGGGGATCGCCAGGCGGACCTCGCCATCGAGGTCTTCTTCCGCATCCTCCGCAATGCCGGGCGCGCCTATCGGAAAACCGGAGACTACAAACCCGCCGAAGCCGCCATCAAATCCCTCTTCGGTACGGAACAATGGGACGGGAACATCCTCGCCCGCTCGCGCGATATCCGCACCACCACCGGAGGCTCCATCTCCATCCTCGCTCCGGGCGGCGGACTATCCCTCGCCGAATCGGCGGTCGGAAACGCCCTCTCCCCTCCGGGAATCATCACCGAAAGCGGCGGTTCCATTTCCATCTTCGCCAACAACGATGTCAGCATCGGCATCGGCCGCATCTTCACCCTCCGCGGAGGCGACGCCATCATCTGGTCCTCCAAGGGCGACATCGCCGCCGGATCTTCATCCAAAACCGTCAAGGCCGCTCCGCCCACACGCGTGCTCATCGATCCCCAAAGCGCGGCGGTCAGGACCGATCTCTCCGGTCTCGCCACCGGCGGCGGCATCGGCGTCCTCGCCACTGTCAAAGGAGTGAAACCCGGTGACGTCGACCTCATCGCGCCCGAAGGTACCGTGGACGCGGGCGACGCGGGCATCCGCGTCTCCGGAAACCTCAACATCGCCGCCACCCAGGTCCTCAACGCGGGCAACATCTCCGTGGGCGGCAGCAGCGCGGGCACTCCCGTCTCCGTCCAGAGCGGAGCCAACGCCAGCAGCCTCGCCGCCGCATCCACCACCGCCGGCGCAAGCGCCGCATCCGCCGCAGCGGCTTCCCCCTCGCGGGAAAACACACCACCCGCGCAGGAACAACCGGCCGCGGAAATCGCATCCATCATCACTGTCGAAGTCATCGGCTACGGCGGTCCCGTCGAAGAGGAAGACACCGGGGAAGATTCCGAAAATCCCGACGCCCGGTAGGCAGTCACGCCTTTCCAACAGGCAGGCGGCAGGATTCCCAAACACTTTTTGATCCCGGGAAAACCACGATCAAAACCAATACATTACCAAATTGATCTTTTTTGTAATAATTTGATTGACCGCAGGCGGATCCACTGCTTTCCTGACTGCGTCGCAGCGGTCCACGGTACGTTCCGAGATGGGTATCGACATCCCTAACCGAAACCACCCCATGAGACACATCCTTCCGCATCCACACACCGGCATCCTTCACGGCACCGGCTGGCCGTGTTGAGGCGCGGCCGCCACGATCCCCGGACCTTTCACCCGTCATCTTTCGGGCTCCCGTCCGATTTCCGTTTTTCCAGGGCCGTGGTTGGCTGCTTGTGACGAGGTCCGCTCCGGCCCGTCCGGAGCGGACCCATCCCCTTCTCCCGAGCCATTCGGCCGCCCTCCCCACCTCATCACCAATCAACCTGACAGAACCATGCATCATCTTCCAAACTCCCGATTCTCCCGCCTTGTCACACTCACAGCCTTCGATCTCACCGATCCCTCGCTCGATTCAATGATCCTTGCCTGGGATCACATCGCCACCCGTTATCTCGACCGCATCCGCCACCACCGGGAGGCGACGGGGAGAATCGAATCGATCCGCCTGCTTGCGATCCATGACGCCGTGCACGCGGTTTTCGGCTCCGGCGGCGGATTCATCTTCAAACGCTCCTCGGCGGACGATTCGCTGGACGCCGCCCTTGCCGCGGCCGCGCGGGCCTCTTACGGGATTCTCGCCTCGGTTTTCCGCGAAGCGCCGGACCAGGCGGCGCTATCCCACTCACTGGAGGAAAGCCTGTCACTGGTGGCCGGGACTGGTGGGCGCGACGCGGGCTCCGCGATCGGAACACAAAGCGCCTCTTCGTATCTCGCCACCTTCGCGCCGTTCGTGGACCAGGTGCGGGAAGTCGTCGCGTCGGCATCCGGTCCGGTGCCCTTCGGCAGGCGGCCACCGCCGGGAAACCGCTTTGTGAGGGATACCCGAAACGGGTCTCCCTTGATCGGCTGGAGAAGATCCGCCTGACATCCCCCGCATCCATACGACCAACAAAACACATATCAAATCCATGTCCTATCATCAACACGTCACGGACGGCATCGGAGACAGCCCGCTGATCCGCCTCAACCGCATCGCGAAAGACCTGCCGGCGACAATCGCCCTGAAGGGAGAGTTCCGCAACCCGCTGGGGAGCGTGAAAGACCGCATCGGCCATGCCATGATCACGGACGCCGAGGAACGCGGGCTGCTCACGCGTGACTCGGTCATCATCGAGCCCACCTCCGGAAACACGGGCATCGCGCTCGCCTTCGTTGCGGCGGCGAAGGGTTATCGTCTCATCCTCACCATGCCGGACACCATGAGCCTGGAACGGAGAACCCTGCTCGCGCTGCTTGGCGCCGAGCTGGTTCTCACGCCGGGTGCTCTCGGCATGAAAGGCGCCATCGCCAGGGCGGAGGAACTCGCGGCGGACACACCCGGCGCGTGGATACCCCAACAGTTCCGCAATCCGGCGAACCCGGAGATCCACCGCCGCACCACGGCGGAGGAAATCTGGAGGGATACCGGCGGCCGGATCGATATCTTCGTCTCCGCCGTGGGCACCGGAGGCACCATCACCGGGGTGGGTTCCGTCATCAAGCCTCGCCGCGAGGGTTTCCGCGCGATCGCGGTGGAACCCGCCGCGTCGCCCGTGATCACACAAACGCTTCGCGGCGAACCGGTCGTGCCGGGACCGCACAAGATTCAGGGCGCCGGAGCCGGATTCGTGCCGGACAACCTCGATCTCGGGCTTCTGGACGAAGTGGTCACCGTCGGCAACGGGGAGGCCATCGAAACCGCGAGGAGACTGGCAAGGGAGGAAGGGATACTCGCCGGAATCTCCACCGGGGCGAACGTCTGGGCGGCGCTGCAAGTGGCCGCCCGCCCGGAAAACGAAGGCAAGCTGATCGTCACGGTCGGCTGCTCGACGGGAGAACGGTACCTGAGCACCGCGCTCGCCGATGAGGCGAGACAGTCGGCCGGGGTTTGACAGGCGAAAAGATCCGCCGCAAGGCGAGACGAGCGCGCCTTTCAAGGCGGGCGCAACCTTGGGCGGAGGCCCGCCGCGGCAAACGCGGTCGTCCGGCTTCGGTCCAGGGTTGTCAGGTTTGCCGGATCTAGCGGGCCCCCATCAGGGTTTCGGTCACATCGTCCATTGTGATCCAGCCGATGGCCGCGCCGTCATCGGACTCGACCACCGCCGCGATTTCCCTGTGCTCGAGAAACGCGGCGAGCAATTGTGTAAGTGATGCCCTGTGGGGAATCGTCAGCACCGGGCGCATGCGGGAAACCCAGGCTCCGCCGCATTCTTCGAGAACATGATCCTCGAACAACTCCCGCACCCTGACGTAACCGGTGCATGCGGCCAGCGATCCGTCGCCGCTCACCGGATAACTCCTGTGGAGTTTCGCATCGCCATCCTTCACGCGGCGGAGGTTCCCCACAAAATCGAGCCGCTGGTCGAAGAGCTTGACCGCATCCGCGGGAACCATCGTGGAGACCACGCGCCGGGCGGAAAGCGTCGCCGCGTGGATGATGATGATTTCCTCGCGGTTATGGATGACCTGCTCCGCCTTGGCCGCCTCCACCAGCGTGATGATGTCCATGATGGCGGTGCTGCGGCCGGGGTCGGCGGTTTTTCCGGTTTTGAGTTTTCCGGAAAACCAATCCATGACCAGAACCATCGGATGGCTCGCGAACATCATCCACTCCAGCGGCCGGAGCAATCGCCCCGCCAGCCGCTCCGCGTGGTTCACCCCGATGATTTTCGGAGCCATCTCCGCGCCGAAGAGAATACCGGCAGTCATCGCGACAGAGAACAGCCAGAGCCATTCGGCGCCGAATTCACTCACAAAAAGCGCACCGGCAAAAGTGGCGAGACCGGTGTTGGCGATGGTGTTGAAGACGAGGATTGCGCCGATGGGCCTTTCGATCCGGTTCTTGAGGGTCAGCCAGCGGGTCGCCCCGCCCGCGCCTTTCGTCTCCTCGACACGCAACTTGAGCGGATTGAGGCTCAGCAGCACCGCCTCGGTAAGCGAGCACAAAAAGGAAACGGCGAGAACCACCGCGCATACTCCAAACAGAAGAACGAGCACCATGAGCGGCGGACCTAATGGCTGACCTGGCCGCGCAGCGCGACCTCGTCTCCCACGCCGAGGCCGAGTTCGTCGAGCTGCTTGCGCGAGAGTTCGATGTCGGCGAACTGGCCGTCATCCAGCCTAACGCTGAGCGTGGCCACCGGTCCGGCGGAAAAAAGGTGCTGGATGCGTGCGATGCGGTCGCTGGTAGGGTCATACTCCGCGGCGAAGACCACCTCGATCTCATGCGGCCTCACGTAGCGGACCTCACCGCCCGCGTCGGTCAGTTTGTTGACGTTGCCGAGGAACTCGTAAACGAAGGGACTGCGCGGGTGATCGTAAATTTCCTGCGGCGTTCCCACCTGCTCGATGCGGGCGTTGCGCATCACCACCACCTGGTCGGCAAGCTCCAGCGCCTCCTCCTGATCGTGGGTGACAAACAGGGTGGTCAGCCCGATTTCATCGTGAAACTGCCGCAGCCAGCGCCGCAGGTCCTTGCGGACCTTGGCGTCGAGCGCGCCGAAGGGTTCGTCCAGCAGCAGCACCTTCGGCCGGATCGCCAGCGCGCGGGCGAGGGCGACCCGCTGCCGCTGGCCGCCGGAAAGCTCGTGCGGGCGGCGCCTGTCCAGTCCTTCGAGTTTCACGAGCCGGAGCAGTTCCCTCACCCGTTCCCGGATCTCCTCCCTGCCCGGCCGCTGTGCGCGAGACAGCACGGTGAGGCCAAAGGCGATGTTGTCCGCCACCGTCATGTGCCGGAACAGGGCGTAGTGCTGGAAGACGAAACCCACGCCCCGCTTGCCGGCCGGCACCTCCGCCACGTTCTCGCCATGGAAGAGGATCCGGCCCGCTCCGTCATCCGCGAACTCGAGACCGGCGACGATCCGCAGCAAGGTGGTCTTGCCGGATCCGGACGGCCCTAACAACGCGGTCAGCGAACCGTTTGGCACTTCCAGTGAAACCTCCTCCAGCGCCTTGTAGGCCCCGAAGGTCTTGTTGATCGAATGGATGGAGATGGACATGGATTTGGGAGAAACTGGGATGATCTGAAAACGGGTGTCAGTGCCTGGCGTTCGCCGTGTGGCCTGAGATTTTTTCCAGCGCGCTCTTGAGGCCGAGGGTGACGAGCGCCAGGAGCGCGAGAAGCGTGGCGCAGGCGAAGGCGGCGCTGAACTGGTATTCGTTGTAGAGCACCTCGACGTGAAGCGGCAGTGTGTTGGTTTGCCCGCGAATGTGGCCTGAGACCACGGACACCGCTCCGAACTCGCCCATGGCGCGGGCGTTGCAAAGCAGCACGCCGTAGAGCAGCCCCCACTTGATGTTCGGCAGGGTGACGCGCAGGAAGATGCGCCAGCCGCCGGCCCCGAGCGTGACGGCGGCCTCCTCCTGATCGCTGCCCTGCGCCTCCATCAGCGGGATCAACTCGCGGGCGACAAAGGGAAAGGTGATGAACACCGTGGCAATGACAATGCCAGGCACCGCGAAGATGATTCTGATATCATGTTCCCCCAGCCACGGGCCGAACCAGCCTTTCGCGCCGAACAAGAGCACCCAGACAAGACCGGCGATGACCGGTGAGACCGCGAAGGGAAGATCGATCAGGGAAAGCAGCAGCGCGCGCCCCTTGAAGCGGAACTTGGTGACCGCCCAGGCGGCCGCCACGCCGAATGCCGTATTGAGCGGAACGGCGATCCCCGCGGTGAGCAAGGTGAGCTTCACCGCGGAAAGCGCGGCCTCCTCATGCAGGGATTCGACAAAGACCTCCCAACCGCGGCGCAGCGCCTCGATGAACACCGCGGCAAGCGGCAACAGCAGGAACAGCGTGAGGAAGGCGACCGCGACCGCGATGAGCAGGACACGGACCGGAGCGGACTCGGTGGTGACGTTTCGGGATGACATGTCGGTGATCAGCGGTGCTGCCAGTCAAGGCGGCGTTGCAGCAGGTTGATGAGGAAAAGCAGCAGGAAGGAAACGATGAGCATGGCGGCGGCGATCACCGCGGCGCCGTCGTAGTTGAACTGTTCCAACTGCGAGACGATCAGCAGCGGAAGAATCTCGGTTTTCATCGGCAGATTGCCGGAGATGAAGATCACCGATCCGTATTCGCCGATGGCACGGGCGAAGGCGAGGGTGAAGCCGGTGATCAGCGCGGGCACCAGCAGCGGCAGGATCACCCTGCGGAAGACCGTCCAGCGCCCCGCTCCGAGGCTGGCCGCCGCTTCCTCGATCTCCTTGCCGAGGTCCTCCATCACCGGCTGGAGCGTGCGCACGACAAAGGGAAAACCAATGAAGGTAAGCGCGATGAACACACCGGTGGCGTTGTAGGCCGCCTGCACACCCCACTTCGCGAGGGTTTCCCCGATCCAGCCGTTCGGCGCGTAGATGGCGCAGAGCGTGATTCCCGCCACGGCGGTGGGCAGGGCGAACGGCAGGTCCACCATCGCATCGAGCCAGCGCTTGCCGGGAAACTCATATCTCACAAGCACCCAGGTCACCACCAGGCCGAAGACCACGCTCACGGCGGCGGCGGCGGCGCTCGCGCCGAAGGTCAGCCGGGCCGCCGCCATCACGCGCGGCGAGCCGAGGATTTTCATCCACTCGTCCCAACCGGCGCCGCCGGCCTTGATGAACAGGGCGGCGAGCGGGATGAGGATGATCAGGCTCAGGTAGGTGATGGTGAAACCAAGGCTCAGCCCGAAGCCGGGAATGACTCGTCGTTTGCTCATGATGATATCAAATCAGGCGGATGATGTCACTTCGCGTCGTGGATGCGGTCGAAAGTGCCGCCGTCGTCGAAGTGATCCTTCTGGGCCTTGGCCCAGCCGCCGAAGTCCGCGTCGATGGTCACCAGCGGGATTTCGGGCAGCCTGTCCACAAAGGCCTTCGCGATCTCCCTGTTCCGCGGCCGGTAGAAGTGCTTGCCCGCGAGTTTCTGGGCCTCATCGGTGTAAAGGAACTTCAGATACGCGTTGGCGGCTTCCGTGGTGCCGTGTTTCGCGGTGTTCCTCTCCACCACCGCCACCGGCGGCTCGGCGAGGATGCTGAGCGAGGGATAGACGACCTCGGTCTGGCCGGGAAACTCCTTCTCGATCAGATAAGCCTCGTTTTCCCAGGACAGGAACACATCGCCGATCCGCCGCTGGGCGAAGGTGGTGGTGGAGGCGCGCGCGCCGGTGTCCAGCACGGGAACGTTGCGGAAAAGCCGGGTCATGTAGTCCAGCACCCTCGCCCCGTCACCGTTGAAGGCTTTCTCCGCCCAGGCCCACGCGGCAAGATAGTTCCAGCGCGCGCCGCCCGAGGTCTTGGGATTCGGAGTGATCACCTGGATGCCATCCTTTGACAGATCGCCCCAGTCTTTCACGGCCTTCGGGTTTCCCTTCCGCACGACGAAGACGATGGTCGAGGTATAGGGCGAGCTGTTGTCCGGAAGCCTCGCCTGCCAGTCCGCCGGCAGCAGTTGCGCCTCCTTGTGAAGAACGTCGATGTCCCCTGCCAGCGCCAGGGTAACCACATCGGCCTCAAGTCCGTCGATCACCGCCCGGGCCTGCTTGCCCGAGCCGCCGTGCGACTGCTTGATCTCGATGGAAACACCCTTCTCCGCCTCCCACTGTTTGCCGAAGGCCTGGTTGACCTCGACGTAGAACTCGCGGGTGGGATCGTAGGACACGTTGAGCAGCGAACTCTTGCCCGCGCCTGCGCCGGATGAGGATCTGCCGCAGGAGGAAAGCACCATCGCGGCGACGGCCAGAGAAGTGATTTGCAGTGTTGTTTTCATGGTTTTAAAATTGGGCGGATTCGGGGTTGATTCAGGAACGACCGGGAATGCGGCCTTCCGCCTCGGCCAGGGAGGCGATCACCTGCTCCGAATCCGCCGCCCCGGCCAGGGCCTCAAGCGCCCCGCCGTGGATGATTCTTGCAAGCCTCGCGATGCCATGAAGGTGGGAACGGTCATCGGGAGTGCAGATAAGGAAGAACAACCTCGTTCCCTCCCCGTCCTCAGCTCCGAAATCGACCGGCTCCTTCGTGCGCAGGAAACACAGGAACTGGCGATTGATCGCGGAAGGAATCGGACGCCGGGGATGGCACAGCGCGACGCCTCCCGGCATGGCGGTGCTGCAGAGCGACTCGCGATCCACCAGCGACGCGAGGAGAAACTCCCTGTCTGTGAGAAGTCCGGTGGCCTCCGCCAGATCAACCAGGGAGCGAATGACATCGGCCTTGGTGGCAAGCGGCACGTCCAGAGCGATTCCCTTCTGCGGCAGCCTCGAGGCGAGGCGGTCAACCCGTTCCGCGTTCCTGAAAACGCCATCGGCCACCAGGGAGGTTTCCATCCGGCTTTCCAGTTCGGAAATGTGCGCGGTGTCGAGGGTTTGGATCTTCTGCTCGAGCCAATCGACAACCTCGTCGCGTCGAAAACGCCACTGTCCTTCGACTTCCGTGCCGGGCAGCCGTTCGCCCCGGACGAGACCTTCGATAAATCGGGTGGACCAGCCAAGATAATCGGCGAGCTGGCCAATACTGAGGGTTCCCTTTTCGGAAACATTGTCATTGCCGGTGGTGGTTGTCATAATGGGTATGGTTGTGTTGTTGTGATGGTTTGGATCCGTTGGCAGGTCATTTGAGATATATCCGGTCGAATACCCCGCCATCGGCGAAGTGGACGCGCTGGGCCTCTTTCCAGCCTCCGAATTCGGCATCGACGGTCACGAGCGTCATGGGCGGAAACCGATCCGCGTATTTGGCCGCCGCCCGCGGGTTGCGCGGGCGGTAGTGGTGTTTTCCAATCAGATCCTGGCCCTCGTCGGAATAGAGATACTCCAGATAGGCCCTGGCCAGAGGACCGGTTCCGCGTTTTGCGGCGACTTTCTCGACGACGGCGACCGATGGCTCCGCAAGTATGCTCACGGACGGGTAAACAATCTGTGTTTGCCCCGGAAACTCGGACTCGATGAGGTGCGCCTCGTTTTCCCACGAGAGAAGCACATCACCGATACCGCGCTGGGCGAAGGTGGTGGTCGATCCCCTTGCCCCGCTGTCCAGCACCGGGACATTCCGGTAGAGCTTGCCGATGAAATCACGAACCTTGTCCTCATCGCCGCCAAAGGCACGGCGTCCCCATGCCCAGCCGGCGAGATAGCACCAGCGGGGCGCGCCACCGGTTTTCGGGTTCGGGGTGATCACCTGGATGCCGGGCTTGACCAGATCCTGCCAGTCGGTGATGCCCTTGGGGTTGTTCCTGCGGACCACAAGGACGATGGTCGATGTGTACGGCGAGCTGTTTTCCGGAAGCTTGGCCTGCCAGTCGGAGGGCACCAGATCCCCTTCGGTGTGCAGCATGTCCACATCGAGGGAAAGGGCCAGGGTGACAACGTCCGCCTCGATGCCGTCGATGACGGAGCGCGCCTGCTTGCCAGAGCCTCCGTGTGACTGGTCGATCCGGACCTCCCTGCCGGTGGTCTCCTTCCAGTGTTTCGCGAACGCCTTGTTGAGATCGGCGTAGAACTCACGCGTCGGATCATAGGAAACGTTGAGAATCGTGTCCGTGGGCACACCGGCCCCTGGCCTGTCACCGTTGCAGGCAACCAGGAGAAATGCCAGAAAGCCGAGCTTCGGCGCATGGAGTTTCATGAACATCGACAAGTGGATTTCGTGTTGGGCCTTAGAACGAGAAACGGAGACCGGCGAGCAGGGTGAGGCCGTCATACGCGTCCACGGGATCGCCGTTGATCCACGCGTATTCGGCTCCGGCCATCAGCTTCAGCCTGTCGCCGTGGATGAAATACTGGGCACCGCCATAGATGGAGTGATAGGTGTCGCCAAGCCCCCTGTTCGCCGCCACGGTTCGTTCGTAGCGCGACTGGCCGGAGACCCCGAGGCCGCCGGTGCTGCGGGCGAACGAATATCTGCCGACAAGCTGGAGTTTTCCCGGAATGATATCATAAGCGGGCTGAAGGTGGAAACCGAAGGCATCGCTGTGTGCGGCATCGCCTCCGGACGCGTGGAAGACCTCGAAAACCAGTCCGAGACCGCCCTCCTTGAGCCAGAAGGTGGCGGAAAGGATGTCGTCGTAGCGGTTCAACACCAGATCCTCGGCCGGATCGCGGTCACTGTGCAGCCAATCGAGACGCAGGTCCGCCTTGTCCAGGCCCAGTTGTTCCTTGAAGTCGTGGCCCATTCCCAATGAGAAGGACCAACCGCCGTTGAAATTCCCGAACTCACCGTCGCCGAAGGCGCCGGTGGGGACGCCACCGGCATCCGCGGTGTTCGGGGGCGTGTCATTGGAGTAAACGCCGGCCCGCCACGAGAAAGCATCCATTGCGCCCTCGGCCGTCAGCGAAGTGGCGCGGTTGACGCGCAATTGGTTGAAAATCTGGGACCGCTCGAAAGTCGGTTGGGAGTTGGAGGATTCAAGCCAGTCGTAATGGCCGATGAATGGCTTGGTCTTGCCGAGGGTGATGGCGATACCGGAGGCGGGTTTCCAGCGGAGATAGGCGTCCACCAGTCCGTCATAGATATCATTGAATCCGTCGTTGCTTTGGAAATCGGCGCGGATTTCCAGGCGCTTTTCGAAAAGTTTCGCGTCGAATCCCATCCGTGACCGGCGGTCCTCCCAATCGCTTCCGCTTCCCTGGTCCGCATCGACGTCCCAATACTGTCCCTGATATCTTCCGCGGAGCTTGAACTCCTGCAGGACCGGGTTCGAGTCGTTCTTGTACAGCATGGCGTGATTCCAGAGGCTTTCGAACGCATCGGCTTCGGATTCGGCTCTTATGGATCGGATCGGCGTCATGGCTGCGAGGCTGGACGCCGCCAAGGCGGCGGCGCGAGTGCCGGGGGTGAGTGATCGTCTTGGTGTGCTGGGTGTGGTTTTCATGGGATCTTCGCGTCCGACAGTTCGGTCCGCGCAGGGGGTTGGGGTTGGGATTGCCTCCTATCGTCAGGTCAGGCTGGGGGTTCCCGGCATCCGGAAACATGGTCGGCCATCTGCGGCCGGTGCCGGAAACCCGGAGGTTTCCGGAGTGCGCAAGCCGATTCGCGATCGAATCGCACCGCGCAGGCGGTGTTGGATGGGGATGGAAAAGGGTAATCGGTTTATAGGGGGTGAATGACTGTGAATGGCGGGGTGCTCCCGCGCGCGGGAGATTCTTGCATCACGTCCTTCCGATCTCTCCGGTATGTCCGGTCGTTCTCTTCAGGCGGAGAATCCGGGCTATGGACCCGGTGGCAATAAAGCCTATTTTTTCGCGCTTCCTTCGTCGCGCGTCGCGACAAAGCGCGTCTTCTCAATGCTTTCGACCTGAGTCACACGCCCGTCATGGACGGTGATCTGGACGGAGCCAAATCGAAGGTTTTTCACGTTTTTTCGAACGATCTCCAGCCAATCGGCGTTGTTGCCGTCGGGTGAGGGCCGTTCAGTGGTTATCGTTTCCATGGGAGTCCTGATTCAAAGTTACAAGTTGCGACAGTCCGGCCAAAAAGCCGTCCGCCGGATCCGCCTTGCGCCTCGGCGCATCCGTGGCTCCGCCGCCGAGGGATTCGGTCGCGAATGGCGGGACGATTCCATCCCGGCGCATCTTGCGGAGTGTGACCTCCACGACCTGGGCGACGGTGTAGCGGTCGAGGATGCCGGCGATGGCATTGCGAACATCGATCATCAGCATGCGCAGACCGCAGTGGTCCTCGTCCGGACAGGTGCAGGGTTGGTAGGCGTTTTCACTGGCGCAACAGATGGGGGCGAGGCGACCGTCAACGAGGCGGATCAACTGGCCGACGCCAATCTCGCCGGCAGGCCTGGCGAGGGAGTAGCCGCCGAATTTTCCCCGGTGAGTCTCGACGATTCCGGATTCGCGCAGTTCCTGGAGGATGCGCTCGATGAACTTGAGGGGCAGACGGTTGACTTCCGCGAGTTCCGAGCCGGAGATCGTGGCACGGCCGACCTCGGAGGCGATTCCGAGATGGATGGTGGCGCGCAAGGCGTATTCGGCTTTTTTCGAAAGGTGCATTCGCTAAAGTTGTTCAAACGGTAGGACATTAGACGGGCTTGCCAAGCGGAATTTTCCAAAAATCGAAATCACGGACGCAACTATCTGTATTTAAGTAATTTGAGAATACCATTCAATCACTCGAAATCCAAATTTCGAGCCCGCTTGCATCACACAACGGTCGGGAAACTCCGGCAATCGGACGTTAAAATCCACCATCTGGAATACTTTTCAGTCAAGCCCGCTTGGCTTGCCCTGCCCGCACGCATCCTCCGCCTTGCGCCCGGCGGCGTGCTCTGCTTGGCTCTCGCACCGCCCATGTTTTACCTCACCACCGCGATTGATTACACCAACGGCTCGCCGCACATCGGTCACGCCTACGAAAAGGTTCTGGCCGATGTGATCACCCGCTACCGCCGACTGCGGGGGGACGAGGCGTTTTTCCTCACCGGTGTGGACCAGCACGGGCAGAAGGTGCAGCAAACCGCCGAGAAGGAGGGAGTGAATCCGGCCACCTTCGTCAGGCGGACCACCAGGAGGTTTTCCAATCTCTGGGAGAAACTCGGCGTCAACCACGACGGCTGGGCGGAAACCGTCGACCCGCGCCACAAGGCCTGCGTGCAGGGCATCCTCACCACGCTCAAGGAAAGCGGCCAGCTCTACAAGAAGTGCCACTCCGGCCATTACTCGGTGCGCCAGGAGCAGTTTCTGACAGACCGCGACCGCGATGAGTCCGGCGGGTTCGGCCCGCAGTGGGGCGAAGTGACCGTGATCGAGGAGGAAAACTGGTATTTCAAACTCAGCGAGCACACCGGGTGGCTGAAGTCCTATCTGGATAAGACCCCTGACGCCGTGCTTCCCGTTTTCCGCAAGGCCGAGCTGCTCAACGCCCTTGGGCGCAACTCCGGCACCGACCTCTGCATCTCCCGCCCCAAGGAACGCCTGCGCTGGGGCATCGAGATTCCCTTCGACACCGGCTTCGTCACCTATGTCTGGTTCGACGCCCTCATCAACTACATCTCCTTCGCCGGCTACCGGGCCGCGCCCGATTCCGGGTTGCCCCGCTTCGACTCCATCTGGACCGCCGACGAGCGGCCGCTTCACATCATCGGCAAGGACATCCTCGTGCCCGCGCACGGCATCTACTGGCTCTGCATGCTGCATGCCATGGGTTTCCCGGACGAACTCATGCCGCGACTCCTCGTGCACGGCTGGTGGAACATCCGCGGCGAGAAAATGAGCAAGTCGCTCGGCAATATCGTCGATCCCGACGAACTGGCGGATACCTTCGGCGTCGAGGCGCTGCGCTATTATCTCGTCCGCGACATCGTCACCGGCAAGGACTCGGACTTCGATCCCGGGCGGCTCGTCATGCTCTACAATACCGAGCTGGCAAACGAATTCGGCAACCTCTGCAACCGCGCGCTCAACATGAGCCAGCGCTTCACCGCCGGCATCGTCCGCCGCGGCGGCCCCTTCGACGATCAGGACCTCGCCCTCCAGCAATCGCTGTCCGACGCCCGGGAAAACTATCGCGCCGCCATGGATGAATTCGACATCGCCCGGGGTCTCGAGGCCATCGGCCGCCACGTCGTCCACTGCAACCAGTATGCCGAGCGCATGAAACCCTGGGAACTGAACAAGGATCCCGGACAATCCGAACGCCTTGCCACCGTGCTCCGGCACCTCGCCGAGAGCGTGGCCCACTGCGCCGTGTTGCTCTCCCCCATCCTGCCGGAAGTCACCACCAGGCTCGCCGCCCAGCTCAATCTTCCCCACCTCGCGGAACTCGGGCTCTCCGATCTCCATTGGGGACTGCTCCCGGAAGGCCACGCCATCGGCAAGCCCAGGCCGGCCTTCCCGCGCATCGTCACCGGCGAGACGGGCGCATGAGATTGGGGTTCATCTCATTCCTCATTGCGAAGGCGGCAATGCCAAACATGCTCCGCCACCACCGGAGGAATGACTTTCCGGCCTTATTTTGCAATTCGTGTGGAGTGGAGGCATATGGAAACACCGGCATCACTGGCTATAAGCCATCTATGTATTCTTTGATCGCCTTTCCCAAGGCGTGCCCATATTCAGGCTCCGGATATTTTGGGGCAGGCAGCCAAAACGAAGGACACGGCATTTCATGATTGCGGGAGTTTGTTCGGGAAGCGGGGATGGGGCCGGTCTCAATCTCGGCGGAGGCGGATGAAACGTTTCGTGCCGGGTTTGATCGGAGTGTTGTCCCTCACCCTGAGGATCTCCTTGCCGTTCTCGACCACCGTCGTGTGTCTCGGCCCGCTGAACCAGTCCAGCAGGTCCGGAGAGACTTCCACCGCATCCGGTTTCGGCCCGCCTGCCGCATTCTTCCGGATGGTGATGCAGCGGTACTTCAGGCCGTTCACGCGCATGGTTGAGACTTCGCTCCGGGGCTTGCCGGACAGTCCGCCGGCCGGGATGGGATGTTTCAATGTGGGAGCCATCGCGGATTTTCGCGCGGCGGCAAGTCCCTTGCCCTTGAGGGTGATATCGAAGGATGGGATGCCGGGATCGTTGCTCCGGATGTGAATGGCCGCCTTGCGGTTTCCCTTGGCCTTGGGATTGAACATGATCCTGAAGGAAGCGCTCTTGCCGGGCGCCAGTGAGGTCACCTTGAGCGGCTTGAACACGAAGTCGGACTTGTTGGCTCCATTGATGGTGACCGACAACTTGCCAAGTGCCTTGCTTCCCCGATTGGTGATGGTCACGGTCTTGCCCGCTCCTTCAGCCCCTGCCTTCGCGCTGCCGAAATCGAGAATGGATTTTCCGTCGATGAGCTTGGTTTTTTTGCCAACCCTGACTTCGATCCGGGGAGCCGACACCCCGGAGCCGCTCAGTTTGACATCATAAACCGGTGCCAGCAAATCGCTGCTTGTGACCCGCAGCAAGGTGCCGCGCGCTCCTTTGGTTCCGGGGGCGAAGCTGACCGAGAATGACGTGGAGGAGCCTGGCGAAAGACTGCCGACGCTTGGCGGGGCCAGCTTGAATTCAGCCGCTTGAGCGCCCGCCACGCGGACGGAGATGTTTTTGATCGTCAACGGCCCGGTGTTGAGGATCTTGAATTTCCGGGTGACCGTGAGCCCCTCCTTGACGTTCCCGAAATTGAATTTCCCCGTTCCGGGTGCGAGCGTTTTGCCTGCTTGATCCCGCACCACGATCATGGGCGAACCGGCCACGGTCGTCCCCACCGATGCGGTCGCCGGATCCACCATTTGGGTGTTCCCGGCGCGATCCCTGGCCACCACATAAAAACGATAGCTCTTCCCTTTTGTTCCCTTGTAGGTCGCGGAGGTCAGTGTCGTATGGTCCAGCCATATATCCCATGTATTGCCTCCGTCGCTGGAAACATACACCGTGTAGCTGGCGACTCCGCTGCCGCTGCCGTCGCCGCCGCCCCACTGGACCAGAAAGTCCGGCACGACAGCCAAGGGAAGAGGACTGACTTTGCCGCTCGGACCATCCGCATCGATGGTGTTGAAAACCATGGGCGTGACAATCGGCTCGTTCACGTCGAAGACGATGGCAGCCTGCGCTTCGATGCGGGTTCCGGTCGCCAATCCCGCCTTGGGACGGATCGTGTAGTTGACGAAGCCTTCCCCTTCCGGGCTGTTCTCGTTTACGGGCAGGAATCCCAGGGTGGGATCCCAGGGGATCATGTTGGTTTCGGGATCGAGTGAGGTGAATTCCCACCACACCAGCCGCTTCCCTTGATCGATCCCCGCTTCGACATCGACCATAACCCCGAGCGTTTCCGTGAAATCGAAGCGCCGGCTGAACTCCGTCCGATCCGCGGGCATGGAGAAGAAAAAGGTCCCGAAGCCGAAGTCCCCGAAGCGGAAACTCTCCAGATCCAGACCGGGGTCGATGGTCTGTTCGATTCGCACCACCGCGGCGGTGGCCGTCGCCTCATCGGGATCGTTTTCAAAACGAATGGTGTAGGACCAGGGATCGGCCTTGCCAACGGTCCAACGTTCCTCGCCATATCCCCAGGGGCCGAGGATGTCGTTGGGATCGATCGGCACCCGCCGGTCCACATCCTCCCAATCGCCTTCATCGTCTCCGAGGGGATCGTCGTCGCCCTCGCATTGGATGGCATCCAATTTTTCCCTCAAACGGGCGGCGCGTTCGTAGGCTGCAACGTAAGCTTTTCCTTTCAATATCAGATCATCATTGGCTGACTTGACTTTAACGAGAATATTTGAGTCATAATTGAGCACGTCCATCGCACGCTCAAAAGCACTCTTTAAACTCAATAATGTTGAAAGATGGCCTGCTTTATTCGAAATGGATTTATAATCCCCATCGACTTCTAGAATTAACTGGGTCAACGCCACTTTCATGCCTGCATACGACGACAGCATCGAATTCAGATTATCACTTCCTATACCCTGAATGAATGACTTTATGCTGTTAACAAGACTAACCGTCGCCCCTACTCCTTTTTGGGCTGTTCCCGCAACACCCCACATCACCTCCTGGATGAATGCCCAATCGGTTTCTGTCTTGGTCGGAAGACTGCTTAATGTTTTTTGGGCGTTGTGAAGCTCAACCCAACACCTGCTTATTTCTCTAATGGCATCTCGCAGTTCATTGTTTGCGGATCGTTTTGCATCGCACACCTCGCCGGTTAATGAATGGATCGCCGGAATCAATGACCTTAATACCACCGATCCATTGAACCGCCATCCTGAAGGGGCGGCGCTTAATCCTATCTCGCTGATACTCCTGACACTCTTCATGCTGGAGCGCATGCTAAAAACGGCAGGAAATTCGATTGGCAATACTCCCGGCTTCAGGGTGAACACCAAGCCGCCCGCCAATGGATTAGGGGCAAGGTCCAGGGACAAGGAGGTCTCCGGAAAATAGCCCTTGCGCTCCACTTCCAGGGTTACCGCTTCCCGCGGAAGAGAGCGCAACACGAATGATCCATCCAAATCCGTCACTGTATGGCCGACAACATCACCCATAGCATCCTTCGCAAATACCGAAGCTCTCACGATGGGGGCATCCGTGCCGTCTTGTCTTACATGACCTGTTACCAACGTAACCGGGTCCGTCAAATCCACGAGAGCGGGGACACCGCTATTGAGGCTCGGAATGACGTGTGTCTGATGGTTGCGGGAAATAATACGGGCACTGACCGTGCCAGCCCCGGGCGCTGCACGAAGCACGGCCAATCCGTCTGCACCTGTGACCGCTGTATTGATTGCCTGACCATCGCGTCGGATCTGGACGATCGCTCCCTCCACAGGCGAGCCTCCGGCATTCACCTGCACCGTATAAGGCACCAGCGCCTGCCCGGTGAGATTTCCGAGATTGACGGACCCAGTCCGGGTATCCGCCTGACTGCTCCAAGACAATGTATGCGTGACGGATCGGACGGTGTATTGGCCCGGCGCCACCCCAGCAAAGGTCAGGTTTCCATCGCTGCCACTTTTGGTTTGAGTCAACAATTCCCCATCGTTATCGATAAGAAACACCGTCCGCTCAGCCACCGGCTCTCCCTCCCCATCCAGCAGGCGAGCCGTAATGGTCAATGCTCCCATCGGAATGACGGTAGTAAGAGGAGCACCATTTGCCACTGCTACAGCGATCGGAACGGGCGCACTGAAAGCATCCTTCGTCATAGCCTGCACCGTGTAATTCCCCGTCGAAAGCAGCACGGTTTCAAACTTCCCGGATAAGTCAGATTCCATACGCAGCAGCACAGCTCCGGTAGCATCCATGATAAATACGCTCGCGCTGGGCACTTCATCTCCCGATGGAGTATTGACCGTCCCGGACAGGCGAGCCGCCACCGGCAACGTAACCGTGAAATCCTCCGGCATCCCGGCGCTCAAATCCACATCCTGCCTCCAGATAGGAAGGAGCGACGACTCCATTTCCAGACTGAAACGCCCCGGCGGCACATTTCCGAAGAAAAATTCTCCGTTGGCATCGGTCACTGCCGTCAGAGGCCATTGGGTGGGAGTCGCAGACGCCAGACTGAGCGCTAGTCCACCGATACCCTCTCCGGTTGAAGCATCCACCACCCGTCCCCTGAAACCCGCCGTCTTGGTCAGGGCGATGGTGGTCTTGCCGGTCGCCGCGGCCAGATCGATCTCGACCTCCGCATCGGCATAGCCGGACTTCGCCACGACCACCACCCAGGTTCCGGGGCTGACGCCATGGATCTTCGTGGTGCCGTCCGCTTCCGTTTGGCCGAAGCGGGGCAGCGCGTCGGAGGCTTTCGGAGATGCGAGCACGGTGGCTCCCGCCAGAGCCTCGCCGCTGTCGGCATCCGTGATCTCGATGACCCGCTGCCCTCCCGGGATCATTGTCACTTCCCGGAAAATGGCAGCGCCGGGAGCGGTCAGGTCGATGCCGGGGAAGCTCTGCGCCTGATGATTCGCCGACCAGACCTCCAGCGTGTAGATTCCCGGCTTCACCGCGGTGAATTCAAAACTCCCCTGGTTGCCGGACTTCACGCTGTAAACCGCCGCCTCCGCATCGGTTTCCTGGCGCAGCACCAGATCCACGTTCCGCACGGAGCCTGATGCCGCGATGAGGCGTCCGGCAAGCGTCGCGCCCGGATTCACGGCCAGCTCTCCGGTCACGGCGGGGCTTTCCGCCGTCACTGTCACGGCGACTCCCGCGAGCGTCGTCCCGTCGATGGTGACGACGTAGGACCCGGCGGGCAGCCCCGGCAGCACGAAGCTCCCGTCGCTGAGCACCAGTGCCTCGCGGCTGAGGCCGGCATTCTCCCCTTCCGTCAGCGTGGCCCGGGCGGTTTTGCCCACCACTTCGAAAGAAAGGCCGTCCGCCCTGACCGATCCGGAGATCGAGCCGCCAAGCATCGCCCACAGCCGGTCGATGGCCGGGCGCAGCAGGCGCTCCAGTCCCCAGCGGGAATCCGTCACCGGCAGCAGGGCCGCGCTTTCCCGCAGCATGCGTGCGAAACCTGCCGAGGTCGGTCCGGCCTCCAGTTTCAGTAGTTCCAGAATGGGTTCGAATTCCGCCGCCTCCAGTTCCGCGGGGCGGATCAGACCGGCGATGCCGTCCCAGTCGAACACATCATCCGTCCGTTCCACGAAGCGGCTTACGGAGATCCGGTCCGCACCTGGGGAATTGGGAGGCAGGACGTAGAAAACAGCCTCGCCGCCCTGACCGGCCAGCAGGTGGTGCGCCGGGCGGCCCCCGGCGGGGAATCCCAGGAACAGATGCCGTTTTCCCAGATCCTGGGTATAGGGTTCCATGCCGAGCGGAATGGCGGAGTCGATCACGTAGATCGGCAGCGGCAGGTCCCGGCCGTGTGTGTTCTGCCAATGCACCCGCACCGGATAGGGGAAACCACCGCGGACGGAGCCGGGAATCGCCAGTTGCGGCACCACGGCGGCGGGCGAGGGAGCGGCCGCAATCACTTTCGCGCCGCCAGCCACCACGGTCTCCGCTCCCCCGGCGGTCACGAAGACCGCGTCGTAGGTTCCGGGTGCCAAACCGTCGAAGCGGAAGGAAACCTCCAGCACTCCGGAGTTCCAGCGCAGGCTCTCCGCGGTTTTTACCTCCTGGCCCGAGGCATTGCGCAAATACACGCGCTCCACCTCCGTGAGTCTGGCACCCATGGCCCGGAGCGTGCCCGTGCCGGGGCTTTCGAAGGTGCCGAAGTCCTTGGTATCCACCACCACTCCCGGCACCCATGCCCGCAGCGTGTAAGTTCCCGGCGGCGTGGCGGACTTGAGCAGCCGCACGGCCACATACCAAGTACCCGGAGAAGGGTTTTCCAAACGGAGGCGCTGGCTGGAGCTGTTCGGGACGGTCGCGCCACGGGTGGCGGCGAGTGCGGGGTCCGGGTACGCCATCCATGCGGCATGAAGCGTGACACCGCTGCCGGCAGCGCCGTCCAGTTCCAGTTCCACCAGCGGTGTGCCGGCGGGAATCTCCAGCGTGGCGAAAACCCATTGGCTCTCCGGCCATTCCCCCGCCGTTTCCGCTCCCAGTGCCAAGGCCGGCCAAGTGATGGAGAGAGGACGGGAAGCGCGGACGGGAACGGCCACTGTTTGCTCCAGGCCTTCACCCGCCCGCACCACCAAGTGCCAATTGCCGGACAGCACCCCGCGCAAGGGCACCCTCGCCGTCCGGGTGTAGGACGCGCCCGGAGAGAGGGTCGCCTCGATCGATTCCTCTCCGAGCCTCATCGCTTGGGCACCGGGCTCGATAGTTCCCGCCAGATACAGCCGGTCCTGCCAACGTCCTCGAAGTTCGTTCTGTCCCTGATTGGTCACCCGCCAGCTTACTTCAAGGGTATCTCCCAAGTGGGTGACAGCCGTGGAAACGAAAAGGATTTCGACACCCAGGCGCAGATTGGGATCGTCCACCCAATGGATGATGGCCTGGGCGAGATAAGGGGACACTTTGCCGCCCGCCGTGGTGAAAGATCCCCCCGCGTAGAGTTCGCCACCATGCACAGCGAGAGCGAAAACCTGACTATTCATCCCCGAGCCGAGAGCCGACCACTGGCTGCCGTCCCATTTCGCGATGCGGTTGGCTGCCACACCGCCCGCCGTGGTGAACTGTCCCCCCGCGTAGAGTTTTCCGTCCAGCACTGCGAGGGCGCGAACCTCACTATTCATCCCCGAGCCGAGGGCCGACCACTGGCTTCCGTCCCATTTCGCGATGCGGTTGGCCGCCACACCGCCCGCCGTGGTGAAACCTCCCCCCGCGTAGAGCTCTCCGTCCAGCATCGCAAGGGCGGAAACCGCACTACTCATCCCCGAGCCAAGGGCCAACCACCGGCTGCCGTCCCATTTCGCGATGCGGTTGGCTGCCACCCCGCCCGCCGTGGTGAAGTCTCCCCCTGCGTAGAGTTCTCCATCATGCACCGCAAGGGCGGAAACGCCACCACTCATCCCCGAGCCGAGGGGAGACCACTGGCTGCCGTCCCACTTCGCGATATGGTTGACTGTTACGCTACCCGCAATTTGAAAGACGCCACCAACACAAAGTTCTCCATCGAACACTGTCAATGCAGTGACTGTTCCGGGATTCCAAATTGAACCCGGAATGAACCAGTCAGACCACCATGTGCCCACCCCTGATTCAAGAGGAGCCCATTGGTTGCCGTCCCATTTCGCAATACTATTGACTGCAACACCACCTGCTGAACTGAACTCGCCCCCGGCATAGAGCTCGCCATTGAATAGTGCCAACGTGTGAACGACTCCGTTCGTCCCCAATCCAAGGGGTGTCCACTGGTTGCCGTCCCATTTCGCGATGTGGTTGGCCGCCACACCGCCCGCCGTAGTGAAGCCTCCCCCCGCGTAGAGTTCGCCGTCATGCACCGCCAGAGCGCGAACCTCACTATTCATTCCCGAACTGCGGGCCGACCACTGGTTGCCGTCCCATTTCGCGATGCGGTTGGCCGCCACACCGCCTGCCGTGGTGAAGCCTCCCCCCGCGTAAAGTTCGCCATCATGCACCGCAAGGGCGTAAACGTCATTATTCATCCCCGAGCCGAGGGCCGACCACTGGCTGCCGTCCCATTTCGCAATGCGGTTGGCTGTTACGCTACCCGCGGTTCCAAAGACGCCACCAACGCAAAGCTCTCCATCGAACACTGTCAATGATGTAACTTTGCCATTCCTCCAAACTGAGCCTATGATGAAATCGTAGAACCACGTGCCCACCCCAGATCCAAGAGGCGTCCACTGGTTGCCGTCCCATTTCGCAATACTGCTGACTGCAACACCACCTGCCGAACTGAACTCGCCCCCGGCATAGAGCTCGCCATTGAATGGTGCCAACGTGTGAACGACTCCGTTCGTCCCTGATCCAAGGGGTGTCCATTGGCTGCCGTCCCATTTCGCGATGCGGTTGGCCGCCACACCGCCCGCCGTGGTGAATTCTCCCCCCGCGTAAAGTTCGCCGTCATGCACCGCGAGGGCGCGAACGTAATGATTCATCCCCGAGCCGAGGGCCGACCACTGGCTGCCGTTCCATTTCGCGATGCGGTTGGCCGCCACACCGCCCGCCGTGGTGAAGCCTCCCCCCGCGTAGAGTTCGCCGTCATGCACCGCAAGGACGCTAACATTACTATTCATCCCCGAGCCGAGGGCCGACCACTGGCTGCCGTCCCACTTCGCGATGCAGTTGGCGAGAACACTTCCGGCAATGGTGAAGCCTCCCCCCGCGTAGAGTTCGCCGTCATGCACCGCAAGGGCGCTAACACGATTATTCATCCCCGAGCCGAGGAGAGACCACTGGCTGCCGTCCCATTTCGCGATGCAGTTGGCGAGAACACTTCCGGCAATAGTGAAGTCTCCTCCAACATAAAGATTGCCCGCCCCATCCGTGATCGCGGCACTAATACTATTGTTGGTGCCGGGGATCCCTCCCATGCTGAGCCATTGTTCATCGCTGAAGGTCGGATCAACGCGCAGCGGATAAATCGCAGAATCATCCTCGACCCGGACCAGCAGCGCATCAGGAGCTTCCACCTCGAAACGAGCTTCCAATTCCCTTCCGGTGGCATCCACCACCTGAAGACGGTTGTAAGCCAGCCGACGACCGGACGCGGGCAGCACCAGCCGGACTTCCTCCCCGGCGGATTCGATATCGGCTCCCGTGACCTCCAGCCGCACCTGCAAGGCACCTTCCCCCGCAGGGCGCTCCTGAATGATGAAATCCTGCCTCACCCCGTCCACGCTCACGGAGTATTCCTCCGCCATGCCGCCGCGCAGGTAGCGGGCGAGTTTTTCCTCCACCTCCACCCGCCCGGTCTCCGGCAGACCGGCCATCGCGCCGCCTTCCCGTCCCACGGCCCGCGCCCGGACCCGGAAACGTTCCGGCTCCGCCGCGCCCTCCGCCGTCGATTCCAGCCATAACCCGTCCTCTCCCACCCGGCCCTCCAGCCGCTGGAACGAGCAGCGCAACAACGCGCCGTCCTCCGTCGGGGTCACCGCCAAGCCATCGCCTTGGTACTGTTCCCCGGCCCTTGCCCCCAGTTCCGCCCAGGGAATCGCTTCCGGTCCGGCGCTTGGAGGGGTTTCCGTTCCCTCGTTTCCGCCGCCTCCGGGAACGGGCTCTGCCAAGGCAAATGACAGACCCAGCCAGGCCATCGCCGCGGCGATGGATCGCATGCTCCGTTTCATGGCCGATCCATGGAAATTCCGGCGGGCACGGTTGCGATTGGTTTTCATGGTTGTTGGTATGGTCGGGTTGGAAATGAGGAAAACGCCCCATCTTGTGGTGAAGACGGCAAGGCGGCGGAAACTTGCGGAATTTTCAAAGTGGAATGAGGTGGAAGGGGTTGGGAAACTTCATGGGTTTGTTTTGGAAGGGAGGCTGTCTCAACGCGTCCGGACCAGCGCGGCCCCGGCCTGGCCCTGTTGCTTCTCGCCTTCGTTGGAATGCTCTCCGTTCTTGTCGAATTTCTCGACGTAGGTCGTGATTGGAAACTTCGCCGGGTCGGCCGCCTTGCCCAAGCTGCCGTTCGACTGGAAGGCGCGGCCCGCCGTCGAGGCGCCTTTTTCCTCCCGCGCCACCTGCAGATCGAAGCCCGGTCCTTTTGCGGCATCGATGGACCACACGAGGCTGGTTCCGAAGTCGCGCCAATGGTCGCCTGACTTGCCCGGCCGGGTGATGATCTCCTTGAATTCGGCGACGCCCTTCATCTCGATAAATTCTTCCTCCGCCGCGGGCAGAAGCGGGTGGTCCTCGCCCAGCACCCACGTGACCGTGAGGGTTTCCGGGACCGGCGCGGTGAAGGTCAGCAGGCCGCGGGGTTTCCAGAATTCCTCCTCCGCCTCGCCATCGCGCTCCAGCAGCACGCGGGCGCTCTCGCCGGGGACTTGGGAGAATCCGGCGCCGGCCAACGAAAGGGTCGGAAACAGGTGGCGGAGAGGTGTTTTCATAGGGGGGGGAGGATGGGGCTGCCGGACCTAATTTCCGACGGCAAACCCCCAGGATGGGTGGTTGCGTGTGACGGTCCAAGTTGCACGCAACCAGCCAAATCAATGGACGAACAAGGTCTGAATCATACGAAATGGGAATGCAAATACCATGTGGTGGTTATTCCGAAGTGTCGTCGCAAGGCGGGGAACGTTTGCAGGGCGGAAGCGCAACTGCGTGGGGGCGGCACTTCCGGGCGAGGGACTGCTACGTTTCCACGATGGGCCGGGACGAAGCGACGATCCGCGAGTATATCCGGAATCGGGAGAAGGAGGATCAGTGGCTGGACCAACCGGACATGTTCAACCGAGCTTGGCCGCCTTCAGGCGGTTCCCAGCCCGAATGAGCCGCTTTGAGCGGCCGGCAAATTGCAAGCCTCCGGCTTTGCCGGGGGGAGGGCTCTGACCAAGGTGCCAACATCGGTTCCGGGGCCCGATCACCCTCTACCCCTTCATTTCCCCTCAACGCGTGGCAACGATCCGCGAGAACAGCCTTCCGCCGGCCGGAGCCGCGCTGAGGGTGACGGCCACGGTCTGGACGCCGCCGGTCGAAACCGGCCCCGGAATCTGGACCGCGGCGGTGTCTTCAGCCCAATCCGACAAATCCGTGGACGTGAAAACCTTGTAGGTCAGCCCGGTCAGGGCCGGATCGCGGCGGGTGTAGGACAGGGTGCCATCCGCTTCGAGACCGCTGGCATAGGGGTTGATCGAGGAACCGTCCGCCGGGTCCAGCCCGAAGGCGTACTCGAAGAAATTGGTGAGGCCGTCCCTGTCCGCGTCCTCGCCCATCGCCCCGTCCGTTTCGGGATCGAGACCGTGGGAGAAGGCCCAGATCTCGAATGGCGTGAGCGCCCCCTCGTAGTCGTAAACCGACTCCAGCAGGCCGGTGGAAGATGCATAAACGCCGCTGGCGGTGCGCGCCCGCGCCCGGATGCGACCCTCTTTCGGCAGTTGCACGCCCGTCAATTCCCAGCCGCCGGGAATACGGCTTCCGCTGCCCAGCGGCGTCCAGTTCCCATCTCCGGCATCCAGATGGAATTCCACTCCCGATGCCTCCGGCGAAGCCCCGCCGCGCAGCCATTCGATGCGGTTCGTGGCCGTCACCGCGAATTGCCGGGTCGCGGTATCGTTGTGGAGGCGGGCGATGCGGTTGCGGGACGCGCCGGAGATGCCGGTGAAATCGCCCGTGGCGATGATCCCGCCGCCGTCCTCCATCGCAAGACCATACACGCTGCCGTTCGCTCCGGGATTGAAGGTGTCGTCCACGCTGCCATCGGCGTTCAGGCGGGCCAGCCGTTGGCGGGGTTCCCCGCCCAGAGTGGTGAACTCACCGCCCACCAGCAACTTCCCGTCGGTTTGTTGCAGAAGGCTGTAGACAGAAGAGCCGTTCGCACCGGGGTTGAAACTTTCCACGAGCCCGCCCGCCGCATCGAGCAGGGCGATGCGCTCCCGCGCGATGCCCCCGATGCTGGTGAAAGCCCCTCCTGCCAGCAATCTGCCATCCGGTTGCAGGACGAGGCTGCGCACAATGTCGTTCGCGCCCGGATTGAAGCCCGTGTCCAGCGTGCCATTGGAATTCACTCTCGCGATGCGGTTGCGCGACGTTCCTCCCACTGCGGCGAACGCGCCGCCGAGGGCAATCCTGCCGTCGGTCTGAAGCGACATGGAATAGAGCGGGCCGTTGAGATTCGGATTGAAGGTGGTGTCCAGTGTCCCGTTCGTATCGAGTCGCGCCAGCCGGTTCCTTGTGGCACCCGAAAAGCTGGTAAAATCCCCCCCCTGCCAGCAGCTTGCCGTCCGGTTGCAGGACGAGGCAGCGCACGCCATTTCCTGCGCCCGGGTTGAAGCCCGTATCCAATGTGCCATCGGGATTCAGCCTTGCGATCCGGTTGCGGGTCACGCCTCCCACCGAAGTGAAAAATCCGCCTATGACGATCTTCCCGTCCGGCTGCAACAGGATGCTAAAGACCGTGTTGTTCACGTTGGGATTGAAACCGGTATCCAGCGTCCCTTCGGCATTCAATCGCGCGATCCGGTCGGGCTCGCGCAGTTGCCGGGGACGCAGCAGCCGGACCGCGCGGGCAGCCGGACGGGCTCCCTCGCCGCAGCCTTCGAAGCGGCAGTTCAGACGGCTTTCGTAGAGGAAAAGCCGGGCCCTTTGAATGATGATTTCCTCGCTTCCGGCTCCGTTCGCCTGGAGGAAGGTCGTGAGCCGCCGCGCAAGGGTCAGGGCGGCATTCGCCATGGCGGCATCGGGGTGATCCAGAACCGCAGCGGCCCAGGCGGTCGCGGTGATCGAGAACTCCCTCACCAGGGGAAACGAAGAGAGCCGGATGATCGAACCCTCGCCGATGAACAACGCGGCACCTTCCTCAAAAAGCGGCGGCAGGTCATCCCCCGCTCCTTCGTGCAGCGACAGGCGGGCCTTGGCGTGCAGGCAGCAGGCCAGCCCGCGGGCCAATGCCGGGGTCTTTGGATCCCGATCATGCGCGGCCCGGCAGACGGCGGTGGCGCGGTCGATTTCCCGCCTCGCTTCCGGCAGCCAGGCCGGGCCGGCGGCGATCGCGTAGGTCGCGAGATCGGAGGCGGCCAGCGCCAGCCGCGGCGCGGCTTCGTTTTCCGGCCGGAGAGCAAACCGGACGGCAGGGACCCGGCGGCGGCCATCATTTCACGGGCGAGTCCGCAGGCCCGGACCGGATCTCCGGCATGGCGGGCATCCTTGGCCAGGAGCCGCAGGACATCGCAGCGCAAGGGCGGCAGCGGAGCCGGATCAAAGCCCGGCCAATTCGCCAAACGGTCCAATTGCCGCCGTGCTTTCCGCGCGTGAACCCCGGCGCTTTCCGTGCGGCCGGCCCGGTCGAGCAGCCGGGCGAAGCTCAGCCGCGCCCGGGCGGCGTCCAGCAGCCGCTTCGGATCGTCTGGAGCTTCCAGCGCGAGCTTGCTGTAGAGATCGAGCGCCTGCCGGATGGACTTCAACGCGTCTTCATACCGCGCATGGCCTTCGGAAGTCGCGGAGCGCAGGTCGGCCAACAGGGCGTGGTAGTAGCGCAGGTCCAGTTCCCCCGCCGCATCCACCGGCAGCCGGGGACTTGCTCCGGCGCCGGCCACGGGAAAGTCCCCGCCGATGGCTTTGGGATTGGTTTTTTCCTCCGGCGCGGCGGCGCGCAGTTCGTCGCGGAGTTGGCCGAGGGTGAAGGAGGTCAGGGTGTAGGCATGTCTCAGGTTCGCCTCGTTTCGCTCCGCCACCGCCCGGTGCCGTTGATAGAGCGCGCCGCCGGCCGCCAGCCCGGCCAGCACCAGTCCGCCCGCAAACGCCGAGCGCCGGGCCTGCCGCCGCAGCAAGGTGGTCGTGAGATAGAAAAGCGTGTGCCTCCGCGCGGCCACCGGCAGCCGGGCGGAGAAACGGTCCAGATCCACCTCCAGATCGCGCGCATGGTGATAGCGGCGGGCGGGATCCGGGGCGAGGGCCTGCCGCAGGATCGACTGCAAATCACGCGGCAGGTGCCGGCCCGGCCCGCGCAGGACCAGCGGCGGCGGATTGAGCACCAGGGCCAGCGTTTCCGCGGGAGTGCCTTCCGTGGAACGCAGCCACTCCCCCGTTAGAATTCGATGGAGGATCAACCCCAGCGCATAGACATCCACCGGCATCGCGCGCGCTCCCTCGCCATTCGCCGCCTGCTCCGGGGCCATGAAATGCAGTGTCCCCGACACGCCCATGCTGCCGCCGTCCGCGCCGGAAGCCGTCCCCTCCCGATGCAGCCGGGCAAGACCGAAGTCCACGATCTTCGCCACGCCCCGCGCGTCCACGATCACATTGGCCGGTTTCAAATCCCGGTGGATCACCCCGTGATCATGCAGGAACGCCACCCCGCGCGCAATGCCATGGAACAGCCCCAGTTTTTCCGTCAGGGTGAGATCCGGATGCCGCCCCAGCCATTCGTCCAAAGGCCAGCCATCGATCCACTCCATCGCCAATCCCTGCCGGCCATCGGAGGTCGCGATGCCATGATAGAGCAGGACCAGGTTCGGATGGATCAGCTTGGCGAGAATGCGGAACTCCCGCTGCAACACCTCCTCCGAAGCACCCGCGGCGCCGTAACGGTGGAGGATTTTCAGCGCCACAATGCGCCCCGTCTCCGGTTCGTCCGCCAGCCAGACCTCGCCGGACGATCCCGTGCCCAGGCGGCCGATGATTTCAAAACCCGGCACTTCCGGAGCACCGGCCACCGCCGCCGGCTTCCCCCCCTCACCCGGCTCCAGGGCCATCTCCAACAGCCCCGCTTCCCGGACCACCCGATCCTCCCCTGACAAATCCCGGGACGAACTTCCGCCGACCTCGGGAACAATCCCCAAGGCGGAACCGGCATCCCTCCCCGAATGGCCGACGGTTGTCATCATGGGACACACTGCGCGACAAAATTTAAGAAAACTTAACAAACGGCGGCTTGAGGTGTAAGGCTTTGGTTGTGAACAAAAAATCAAATGATCGCCAAGCCGCCAGCGCCACTTTGGAGAGCCTCCGTGAACTCTTCAAGCCCCATCTGAACCTCCCGAAAGCCCGGCTCACCTGCTTTCTGATGCCGGTGCCTGCCGTCATCGGCCAGCGCACCGTTTCCCTCATCTGGCTTGCCAGGCACCCGGCCACCGCAGCCACCGGATGTTGCTCCGGCCATGGCTCCATGCAAAGCAACTCGCCAGGTTTTTCCTCCATGTCATCAGGCGGCCTTTGCTCGAAAATTTTGTCGTGTCGTGTGATCGACGATGGAGGGGAAGGGCGTGACAAGCAGGAGTGGGAGGATTCGGATGCTTGGTTTCGTGGGAAGGCTGGATCAAGTCCTTCCTGGTGGACGGGGAGAGAGATAGAAAAGCCGGTACAGGCCGACCGCGATGGCCTTTGACCGGACTCCCCGAAGGCAGACAGCTTGGACATGCGCCACCGCCCGGGCCTTTCGGTCGGTTTGGCGGCATCGTTTGCGGTCGATGCCGACCCCTCAGTGCGAGGGCTTTGAAGTCCCAAGTCCTCATCCGCCTGGGCGGGTGTTGCGAACGCCAACAAGGATCGGGCCCGGTTACAAACACAAAACCGACCCATCCGGGCGATTGACCGGGAATTGCCGAAAAACCGCTCCTTTTCCGGACTTCCGCATTGATTTCGCCGTGCCGGGCGCTTTGATCGTGCCTCCGCCGCTTCGCGCAACCATCATGTCAGCCGATCTTCCCGCTTCCTCGCCCACGCCGCTCGCCGAGATTTCGCAAGGACCGAGCGCCTTCGAGCAGTTTCTCGACCGCAATCAGAAAAACCTGATCCTCGCCGCCATTCTGGTTGCCCTGGGCACCGCCGGGTACGTGGTTTACAGCGGCATTGAGGAAGGCCGCCAGAAAACCGCCGGGGCAGAGCTGATCAAGGCCGATGATCTGGCCTCCCTCCAATCCCTCGTCAGCGGCCATGCGGACACCCGCGCCGCCAAGTCCGCCGCCCTGCTCCTGGCCGAGAAACAATGGACCGAAGGCCAGCAGGACAACGCCGTGGAAACCCTCCGCAAGTTCATTGATTCCAGCGCCAATCACCCTGCCCTCGGTTCCGCCAAGGCCAGCCTCGGCGCCAAACTGATGGCCCAGGGCAAGACCGGTGACGCCACCACCCTTTTCCAGGAAATCGCCGATGATCCGAAGGACCGCTTCATCGCCCCATTCGCCCTCATCGCGCTGGGAGACATGGCCAAGGCCGCCGGTGATCTCGCGAAGGCGGAATCCAACTACAACCGCATCAACACCGAGTTCGCCGGAAGCAGCTTCAACCAGACCGCCGGAAAACGCATCGCCTCGCTCAAGGCCAAGCCACCGGTCGAGATCGCGCCCCCGCCCAAACCCGCCGATCCGCCTGCGGAGCCCGTCGGTGAAATGGAATTCACCCCCGGTGCCGCCGGCGCCAGCCAACTTCCCGGCGGCATCACCGTGACTCCGGTCGATCCGGACGCACCCGCCACCGAAATCGAGGTGGTTCCCGAGCCGGAGCCCGCTCCGGAACAGGAACCGCAGCAAACCGCTCCCGAACCGCCGCAAGAAACCGCACCCCCGGCCGGTAGTGATGGAGACTCCGCGGAATCCGCCACCGAACCCTGATTTCCTTCCCTTTTCCCGCTATTCCAACCACCAACAATCTTAATTCCATGTTCAAGAAAGTCATCGGCCACGATCAAAGCGAACCCGTCCGCCCCTCCGTTCCGCTTCCGGAATCCCGCCCGTCCGAATCCTATCCCGCCCCGGCCGCTCCCGCCCAGCCGGCACCCGCACCGGTCCGCAGCGCTCCCTCCGCCACCCGCAACGTCCTTTCCTCCGATGTCGAGATCAAAGGCACCGTCAAGTTCACCAACGATCTCGTCGTCGATGGCAGAATCGAAGGTGAAATCACCTCGGACGGCAGCCTGACCGTCGGTGAGAACGCCCGCATCAAGGCGGAAATCAAAACCGCCACCGTCGTCGTCTACGGCAAGGTCCACGGCAACCTAAGCGTCACAGACCGCGTCGAACTCAAGGCCAGCGCCGAAGTCGTCGGCGACATCAAGGCCAAGACCCTCAGCATTGAGGCCGGAGCCATCTTCGTCGGCAAATCCACCGTCGGCACCCCTGCCAACGCGCCTGCCGAGAAACCCGCGGCCCAACCCGCGAAGGCATCCACCCCGGCACCTGCGCCCGCTGCGGAGACGCCGAAACAAGGGAATCTGCTCGGCACCAGCTCCTGATGAGTTTGACCGTTCACGGCCCCCTGCAACCGCCGATCCGCCATGCCGCCCGATGAGCCCCAGCGCCATCGCATCGAAGTGGTCTGCCCGGAATGCGGCCACCACCAGATCGAGCCCGCCCTGGTCGTCTCGACCCAATGCCGCTCCTGCCGCGCCCACTTCCAGGTGAAGGACGGCAAGGGCGTCGTCCGCTCACGTCCGGTCACCCGCCTGGCGAAACCGCGCGCCGATGGCGATCCGGACCCGGCAGGCCCCGCTCCGGCCGCCGCCGCCAAGCCGGCGTTCCGCCCCGGCCCGCGCAAGCCGCCCCAGCCTTCCCTGCTGATGCGGCTGCTGCGCCGGGTAAAGCCTCCCCGCGAAGTCGTCTGCTTCACCTGCAACCACTCGTTTTCCGCCATCGGCGAGGCCCAGTCCAGCCAATGCCCGAAATGCGGCTCCTATGTCAGCCTCGCGGACTTCGACATCACCGAGCCATGGAACCGCCGCATCCAGACCCGCGGCAATGTCACCATCCGGAAAACCGGATCGGTCTCCGGAGCCACCATCCTCTGCCACCATCTCACCGTGCTCGGCGAACTCGCCGGATCCGTCGATTGTTCGGGTGACCTCGTCATCCGCAGCCACGGCCGCATCATCGGCACCGTGAAGTGCCGCAACCTGCGCATCGAGAAAGGCGCGCGCGTCGAGTTTCTCAATCCCGTCACCGCGTCCGCCGCGTCCATCGACGGCCATGTCCGCGGCCAGATCTCCTGCACCGGCGCAATCACCCTCCAGAAACGCGCCCATCTCCACGGCCTCGTCAAAACCTCCTCCCTCGTCGTAAAACCCGGCGCGCGCCACACCGGAACCATCGAAATGACCGCCGTTCCCGGCTGATATCATTTCAAATCCCGTATGATAACTTCAAATCCGACCCCCATGCCAGCCGCAGCACTCGACCTCAGGGAGGAAATCCTCGCGCTCAAGAAGGAACGCAACGCCGTCATCCTCGCCCACAACTACCAGACCGGGGACATCCAGGACGTGGCCGACCACGTGGGCGACTCGCTCGGACTCGCCTATCACGCGAAGGAAACCGATGCCGACGTCATTGTTTTCTGCGGCGTCCACTTCATGGCGGAAACCGCCAAGATCGTGAACCCCGGCAAGATCGTCGTTCTTCCCGACCGTGACGCCGGCTGCTCGCTCGAGCAATCGTGCCCCGCGGAGCAGCTCGAGGCATACCTCGGGCAGAACCGGGAGAAAAACCATTATGTCATCGCCTATATCAACTGCTCCGGCGCGGTGAAGGCGCTCTGCGATGTCATCTGCACCTCCGGCAACGCCGTGAAGATCGTCAACAAGGCCCCGGCCGACCGTCCCATCCTCTTCGTTCCGGATGAAAACCTCGGCGCGTGGGTCATGGAACAGACCGGCCGGAAGATGGACCTCTGGAAAGGCAATTGTTATGTCCACGTCGAGTTCACGCGGGATTCCATCCGCCGCATCAAGGACGAATACCCGGACGCCCTGGTCGTCGCCCACCCGGAATGCACCCGGGCCGTGCGCCTGCTCGCGGACGAGGTCTGCTCCACCGAAAAAATGGTTTCCTATTGCAAGAACGCGCCGGTCAAAAACCTCATCGTCGTCACCGAGAGCGGCATGCTCCACCGCCTGCGCAAGGAATGCCCGGACAAGAACCTCATCGCCGGTCCCACCGACCGCTGCGCCTGCGCGGACTGCCGCTACATGAAGCTCAACACCATGCAAAAACTCCGCGATTGCCTCGCCAACCTCGCCCCGCGCGTGGAATTGGACGAGCAAGTCCGCAAACGCGCCGAAGCCCCGCTCCTGCGCATGCTCGAGCAATCGAGATGAGGCGGGACAGCGATCATGGATAGTCCCGGAAAGGAAAACGAACCCGCGAGTTGACGCGAATAGACGCTGATTTCCAATGAATTGGAAAAGGTTGCGGGTCCATCTTGCGTGGGTGATCGCATTTTCCCGCAACTCATCGGATTACGGAAATTTCATTCGCGTTCATCGTCCGTTCGCGGTTTTGGGAAAGTTGGCTTTCCCGAATTCCTCCCGTTTCCTACCCCTCCCCCAGCGCCCTCACATGCGCCACGGCGGCGGAGGCCAGACCGGCCGGATTGTAGCCGCCTTCGAGCATCGAGAGTATCCGTCCGCCGCACCACTTCTCCGCGTGGGCCACGCAGCGCCGGGTCATGGCGGCGAAGGTCCCGTCACTCCAGCGCAATCCTCCAACCGGATCGTTCTCGCGGGCATCGAATCCGGCTGAAACGAGCAGGAACTCCGGCTGAAAGGCATCGATGGCCGGCGTGATCCTCTCGTCCCACAACCTGAGCGCGATGCCGCCGTCCGAATTCCCCGGCAAAGGGATGTTCAGATTGAAACCCTCGCCCGCCTCCCTGCCCCTCTCGGCCGCCGCGCCGGTGAAGGGATAAATGTCCCTTTCATGCAGCGAGATATAATAAACCGCGGGATCGGCGATGAATATCTCCTCGGTGCCGTTGCCGTGGTGCACGTCCCAATCGATGATCGCCACGCGGCGGAGTCCGTGTTTCCGCTGCAAGTGCCTGGCCGCCACGGCCACGTGATTGAAGATGCAGAAACCCATGCCGCGAGTGGCGGTGGCGTGATGCCCCGGCGGGCGCACCGCGCAGAAGGCGGATGCCACGTCCCCGCGCATGATGGCATCGGCGCATTCCATCATCGCGCCGCTCGCCTCCAGCGCCACCTCGTAACTCTCCACGCAGATCGCCGTGTCGCCGGTGCGGAGCCGGTCGGCGAAGCTCTCGACATCCTGATAGACCACATCGTGATACCACGCCTCGTGCGCCATCAGGATCTCCGCGGTGGCGGCGCGGCGTCCGGGAATCCGCACGACCTCCGGCGGCAGGTCCTCAAGGGCCGCGCTCAGCGCCCGGTAGCGCGTGGCGGACTCCGGATGCCAGGGTCCGGTCTCATGACGTTCATAGCCGGCATGGTAATGGATGCCCGCGCGGCGGGGTTTATCGCTCATCGGTCGATTCGTTGGATTCGCTTGCGTTTCAGAAAGGCCGGGCGCAATGACAGGATACCCGCCACCGGCACCTCGAAGCCGCGCCCGTCATCCCCTGCCCCACCCGTTTCGGTGGCTCCCACGGCGAGAAACAGTCCGGCCATGGCACGGTTCCCGGCAAGCACGCCGGCCCAGAAGCATTCGACACCGCGGCTGCCGGCGATGACGGCGAGTTCGCCTAACAGAAAACCGGCCATGCCGAGGTGGCGGTTCCCCTCGTGGACCACGAAGGCGACCTCCGCCCGTTTTCCGCCCTCTTCGAGATAGTAGCGGCCGATGGCCCGGAGTTCCTGCCGGCCGTGGGTTTCCTCAAACAGGCCGAGCGCCAGATCGCGGCGCTGGTCCACCGCCGCGAGCTTGTAGGCGGACTCGCCGCTCATCTGGTCGCGTTGGTATCCGTAGCGCAGGCGCACGGTTTCCTCATCATGGGAGTAGAAGAACTCCTGGAGCGCGCGGGTGTCGCTGGGATGCAGCGGACGCAGCAGAAACCGGTGCTTGCGGAAGGATATCCACGCGCTTTCCACGCCATCCTCGGACACCCCGGTCTCGGTGGAAGGCATCGTGAAGAACTTCGGCAGCCAGCCGCGAGCCCTCGCGCCCGCCAGCAAACCCTCGCGGTGGTCCGGGTGGGCGATCTCCACCAAGCGCGCGACCCGCTCGCGGATGCTGCGGCCGTGAAGGCTGGCCACGCCGAACTCGGTGACGACGTAATGCACGTCCCCACGCCCGGTGCAAACGCCGCTGCCGGCCTCAAGGCCCGCCACGATGCGTGTGGAGCCACCCTCATCCGAGGTGGAGGTCAGCGCGATGATCGGCCTGCCGCCCTTGCTGCGTCCCGCGCCGCGGATGAAGTCCTGCAGCGCGCCGATGCCGCCGTAGAAACGGTGACCGCTGGAGTCGCGGACCACTTGGCCCGTCAGATCAATCTCGCGCGCCCCGTTCACCGCCACCATGCGGTCGTTGCGGGCGATGCGGCGCGGATCGTTCACCCAATCGCTCGGATGAAGCTCGATGCGGTCGTTTCCATCCACAAACCGATAGAGCTTGCGGCTGCCGAGCACATGGCTGGCCACGACCCTGCCGGGCAGCAGACTCTTGCGCGAACCATCGGCCACGCCGCGCCTCACAAGATCCATCAGCGCGTCGTTGAACAATCCGCTGTGAATTCCCAGATACCGGTGTTTCACCAAGGCGCGGGCGACCGCCTCGGGCGTGTTGCCCAGTCCGAGCTGGATGGTCGAGCCATCATCGATCAACTGTGCGGCGTAACGCCCGATGCGCTCATGGCGCGCATCGATCGCCGGTTTCTCCACGACGGGCAGATCGGCCTCGTGTTCGATGAACCAATCGATCCGCCTCGCCGGAATCCGCGAGACGCCGCAGGTCCGCGGCATCTTCGGATTGATCTGCGCGACCACCACCCGCGCGCACTTCGCCGCGGACTTCACCACGTCCACACTCACGCCGAGCGAGCACATGCCATCCTTGTCCGGCGGACTCACCTGGATGAGCGCCACATCAAGCGGCAAGGGGCCGTTTTCAAAAAGCGATGCCACCTCGGACATCGGGCACGGCGTGTAATCCGCCTGCCCGCGCTCGACCGCCTCGCGCACCGTGGGTGTTAAAAAAAACGAATTGGTCCGCAGCACATCCGCGAACTCCGGATCGATCCACGGCGTTTCGCCAAGCCCGTGGATATGGACCAACTCGATGTCCTTGAAACCCCGGGCCGCGGCGAGAAACGAATTCACCAGCGCGAAAGGCACCGATGCCCCGCCGCCGATGAAGACCCTGCTCCCCGGCCTGACGATGCGTTCCCATGCCTGCGGATCGATGGGTTTCATGGCTTGAAGGTAGCGTTTTCCGCCACGCGTCCAATCGCAAAGCGCGGCTTAATCCGGTGTGTCGAGATATTCGGTCTTCGCACCCCGGTCGCTCACTTCCGGGCTGTTTTCGAAGGGATCGTAATAACCGATTCCCTTCGCCGCCAGCCACTTGAACTGCGGCTTGAGCCGTTTCCCGAACGACTCGAAATCCTTCCTCGTCTCCTGCGTCCACGCGGCCTCGGCCAGAGCGATCAGCCGCGGCCAGGTGAGGAAATCGCGGCGGGCGCGGGTGATGGCCACCTCGGTCCACAGGCTGGCCTGGATGCCGAGCACGTTGCGCTCCTCATGGCCCGAAAGCCCGAGCCCTGCGGGAAAACGGTAAACATCCGCCAGCGGGTTGAAACCGCCCCAGCGGCGGCCCTCCTTGTGGGAATCGTGCTGCACGAAGTCGAGATAACAGGGACGGCGGGGTGTCAGAACCACCGGATAGCCGTCGGCAAGCGCCTGTTTGAGTACCTCCGGCTTGTCGTGCCGCCACCACCAGATGACGGTGCGGTCCTTCGGCAACCCGCGTGCCGCGATCTCGTCCCAGCCTCCGGTCTTGAAACCAAGGCGGTTGATGGCGCCCGCCATGCGCCGGTTGAACCAGGCCTCGACCGCCGCCAGATCCTTGAGTTTCTCCCGTTCCATCAGCTCCCTCACTTCCGGCAGCTCCGGCCACTTGTGCCAGCCGAAGTGCACCTCGTCGCCGCCGAAGTGGATCACCCCGGCATCGGGAAACAGCGCGGCCACTTCCGTTAGAATGTCATCGAGAAAAGCCAGCGTTTCCGGTTTGCCCGGATTGAAGGTGAAGCGCGGCCACTTGCGGTGATCATGGTTGCTCTTGTATCCGCCGCCGTCATGCCCGGGATAGGCGGTCACCGCCGCATCGGCGTGGCCGGGCATGTCGATCTCCGGGATGATGGTGATGGCGCGTTGCTTCGCATAGGCGACGATCCCGCGGATCTGGTCCTGCGTGTAATAATTGGCCGGTGCGTCGGGATCCCGGTCCGTCTCGCTGCCGCGTCCGCCGACGCGGGTGAGCAACGGATACTTTTTGATTTCAACGCGCCATGCGGGCGAATCCGTGAGGTGCCAGTGGAAACGGTTGAGCTTGTATCGCGCCATCGCATCGAGCAGGCGCTTCACGCCATCCTCTCCGGTGAAATGGCGGGACTCGTCGAGCATGAATCCCCGCCAGGCGAATCGCGGCGAATCCACGATGTCCCGGCAGGCCAGCGAGCGGCCGCCATCCGCAGCCGCGGGAGCGGCCCCGATGAGCTGCGCCAGCGTTTGCATTCCGTAAAACCACCCGGCCGGCGTGGCGGCGTGCACGTTGATCGCCTCCGGCGTGACGCGCATCACGTATCCCTCGCCCCGCGGAATCGGATAGCGGTCGGGCAGCGCGTTTTCCGGAAGGAAACGAATCGCGGCATCCGCCTGCGACGCCGCCGGTTTCACGGAAGCCCCGGAGCCATTCAGAACATCGATGAAGAGGTCCGAATCACCGTTCGGGGCCGCCACAAGCGCGCCGGGTTCAAGCCGGAAACCTCCCTCCCGGAGACGTTCCCGCGCGGGCAGTGGAATGACGTCGGCGGACGCGCTGAGGGCGATGATCGGAAAAAACAAGGCAAACAAACGGTTCACGTCCGCACCCTTGCCCCTATCCGCCCGCGAGGCAAGCACGGGGATCACACGGGGTCCAACATGCGGCAGGTCATCCCCTCGCAAACGGTGATTCCCCGCCCTGTTCCGCCGGTGAAAACCGCGCGCGGCTGATAGGCGAGAGCGAGCTTCCGCCTGATGGCCGCATCCGTCTGTGGCGGAATCCGATACTTCACCACTCCGCGTTCATATAAGTCGAACGCGGCGAGCAATTCCGGAACGGCGAAGGGCTGGGACTCAAGCATGGCGGAACCGGCGCGCAGCAGCGCTTCCGCCCGCGCGGAAAAGGATTCATCGCCGGCGAGCGCCGCGAGCCGCAACAGGTTGTCCGCCGCCACATGGTTGGGCGAGGGCTCGGCGCCATCGTAATCCTCGCGGATCACCAGCAACGTTTCGCCCGCCAGCGATGGACGCATGACATAACCCGTGTGGCCCGCGTCCCAACAGCGGTTATCGAACGCCCGCTGGACATCCAGCGCCCAGTCGAGCCAGCCATTGTCCGGAGCCGTCGCGTGAAGCTCGATCAGCCCGGAGATGAGAAACGCGTAATCGGCCGGAAATCCCGGCGCCTGCCCACGCTTGCCGCGGAAGGACCGGTAAAGCGCTTCCCCATCCCATAACTCGCGGCGAATGAACTCCGCGGCCGCGGCCGCCGCTTTCGCCAGGTCCGGACGATCCATCAAACGCGCGCCCCGCGCCAGCGCTCCGATCGCAAGACCGTTCCACGCGGTGATGATCTTGTCGTCGCGATGCGGCCGGGGCCGCGTCTCCCGGGCGGCGGCGAGAATCGCGCGGCTGGCGGCGAGGCTGTCACGGATCTCCGCTTCGGTGCGATCGAACATGGCCGCGAGATCGGCGTGGGATGTGGCGCGGAACAAGGTGTTTTTCCCTTCCAGCTCGCCATGCGGATCGCTTTCGGGACGCGCGTTGCCATCGGGCTCCACTCCGTAGGCCTTGCAGAACAACATCGACTCGCGCGGATCTAACAGCTTCTGGATTTCCTCCGCCTCCCAAACCCAGAACGCCCCCTCGGACTTGTGGTCGCTGTCCGGAGCGGCGAGGCTGTCGGCGTCCTCGGCGGCATGAAACGCGCCGCACGCGTCGCGGGTGGTTTCCAGAAGATATCGGAATATCCCCGATGCGACATCGCGGAAACCGTCATCTCCCGGGATTTGCCACGCGTCCATGTATGCCATGGCGAGCTGCGCCTGATCATATAACATTTTCTCGTAATGCGGCACGTGCCAGTAGCGGTCCACCGAGTAGCGGTGGAAGCCGCCGCCGAGGTGGTCGCGCATGCCGCCCGCAGCCATGGCGCGCAGCGTGCGATCGCTCATCCGCCATGCGGCGGCGCCCTCACCGCTTTCCGGACCGAAGCGTTCGGTGAGCCGCATCAGCGTCCGCAAGACCACCGGCCGGGGAAACTTCGGCGCTCCGCCGAAACCGCCGGATTTGTCATCAAACATCGATTCGCAGAGGTCGAGATAGTCGCCGAAGACTTTGGGCGAAGGCATGCCCCGGAGCGGGGAACCGGCGGTCGATTCGCCTCGCAGGCGCCCGATCGCGCGGGCGGCGCCCCGTTCAAGCCGCTCCCGGTCATCGCGCCACAGCCGTGCAAGCTCATGGCAGACCCGCACGAAGCCGGCCCTGCCGTATCGGTCCTCCGGCGGAAAATAAGTGCCCCCGAAAACGGGTTTGCCATCGGGAGTGAGCCACACGCTCATCGGCCAGCCGCCTTGGCCCGTGGTGGCCTGCACGTAGGCCATGTAGGTTGAATCGATGTCCGGCCGTTCCTCGCGATCCACCTTCACGTTTACGAACAGCCCGTTCATCACTCCGGCCACCGCGGGGTTCTCAAAACTCTCCCGCTCCATCACATGGCACCAGTGGCAGGTGGAGTATCCCACGGAAAGGAAAACCAGGCGATTCCCCTCCCTCGCACGCGCGAACGCGGCTTCGCTCCAAGGCACCCAATCCACCGGATTGTGGGCGTGTTGCATGAGATAGGGCGACGTCTCGTCGATCAACGCGTTCGGCATCGCCGCAGCATAGCGCGGAAGCGCGGGCTGTCCATGGGAAGGACTGGTGAAGGAATACCGGGGGACAAAAGTGTCCCAGCCACGAATGGCGCGTAGATAAGCCGAATTTCGCAAGACTGAGGCAGGGACGGCTCTCC
>CAZKQK010000022.1:0-50583 GCA_964554865.1 uncultured Luteolibacter sp. | reverse complement strand
GTATCGATTTCATGGGAAGGAAGGCTGAATGTGATCCTTCCTGGTGGACGGGGAGTGAATAAGCCGTAACAGGACGACCGCGATGGCCTTTGGCCAACTCCCCGCAGGCAGACGGCTTGGACATGCGCCACCGCCCCCCCGGCCTTTTGCCCGGGTTGGCGGCATCGTTGCGGCCGATGCCGACCGCCTGTTACGAGGTTATTCAGACCCCGTCCCTCCGACGGAGGGACGGGGTCAGTCCATGTCCGTTTCAACATATTTGCAAGATTGAAAATGCGAAATTTCTTCGGCTTGCCTCGCGGCGCGAAAACTGCACCCATGAAAGGAACATGGCGAGGATCACGACTCACGCGCTTGATGTAGTCCACGGCTGCCCGGCCGCGGGGATGAGGGTGGTATTGCGCCGCGCCGGCACGGGGGAGACCGTAACGGAGGCTTGCCTGAATGCCGACGGGCGGCCGGACGCTCCGCTGCTGGATGATGCGGATGGCGGAACCGCCGAGTGGGAGCTGGAGTTTCATGTGGGCGATTATTTCGCAGGCCGCGGGATATCGCGAGACTTTCTGGACGTGGTTCCGGTAAGGTTCCGCACGGTTGCGGACGGGCGATACCATGTGCCGATCGTCTGTTCGCCCTGGGCCTATCAAACCTACCGCGGAAGCTGATGGATGCGGCGAGTCCAGAACACCCCGCCGTGGCAAGGGCGTGGGAACGCTTGCAGACGCTCGGAGAGGTGAGCGACGAGCCCGGGCGGCTCACGCGGGTGTTTCTATCGGATGGATCGGCCCGCGCGGGCAAACTGATCGCCGGGTGGATGGCCGACGCGGGACTTGAGACGGCGCACGATGCGTTGGGCAATCTCCGCGGCAGACACCGGCCCGAAGGCGCGGCGGGGCGGCCGCTGCTGTTAGGCTCGCATCTGGATACGGTGGTGAATGCGGGAAAATACGACGGCGCGCTCGGCATCATCGCCGCCATCGCCGCGCTTGAGTGGCTGGCGGAGGATGGCGGAATGCCTCGCAAACCGGTGGATATTCTGGCGTTTGCCGACGAGGAGGGCGTGCGTTTCCATGCCACCTATCTCGGCAGCCGCGCCTGCACCGGCACGCTTGACGAGGCCTTGTCAAACGTTCGGGACGCCGCCGGAATCAGCGTGGCTGAAGCGATCCGCGATGAAGGCTGGCACGAGGGGGAGGAGCAAATCCTGTATCGTCCGGGGGACGCGGCGGCATATCTTGAGATTCATATCGAACAAGGCCGCGTGCTTGAGGAAAACGGGATCGCTCTCGGGGTCGTCCCGTCCATCTGCGGGCAAACGCGCGGTGTCGTCACCATGCGGGGCCTGGCCGAGCATGCGGGCACCACCCCGATGCCGCTGCGTCGCGACGCCTTGGCCGGTGCGGCCGAGTGCGTGCTGGCCATCGAGTCACTGGCGCTGGCCCGCCCGCCGCTGGTAGCCACCGTCGGGCGCATGGAGACGCTGCCCGGCGCGGGTAACGCGGTGCCCGGTGAGACACGTTTCACCATCGATGCGCGACACCCGGATGATGCGGCCAGGCGACGGGCCGCGGATGACATTCGCGAAGCCTGTGACGCCATCGCGAAACGTCGCAACCTGGAACTGACATTTGATATCATTCAGGAATCGGCAGCCATTCAATGTGACAAAACCTGGACCCAGAGATGCCTCGATGCGGCAAGAGCCGTGAGCGGCAGTGAAGTCCCGCCAATCCCGAGTGGCGCCGGCCATGACGCCGTGGTTTTCTCCGAAGTCGCTCCGGTGGCCATGCTGTTCGTGCGATGCCGCGGCGGCCTGAGCCATCACCCGGACGAATCCATCACACGCGAGGACCTGGCCCTGGCCGTTTCCGCCACCGCAGCCTGCATTTCCGCCTGGGACAGCGAACCGCCATCATCCCCATGAGCGCCGATTCCCTGATCATCCGCCATGCGAGGGTCGTCACGCCGGAAGACGACAGGATCACCGATGTGCTCGTGGAAAACGGCCGCATCGCCAATGTCGGCGACTGTGGATCGAGGACCGCGGAAACGGAGATCGATGCGGGCGGCAAGGTGCTGTTTCCCGGACTCGTGGACATGCATGTGCATTTCAACGATCCGGGCCGCGCCGACTGGGAGGGTCTGGATACCGGTTCCGCGGCGCTCGCCGCAGGCGGCGGCACCACTTTCGCCGACATGCCGCTCAACTCGCATCCTCCGGTGCTCGACCGCGAAACGTTTCTCGCCAAGCGGGCCCGCGCCGAAGCGGTATCGAGGATCGATTTCGCGCTGTGGGGAGGTCTTACCCGGGAAAGCCTGCCGCATCTTGACGCGATGGCCGACGAGGGAGCCATCGGTTTCAAGGCCTTTCTCTGCCCGAGTGGAATCGATGAATTCGGCGCGGCGGACGCGGAAGTGCTTCGCGAAGGGATGAAACGTGCCGCCGCACGCGGACTGATCGTCGGTATCCACGCCGAAGACCCCGCCGTGATCGCCGCGCACCGGCGCGAAAACCCGCCGCCGTCGCCAGGCGCCATGCGCGACTGGTTCGCATCTCGCCCGGTGGAGGCGGAAACCGAGGCCATCCGCCGGGCCTGTGACATCGCCGGGGAAACCGGCTGCCGGATCCACATTGTGCATGTCAGCTCCCGGGAAGGGATACTGGAGGCCAGGATGGCGGGATCGCTGGGCGCGGATGTCAGCATCGAAACCTGTCCGCACTATCTTCTGTTAGACGAGGATGCCGGCGAGCGGATCGGCATCGCGGCCAAGTGTGCGCCGCCGCTTCGGCCGGCCGCCACGGTGAACGCGCTGTGGAACGCGCTTGCGGTCGGCATGATCGACACCATCGGGTCCGACCACTCCCCCGCCCCGCCGGAAATGAAGACGGGGGACGACGTGTTCTCCGCATGGGGCGGCATCGCCGGATGCCAGCACGGGTTTCCGCTGGTGATCGGCCCGGCCTTGGAGAGGATGAGCTGGCCGGATCTCGCCCGATGCTTCAGCCTGGCACCGGCGATGAGGTTTGGTTTGCCGGGAAAAGGCGCCATCGCTCCCGGGATGGACGCGGATTTCGTGTTGCTGGAACCCGGCGGCCGGACGATCATGGCCGGGGATCTGCTCCAGCGACATCCGGTTTCACCCTACCTCGGCATGACTCCGCAATGGCGGGTGGTGGCAACCCGTCAGCGGGGACAACCCGTCACACCCGCAAGCCGCGGAGGATTTCTAACAAAAGCATCCGAGAACCCATGAGCACGCTGTTTGGAAACACCCGCACCTTTGTCGGACCGCGCCACGCCCTGATCGCGCCGGACGGCCATGTGCCCTCCGCCTTTCCCGGTTGGAGCGGCCTCGCCACGCATGTGATCATCTCGCCCGCGATGGGTGCGGCGTTCAGCCAATTCCTGCTCCTGTTCGGAGAAGAAGGCGGCGCCGCGGAGTTCGCGGCGGACGGGCATGAACACGCGGTTTACGCGGAGTCCGGAAACGGCGGCGCCGTCTGGGATGGTGGAGAAACCGCGCTCGGAGCCGGCGGTTTCCTCTTCGTTCCGCCAGAGACCTCGCTACGGATCGATGGCGGCCCCGGCGCGCGCCTGACGGTTTACCGCAAGCCCTATCGGAAACAGGCGGGCGTCGGCGCACCTCCCGCCGTTTTCGGAAACGCCGCCGATGTTCCCGCCGAGCCCTTTCTCGGAAACGAGCGGGCGCGTTTGAAAACCCTGCTGCCGATCGACGACCGCTACGATCTGGCGATGAACATTTTCACCTATCAGCCCGGAGCCACCCTGCCATTCGTCGAGACCCACATCATGGAACACGGCCTGCTCATGCTCGAAGGCATGGGGATCTATCGCCTTGAGGACCGCTACTATCCGGTCGCCGCCGGAGACGCGATCTGGATGGCTCCCTACTGCCCGCAGTGGTTCGCCGCCATCGGTGACAGCCCCGCATCCTATCTCTATCACAAGGACATCCACCGCATCCCCTGAAACCCAAGTGTCTCCCGCCGTATCCATCCAAGCCGAAAGGCTCGACGCCGAACTCACCGAGCTTGCCGCCATTTCCGCCCATCCCGCTCCGGCGGTGACCCGCGTGCTGTTCTCGCCCGAGGATCTGGCCGCGCGCGCGTGGCTGTTAGGGAAAGCGACGGGCGCGGGACTCGAAACGCGCGCCGATCCGGTTGGAAACCTCTTCATCACCCTGCCCGGCACCGACCCCGCCCTGCCGCCGGTGGCCACCGGCTCGCATACGGACGCGATCCCGAACGCCGGAGCATACGATGGCACCGTGGGCGTGCTTGGCGGGCTGGAAGCGCTGCGGGCCATCCGCGAGAGCGGGATCCGGCCACGGCGTTCCATCGAGCTGATCATGTTCACGGCCGAGGAACCCACACGTTTCGGAATCGGCTGCCTCGGGTCCCGCATGCTCGCAGGCAGCACCAGCGCCGCGGATGCGAGGCTGCTAACGGATCATGAGGGAAACACCCTCGAATCACTGCGGCCGCCGGATTGCGCGGGGCCCTTGGAAGACGTGCGCCTCGATCCGGGTTGCTACGACGCCTTTGTGGAACTCCACATCGAACAGGGTCCGCTGCTGGAGGCCGGAGGCGTTGATATCGGTCTCGTCGAAAAGATCGCCGCGCCAGCCGCCTTCCGGCTCCACTTCACAGGCAACGGCGGACACGCCGGCGCGGTGCTGATGCCGGGACGCGGCGACGCCTTCCTCGCCGCCGCCGAAACCGCCCTCGCCGTCGAGCGCGCCGCACTCGAATCCGGATCTCCCGACACAGTGGGCACCACCGGCGTCGTCCGCGTGCATCCCGGGGCGATCAACTCGATCCCCTGCGAAGTGATGATGGAGATCGACTTCCGCGACACCGATCTCGCGGCAAGGGACAAGGCCCTTGGGCGCATCCGGAAAGATGCCGGGGCATTTTGCGCCCGGCGCGGGGTGAAGCTCGCATGGGAAGTGATCAACTCGGACCCGCCGGCGACCTGTTCCGCGCGCCTGCTCGGTCTAACAGAAAAGTGCGCGGCCACACTCGGCTACCCGCACCGCCGGATGGTCAGCCGCGCCTATCATGACTCGCTCTTCATGGCGCGGCTGTGTCCGACGATGATGATCTTCATTCCGTGCCGCAACGGCTGGTCGCACCGCCCTGACGAGTATGCCTCGCCCGAGGCGATCCGGCGCGGCGCCACCCTGCTGGCCCAAACCCTGCTTGATCTGGCGGAATGAAAAAGCCGCCCGCCATCGTCGTCAACGGCGCCCCGGTGGATGTCTCCGACTCCCCGCCGCACGAGAGCGTGCTCGACCTGCTGCGCCGCCGCGGTTTCACCGGCACCAAGTGCGGCTGCAACGAGGGCGACTGCGGCGCGTGCACCATTCTGCTTCACCGCGAGGACGGCCCGCCTCGCGCGATCAACAGTTGCCTCGCGCTCGTTCACTCGCTCGCCGGATCATCCATCGTCACCGCGGAAGGTTTGTCCGCCGAAACGGGCGATCCGCATCCGGTTCAACGCGCCATGATCGATGGCTGCGGATCCCAATGCGGCTATTGCACGCCCGGTTTCGTCTGCTCGCTCGCCGAGGCCATGGCAAGGGGAGTCACCGGAGATCCCGCGGCCGTGGCCGACCAGCTATGCGGAAACCTCTGCCGCTGCACCGGTTACCGGCCGATCCGCGAGGCGGCGGCCGCCCTCTCTAACAGCCCTGTGCCTTTCGGCCATGCCGGCGATGTCGCGTCCGGCCCATCCCTGCACCATCGGCCGCGGACTCTGGCCGAAGCCCTCCACCTCAAGGCCGCGCATCCGGAAGCCCTGTTTGTCGCGGGAGCCACCGAGATCGCGGTGCTCATCAACAAGCGTCACCTGCGTCCGCGGTCCTTCATCTCGCTCGAACGCACCGCCGAACTCACCCGCATCGAAAACACCGGCACCCACTGGCGCATCGGCGCGGCAGTGCCGCTCACCGACATCGGGGAAACCCTGCGCGGCAAATATCCGGCGCTCGACCGGATGTTCCGCCTCTTCGCCTCGCGCCAGATCCGCCACCGCGCCACCCTCGGCGGCAACCTTGCCACCGCCTCGCCCATTGGCGACTCCGCGCCGGTCCTGCTGGCGCTCGATGCCGCCGTGGTCATCGCCTCGCCCAACGGCAAACGCGAAGTCCCGCTCGCGGAATTCTTCACCGGATACCGCCGCACGGTGCTGGGACCGGATGAGTTGTTAGAAACCATCCTGCTGCCGTGCGGGGCACCCGGCCGCTGCGAGTTTCACAAGGTTTCCAAGCGCCGCGAGATGGACATCTCCACCGTCTCCGCCGCCGTCCGCCTGGACACGGATGCTGCGGGCCGCATCACTCTCGCGCGCCTGGCATACGGCGGGGTCTCGGCGTTTCCCATGCGTGCCATGGCGGTCGAGGAAGCGCTTCTCGGCCGTCCCCTCACCGATGCCGCATCCGGGGAAATCCTACGTTTGCTGGATGAAACCTTCACCCCCCTGGGTGACCTGCGCGGATCGGCCGAATACCGCCGCACCCTCATCCGCGGACTGTTCCTGAAATATCTGTCAGATACCGATGAGGAACCTTTTCCGCCGCCGGTTTTGCGCGATGCCATGGATCGCGCCAGCGGTTCCCGCGTCCACGAGTCCGCATCCGGACACGTCACCGGCCGCGCGCTCTACACCGAAGACATCGCCATCCGCCGCGGCGCGCTGCAAACATGGCTGCTGCGCTCCACCGTCGCGAGAGCGGAGAACCTGCGAGTTGATACAACCGCGGCCCGAAACTCGCCCGGCGTTCGCGCAGTGCTCGCCGCACGCGATGTTCCCGGCGCTAACAACACCGGCCCCTCCCGCCACGACGAACCCCTGTTCGCGGAAAACACCATCGGATTCCACGGCCAGGTCATCGCCGCCGTGGTGGCGGACACCCTCGAACAGGCACGGCTCGCCGCCGGGCTCGTCACCGTCACGCATGACGCGCTTCCACCCCTGTTGGGAATCGCCGAAGCCGTCAGCGCCGGATCGTTTCACACCGCGCCACGCGAACTCTCACGCGGCGATGCGGCCACCGCGCTCGCCAACTCCGCGCATGTCATCGAAGGCGGGTTCCACATCGGCGGACAGGAACATTTCTATCTGGAAACCCAGGCCGCGCTCGCGGAACCGGACGGCGAGGACGGGGTGCACATCCACTCCTCCACCCAGCACCCCAGCGAGACCCAGACCATCGTCGCCGAAGTCCTCGGCTGGCCACGGCACCGCGTGGTGGTCGAATGCCCGCGCATGGGCGGCGGATTCGGCGGCAAGGAAACCCAGGCCAATCCATGGGCCGCCATTTGCGCCATCGCCGCCGTGAAAACCGGCCGCCCGGTGGCCATCCAGCTCGACCGCGATCATGACATCGGGTCCACCGGCAAGCGCCATCCCTTCCTCGCCCGCTACAAGGCCGGCTACGGCGATGACGGGGCTCTAACAGCGGCGGAGATCGAACTGTTTTCCGATGGCGGCTGGTCGCTCGATCTCTCCCAGCCGGTCAACGACCGCGCCCTCTTCCATCTGGACAACGCCTATTACATTCCGCATGTCCGTTTCATCGGCCGGGTTTGCAAGACCAACGCCACCTCGCACACCGCCTTCCGCGGCTTCGGCGGACCACAGGGCATGCTGGTCATCGAGGAAATCATCGGCCGCATCGCCGGAAAACTCGGGCTCGCCCCCGAGGCGGTGAGGTCGCGGAACTTCTATCACGGCCACGGGGAAACCAACACCACCCACTACGGCGAGGAGGTGGAGGGAAACCGCATCGCCCGCATCTGGTCGGAGTTGCTGGAGTCCTCCGCGTTCGCGCAAAGACGCGGCGAGATCGATGCGTGGAACCTCGCCCATCCCTTCCGCAAGCGCGGGCTCGCCATCACACCGGTGAAGTTCGGCATCAGCTTCACCCTCAGGCATTACAACCAGGCCGGCGCGCTGGTGCTTGTCTATCAGGACGGCTCGGTGCAGGTGAACCACGGCGGCACCGAGATGGGCCAGGGGCTTCACACCAAGATCCTCGGCGTGGCCATGCGCGAACTCGGACTGCCCGCCGGGGCCGTCCGCCTGATGCACACCCGCACCGACAAGGTGCCAAACACCTCCGCCACCGCCGCCAGTTCCGGCTCCGATCTCAATGGCATGGCTGTTGCTGACGCCTGCGGCCAACTCCGCGCCAGACTCGCGCCCCTCGCCGCCGAGCGCTTCGGCTGCGCCGCGGATGATATCATGTTCCGCGACGGGTCGCTGCACGGCCCGGACGGGGTCTCGGTTCCCTTCCGGGAAATCACCGCACTCGCCTACACCCGGCGCATCCAGCTATCGGCCGCCGGTTTCTACGCCACACCGGATCTCGAGTGGGACTGGGCCCTCGGCAAGGGCAGGCCATTCCACTACTACGCCTTCGCCGCCGCCGTCAGCGAGGTGGAGATCGACGGCTTCACCGGCATGCATCGTCTCCGCCGCACGGACATCCTCCATGACGCGGGCGACTCGCTCAACCCCGCCATCGACCGCGGCCAGATCGAGGGCGGCTTCGTGCAGGGCGCGGGCTGGCTCACCTGCGAGGAGTTGATATGGGGCGCGAATGGCAAACTTCTCACCCACAGCGCCAGCACTTATGCCATCCCCGCCATCAGCGACGCCCCGCCCGACTTCCGGGCATCGCTTCTAACAGATGCCGCCCAGCCGCGCACCATCCACGGCTCCAAGGCCGTCGGCGAACCGCCGCTCATGCTCGCCATCTCGGTCCGCGAGGCCCTGCGCGACGCCATCCATGCCTTCGGCATCCGCGAAACCAATCTCCCCTCCCCGCTCACACCGGAAACAGTGAAACTCGCCATCGGCCACATGCGGGTCCATGGACGCGCCTGAAATCCACGGCCGCAGGTGCGGACAAAAAGGCTGGTCCGGGCGCGAGGGATCTTGTGATAGGTCTCAAAAGGGGGCGGAACGCGGCCGCCCACGAGGATGGTGTGCCGATTTGCGGCCAATTTGGCGTTTTCACTGGCATTCCATCCGTTCGGCGGACGCGTTTCGCCGCTCCTTGACTTTTTTGAACCGGAGGATTCCACGATCCCGAAGAACTATCCGTCTATCCGCCGCTCGGGAAAACCGGAGCGCCACCGGGTAGCCCTGGCGGCGCAGTTCCTCGCGCAGTTTCCTCCACTCCGCCGCCACGCCGCCGGCCGGACCCGCCGCCAGCGGAGACAGAATGGCCACCCATGATCCGATTGACTTCCACATGCCTTCAGAATGCCGCCCAACGTATCGGGAATCGACAATCAAGTGATCCCGGCGCCGGTCCGGCAAGGACGAAACAGGCACGCGCGGCCCCGATGCCATGCGACGGCGATTTTCAGAGTACCCTCGGCGACTCGCTTCGGGATACCGGGTTCTCGCTCCCATTTGTGGAGGGTGCGAACGCTCGCGCCGATGAGCCCCGGGCGAACTTGGCCTGGCCGAGGCCCATGGCGCTACGGATGGCGGCGGGATCGGGATTGCCGGAATTGATGGGAGGCCCGGGCAAGGCGGGCGGCTTCTTTGGCGGAGAGCTTTTTCATGACTTGGACCCGTTGATTTTTCGGCAATGCGCCGTTTCGGATATGCCTTGGCGTCGTCGCCGCCGCGTCCAGGAAGATGGCCGGAATCCTGACCGCGGGGTGTTCACATTTCCGGTGACTCCCCTTGCCGCCGGGTGCGAGCGCGAAGCCCGCCTTGCGAAGGTCTTTGAGGAGGCCGCGGATTTTCCGTGGCACCGCGAAACCCTGCCCATTTTGGGCGGAGTCGCAACTTCGATTTACGCGCTGCCGGCTGAAAATCCTTGTATCGTCCGTTCGAAATGATTCTCTCCCGCTTGTGAAAACCAAACTCGGCTTCGCACTTTCCCTTTCCCTTGGCGCCTTCGCATACGTCGTGGAAACCGCTGCGGAAACCGCCTTCACCACCCCCGTAGGCTATGGCACCCTTGAAGGCTCCCCCGCCCGCGACGGTTTCGGTTCCGCGGGTTTGCAACCCGGCATGAACCTGGTCGGTCTCCGCCTCCACCACAACGCCATCGCTCAAGGTCATATCGGCTCCATTGGCAAGGACTTCGCGGAACTCGCCATTCTCGATGGCACCAGCCGAGTGAAATCCGAACTCCCCCTCACCGTTGGAGAAACCTATATTCTCGAAATCGCCAGTGGCGACAAAACGGGGGTCATCCAGGAAATCACCCGCTGGCAGGGTGTCCGGCTCACCTTGTCCGACGACCTCGCCGCTGCGGGCGTCAAAGCTGGCGACCGCTTCAGCCTCCGCCCCGCCGCCACCCTGAACTCGGTTTTCGACCTGCGGTTCGCCGGACTTCTCGCAGGCCCGGATCCCGATACCGCGGACAACGTCCTGATACCGCAGGGTACCACGCTCGGCGATTTCCGCCGTTGTTTCATCCTCCGTCTCCCGGATGGCTCCACCGGCTGGGTGGATGCCGCCACCCTCCAACCCGTCGGCGATATGCCTTTGGTTTATCCGGACGGCCTGATCGTGCATCGCAAGGGCGGAACCGCCGTGAGAATCATCACGACCGGCGAGATCAAGACCGGGCCGACCCGCTCCGTCGTCAAACCCGGTCTCAATCTCGTCGCCACCCCGTATCCCGCCTGCTCCGATCTCCAGTCGCTCGGCTTGGAAAACGATCTCCAAAAAAGCGACAGGCCTGAGGAAGCGGATAAGGTCTGGCTGGCTGATGGCCCCTTTGGAAATTTTTCCACCTACTATCTCACCACGGACAACCAATGGATCAGCGCCAGTGATGGAAAAGCCGCCGCCGGAAGAATCCCCGTCGGCTCCGCCATCCTCATCGAACGCAAAGGCGCGGAAGCTTTGTTTTGCCTCGGAGATTGATGGGAAACAGTCACGTGCGGAACCGATTCCCTGCAACGGTGATTTTTCAGGAGGGCGGAGGCCGCCGCACTTGGTATGCCGGTGTGTGGCTCCCGTTCGCGCCCGTAATGATCCAAGCCGTTTTTACCCATGGACTTTTCCATCCGGGCATAAAACTCGCTGGAAACCATCGGCAGCGTCGCCGCGAGAACGGTCCTGGCCTTGTCGTTGCAGGCCTGCCGTTCCCAGGCGCCTGGATTCTCTCCATCTGGCGCCCCCCCTCCAAGCCGCCATGGCGGCTCCGCTCGGGATGCTGGCGGGATCGGCTTCCGTCGGGGTTGGCGACGGAGGATCCTGGCAAAGCAAGTCCCAAGGCGTCCCATTGGGCGATGGTTTCCCCGGCCAAGCGTTTCAGGGTGCGGAAAACGACAACCGGATCGCCGCCGTGATCGCGGTCGCCACAAAGCCCTTCGATGCCGCCGATAAAGACACCATCTTCATCCCTCCAACGCACCGACCTGGGATAGGCGGCGGCGAGTGACCGGGGGCTTTTGCGTGTCCAGCGTAACGATGTCATGGGATCTCCCCTCGAGTCCGGCCCGGCAACTCCTCAAGAGCTTTCAGAATCCCGGGCCGCTCGATCTCCCGCCGCTTTCGTCCCGCACCCGGTTTCCCCTTACGGCAACCAAGTTAATCGGTCCGGCTGGTCTCCCGGATGCCGTTGCGTACTGTCCGATCCGAAAACCCGGTGGCCAATGCGACGGCGGCAACACCTCCCCAACCAGGCGAGCCTCCTTTGCGACCCACCTTCTGCGTCCCCTCTCATCAAGGCTCGGGCAAATAGTCATATATCTGTCGCGCGGCCACGACATCAATTGTATGATCCGGCATGACCGAACCATGTCAAAACCATTTAACCTGTCCAAACCGCCCAGGTAATTTATTGTTTCGCGCTGCCATACGATAAAATCAACCGTCGCTCTCGGACGTTGAAAACTTAGGTGAGCGAGTGAGATCAAAGTGGAATGGTGGCAAGGGGGCGACACAACCCAACCAATCGTATGGCCAGTGACGGTCGCTTGCGCCCGCGCAATTGACCGCTATTTCTCCGCATCCGGCCGTTAGCGCCGGGCCATCGCGGCCACTAGCCTCGGGCTCCATGAAAGTCCGAACCGGCATCCGCCTCCCACTCGCCATCGCTTCCCTCACCTTACCCGCCGCCGCCGCGCCGAGTTTGGTGAAACTGCACGATTTCGACAATTCGAGCATCAACCCCTTCTTCGCCCAGCCGGCACGCGTCAACGACAGCGCGATCCTTGTTGGAGAGAGACTCTGGTTCACCTGCGAACAGGGCGGCGAATACGGATTCGGCACCCTTTCGAGTTACAACATCACCACCGGCCAACTGCAAATCCACATCGCCATGGACAACGACACCGGACTCACCCCGAAGTCCAGCCCGGTCCGGGACGGCGATCTCCTCTACTTCACCACCATCGGAAACAACCGTGAGGGCAGCGCGGTTTACAGCACCATGGGTCATTACAACATGACCGCCGCTCAAGTGACCAACAAGCTCTGGGAGGCGACCGGCAGCTCCGGCAACCACATCCGGAACCCCTGGGGCGGCGTGGCCATCATCGACCGCGGCACCGCCGGAAAAGACCTTTATTTCAACTGCTACAGCGGCGGTCTCGCCAGTGGAAACGGAGCGATTCTCCGCTACGAACCCGCCACCGGCGCCACCAGCACGGTCTATCAAATGGCCGCCGGCCCGGGACCTCGCCAGCCCTACAAGGGATTCGCGGTGGTCGGCACCGACCTGTATTTCACCACATTCACCGGTGGGGACGGCGCGGTCAGCGGAACACTTTGCAAACTCGACGCATCCGTGCGCGGAGCCGAGACCGTGGAGGTAGTCGCATCCATGCCCGAGACCCACGCCCAGCTTCCGAGCCACAACCCCTACTACCGGGCGCTCGACCATTGCCTCTACTTCACCACCGTCGGCAGCAACCCCATGCCCGGCGCGCTGATGAGATATGATATCAATACCAAGGCTCTCTCCGTCCTTCACCGGATGGCCGGCGGCACCCTGGTGGACGGCACCACCTATTACCTGGAGGGCAACAAGTGCTACGGACCGGTGGTGGAATGGGACAAGGCGCTCTACTACACCACCATCTCCGGGGGAGCCTATGCGTCCGGCACGACGACCGGGGGCACGATCAACCGCTACGATCTGCGCACCGGCCAGCACGAAACGCTTTTCAGCCTGGATGCCAATACCACGGTCAACGTGAACATTCCCTACGACAACTTCGGAGGTGAAATCCGTGGCGGAGGCACCTTCAACGGCTCCACCACCTCGCCCGCGTTCTATTACATCACAAAAACCGGCGGCAACCATGGCCCCACGGCCACCACCGGCTACGGCACCATCCTGCGCATGGACTTGGACCCCGCCGGCCCGCAATCCACCTATGAAACATGGGCCGCCGATTACCCATCGCTCGATGCGGCGTGGATCGCCCCCACCGCCGATCCCGACGGTGACGGCCGCGACAACATCAGCGAGTTCAGCTTCGGCACCTCCCCCCTCTCCGGAGCGGACGGCAATGGATACGCGGCGGAACGAACCGAGGCCGGCATCGAACTCCGGTGGACCGCGCGCACGGACGGCAGCGTCGTCTATCAGCCCCATGGCAGCGGCGATCTCAAGACCTGGACCGCGCTCGCCATCGCCTCCGAAGTCATGAGCACGCCGGACATCACGCCGCCCACAGGTTACGAACGCCGGAGAATCATCATCCCGACCGGCGAACCCGCCACGTTCTTCCGGATTCACGCCACCCTCCAGCCGCAAGCCAAGCCATGAGAAACCCAGAACCGGAATCCTCCCGCAGACCGGGTTTCACCCTGACCGAGCTGATGGTGGTCGCGCTGATCGTGCTCACCCTGGCCGTCATCACCATCACCGGCATCACCCGCCTGATGGACCGTGCGAAGTGCGTGGTGGATGCCAACAAGCTCAGGGGCATCCACCGGGCGGTCGTTTCACGCGCCACGGAAAACAACGACATCGCCTTCACCAAGGAGGAGATCGGCGGCTCGCCCGCATACCGCGAGTGGAGGGATCCCCTCAGCCTGTGCCAGGTCCTGCACGACTACCTGCCGGGGGAGGACGCCTGGACAAGCCCGAAGGCAACCAAGGCCCAGATCCGTTTCAAAAACAGTTATGCATGGTCCACAAACTATCAGATCGCATACGATCCGACCTCGACACCATCGGAGCGCAATCCCACGCCCGGCCGCTACAGCGCCATTCCCAAACCCATCCTTCTGGCATTCAACTGCTACTGCTACACCCTGCCCGCCGGATTCAACCGATACCAAAGCTCGGCCTTGCAAGTGGCCCCGCGAAACCGCTGGTACCGCCCGTGGAACGGCGGAAAATCCGTCAACAGACTCTGGACCGATGGCCGTGTTGAAAGTTTTGACCAACCCTAGAATCCTCCTCCCGCTGGCCCTGCTCGGCCTCACCGGTCCCGGCCGGGCGGAGCCGGCGGCTGCCGCCACCCGCGAGGAGTTGGTGGAATGGCTGCGCGCGGAATACTCCAAACCGCCGGCCGAGTGGCCGGAGCCGACGCTGGACGAGGGCGTGATCCACCGCGAACTCGGCACTCCGGGACCCGTGCCGTTTCCGGAGGGCATGGAGCCCACCAAGGAGAAAAAGGAACTCGGGCTCTCGCTGTTTTTCGATCCGCGCCTTTCCGGCTCCCAACAGATATCATGTTCCCGCTGCCATGACCCGGAGAAGGGTTGGAGCGACGGACGCTCGCTCGCCAACGGCGTGTTCATGGGCCAGCTCACCCGCAACACCCCGGGCCTTCACGGCATCGGCCACGCCAAGTCGCTCTTCTGGGACGGCCGTGCGCCCACGCTCGAAGCACAGGCCGTGGCGGTGATCACCAATCCCAAGGAAATGGCCGGCGCCCCGGAAGTCATCGTAGAGAGACTCGGCAAGGAAAAGGAATTCTACGGCCCGAAATTCGAAGCCGCCTTCGGCGATGCGGAGATCACCTTCGACCGCATCGTCCGGGCCATCGCCGCCTTCCAGCGCGGGCTGCCGGTCGGCCGCAGCGCGTTCGACCGCTTTCTAACAGGCAAGCGGGACGCGATTTCCGACTCCGCGCTCGTCGGCCTGCACCTGTTCCGCACCCGGGCGCGTTGTATCAACTGCCACAACGGCCCCAATTTCACCGACGACAATTTCCACAATGCCGGCCTCACCTACTATGGACGCCGTTTCGAGGACCAGGGGCTTTATGCGATCACGAAGAAACCGGAGGACATGGGCAAATTCCGCACGCCCACGCTGCGCAACGTCGCCAACACCGGCCCGTGGATGCACAACGGCTTCTTCCCCTCCATGCGCGGCGTGCTCAACCTCTACAACGCCGGCATGCCGCGCCCGAAGCGCAAGGAGCATCAGAAGGATGATCCGTTGTTTCCGGAAACCAGCCCGCTGCTCAAGCCGCTCGATCTGACAACCGGGCAACGCGCCGACCTCGAAGCTTTCCTGATGTCGCTCGACGAGCCTTCCATGCGCGTGCTCAGCCCGCCATTTCCTCCCTTGGCAACGGAGCACTAATCTTCTTCCAGGCCCGCTCTACCGGAAATTCCGTGCCTTCCGTGGTTCCCATTTGTTCATTCGATCCTGACAAACGGAAACCGGGTGCGGACCAAAAAGACCCACCCCCCAAGATCGGGAGCGGGCCTTGCCGAATCGATGGAGCCGATGCTCACTTCGCCTCGAAATCACCGCACCAATCGGCGGCGGCGGTCGTCGGGAAGCGGGATACGACTTTCACCTCGTCGTCAACCTCGAAGGTGATCAACTGCGGTGCGTGCCGACGGCATTCGCCTTCGGCTCCCGCGCCGGCTTTCCAGTGGCTGCATGCGGCGCATGCCTTGGTGGCGGTGGTAGTGCTCATAATGGTATAGGGGGTTGAATTCAGTCTCAACAAGCACCCGAAGGTGAACCTGCATTCCGGCCATTTCAACAAAATTCAGGATGAGAGTGATTCTCAACAAGGAACGGAGACCCGGATCAGCCGGCGCAAGGAAGCGCCCGATTTTCACACGCAGCCGTCAGCGGCCCGGGCGGTTGGCATGGCAGGATCATTGGCATCAATCCGCATTGCCATGTTCTGTCTTTGGAAGAAATCCGGCACCAACCCCTGCTCTTGCGCATTCCGGCTGCAAGGGGCGGCGGAGGACATCCTCGACCACCTTGCGATCTTCCGCAGTGGCACGGTGATCCTCCGCCAGCAGGGGCTCAGCGTTTCACACATCGCCTCGTTCGGAACCGGAAGGGTCCGCAATGGCATCCGGCATGACCCGTGCAGCCACCTTCAAAGCCTGGTCGGCAGCCCCCGTATCTTCCACCTGCTCACCGACGCGGGCGACCCGCGACCGCTTCTGACGTCCGCAGAGCCTGGAATGGCGGCCGATCTCTCGATCCGCCTCGACGGATGTTCGTGGCAAGCCCACTCGGTGCGGCGGATGATTCATCTGTTTGACGGCAAGCCCGTGGGCTGTGAGCGGAGCCGTCTCCTCGGCGCGGGCGCATGGCTCGATGAATGGGAAACGGAGTGCGGTTTCGCCTGTGAACCCCTTCTCGCGCGGGCGGCGCGCCGCGAACTGGAATCATGCCCGTGGGTCGAGGTCATCGTGCGGACGCGGGCCCACCGCAGTGTGGCGCGTTTCAGACCTGACTTCATCGACATCGACGGCCCGGTGTTGCGCGTCGCGGACCGTCACTGCCGTCATGTGGTGTTCGCGGACGCGGAGTCGCCTTCGTTCCGGCTCGTCCGTGGAACGGACCAAGGCATTCACATTCACCGAGAAGTCCCGGCGGCCTAACGCGCATCCCGCCATGAATCCCTCACCATCCCCATGCGAACGCCGCTGTTTCCACCTCGATATTCCACCGGAACGGTTGCTGATGGCAATGTCCTGCGGCTCCCCGCTGTTTATCCAGGCGGCCAATGCGCTGGCGGTGCTTTCCACAGTGGAACCGCTCGGTGAAATGGCGGGCGACTGCTGCGGGCAGCGGGTTTTCTCTCCGGAAAACGGACTGGATCTCGCCATCAACGATATCGTCCGCATCCACCGCGTGGAGTTGAAAATTCCGGGAGAGTCCATCCTTTCGGTGGAGTTCGCGCTCGCCGGGGATCCGCGCGCGCTTACCATCGCCGCGCCGCCGGGTCATGTGGACGCGCCGCTCTTCCGGAGCCGGGTTGACGGCCTGCCCGGGCGTCCGGTCGGGCACAAGAGTTATGAAAGCTGGTGCCGGGGATTCTCCCGCGAACCGGTGCTTTGCCCCTGCTGCAAGGAGGCCGCGGTCCGCCGTCGCGCGAACCCCGCCGCCCACCCGGTCGCAGCGATTTTCCGCCATGCCATCGGGAACGGCTTGCCGCTGCGCTGCACCTTGAAGGGCGATGCCTGCGGACTCACCAGCGCGATCATGCCCGGCATGCTCGACTTCGAAGACGGCGGCATCAATCTCATGGGAAACGACGGCACCACCCAACTCGGGATCGATCCCGGCATCTGCCACTCGCTCATGGTCGAGCCGCTCACGCTCGACGGAGAGAGGCATTCGGTCCTTCGCCTCTTCGATTCGCTCGGCCACCAGAGGCTGGAACTTTCGACACCCGGTTGGCACGCGTGCCCGGTCTGGGTGGCGATCTGCCGCTCTTCTCACTCCGCATCCGTTCAATCGTGAATGCCAGGCGTCTCCCGTCCCACTGCCACCACCGGTTTCGGGAACCACATTCGAACGGAGCGATCCGACACGATTCCCACTGCGTGGCTACGGTTGGGAACGCTGCCGGGACTTCCGCCCCCGGAACTCCGCGTTTCCCGTCCGATTCTCCGCAGCGCTTGTTTTCCGAATCTATCTTCTTGCGAGTGAGTCTCAGCATGAAACAATCACCCGCATGGAGCGCCTGACGCCTCAAGAAGTGAACGATTTGCTGACCCGACTGGTCCCGGCAGCCGCCGGGCAGGCGGATTCGCTGCTGGACCTGCGCGAGCTGCTGCTGAGTGGCGGTCATCCGGGCAAATGCGTTCGTTGCTTTTTCCAGATCAGCCAGGCGATTGAACACCAGGATGACGCGGGCGTTGGAATGCTCCGCCGCTGGTTGGAGCGTCACATCGAACTCGGTGTCAGTTCCGGCCCCTTGCGACTGGAAACCATCCCGTTTCGCCCCGCTCCGGGGATGGATCTGGAGACCTACTGCCGCCAGACCATCCGCAACATCCGCATGGACCGGGCCTACCGCCACCGGGCCATCACCATCCGCTTCCAATACCGCGAGGCGGCCTGATCCGCGCGCCGTCGGCCGCCTGTTCAATCGGTGGTTCTTCGGCATGTCCTCCGGATGCAACTTCGGAATCCGGGTTCAAGCGCCACCCGCCCCAACCCCGACGGGGTTGTGTCCCTTGGGCAGCCGCCAATGGAAAAACGACCTGACTGTCGTTTCATGTCCATGCGCGGCCGGGGAAAGAGGCACAGTAAGGTGCCTCCTCCTCGGGCGCGCCGCCCGCATCCACCGGATTGTGCCATTCCATTTTCCGACACTCCCTCGCAAAATCAAAGATCCGCCACACCCGGCTCAGGATGTCCGAGCTACAGACCAAGGACAGAATCCTCTCCTCACCATCTCACGGCGGCGGCGGCCCAGGTGAGGCCGGCTCCGAAAACCACGAGCACGATGTGGTCGCCACGCTTGAAGGCTCCGCTGCGGCTCGCCTCGTCCAGGGCGATGGCCACGGCGGCGGCGGAGGTGTTTCCGTATTTGTGGAGGTTCACGAAGACCCGCCCGTTTGGCACGGCGAGGCGGTCGGCGATGGCATCGATGATGCGCAGGTTCGCCTGGTGCGGGATGACGCAGGCGATGTCCTCGGCCTGCCAACCGGCGCGCTCGATGACCTTTTCCGCGGCTTCCTTCATCCGGTTCACGGCGATCTTGAAGACTTCCTTGCCCTGCATGTTGAGCGTGTGGAGATGCTGGCCCACGTTCTTTTCGGTGATGGGGCATGCGGTGCCGCCGCCGGGGATTTCCAGGAGATGGGTGAGGTTGCCATCGGTGCCCATCTCGGTGGCGACGATGGAGCCCTCTCCGGGCCGCGCGCGCCGAAGCACCGCGGCGCCCGCTCCATCGCCGAAGAGCACGCAGGTCGAGCGGTCCTGCCAGTTTGTCACGGCGGAGAGTTTCTCCGCGCCGACGATCAGGGCGTTGGCGAAGGCCCCGTCCGATATCAGGCGCTTGCAGAGTTTCATCGCATAGAGAAAACCCGAGCAGGCGGCCGAGATATCAAAGGCGACGGCTTTCGAGGCGCCGATCTGCCGCTGGATATGGCAGGCGGTGGCGGGAGTGGGAGTGTCCGGAGTGATGGTGGCCACCACGATCAGCTCGATTTCCTCCGCGCGCATGCCGGCCTGTTCGAGCGCCCTGCGGGCCGCGTGTGATCCCATGTGCGAGGTGAACTCGTTGTCCGCCGCGACGCGGCGCTCGCTGATGCCGGTGCGGCTGACGATCCACTCGTCACTGGTATCGACCATCCGCGCGAGTTCTCCGTTGGTGAGGATGCGCTCCGGCACATAACTGCCGGTCCCGGCGATGCAAACTTCGATGGCGGAACTCGATTCACTCATGCGGCGGGAGATTGGAACCCCGGACCGCCCCCCACAAGCGCGAAGTTGGGAACCGCGCGGCGCGATGTCATTCGGAAACCGAATCGCAAATCGCGAGGCCGGCGAGCGCCTCCTCGATGCACTTGTTCACCCGGTTTTCCACCGTTTCCATGGCCACCCGGACGGCGTTGCGCACGGCCAGGGCGGTGGACGAGCCGTGGGCGATGATCACCACGCCGTTCACGCCGAGCAGCGGGCTGCCGCCGTAGGTTTCGTAGCTGCTTTTCTCCTTGAGCGCCCTGAAGGCCCCGTTGGCCAACACCGCTCCGGCAAGGCGCAGCGGGTTGCCCTTGATCTCGGCCTTCAGCCACTTGGAGACGGCCTTGGCCGTACCTTCGATGGTCTTGAGCATGACATTGCCGACGAAACCGTCGCACAACACCACGTCCAGTTCGGTTTCGAAAAGATCGCGCCCCTCGACATTTCCCACAAAATCGATGCCCGGAGTGGCCTTGAGCAGCTTGAAGGTCTCCTTGGTGAAGGTTGTGCCCTTTTCGTCCTCCTCGCCATTGGACATCAGCCCGACCCTGGGGTTCAGCACTCCCAGCACGTTGCGGGAAAACGCGGTGCCCATCACCGCGTAGGCGACGAGGTGCTCGGGTTTCGCCTCGGGATTCGCACCGGCGTCAAGAATGTGGCACAGGCCGTATTCGTTCGGAATGGCCGTCGCGATGCCGGCGCGGTCCACTCCGGGCAGCGTGCGGAGTTTCAAGGTCGCCGAAGCCACGGCGGCACCGGTGTTTCCGGCGGAGACAAAGGCGTCGGCGCGCCCGTCCTTGACCATTTCCATGGCCACATTGATCGACGATTGCTTCTTGCGGCGCACCGTTTTCGCACCGGGCTCGCTCATGCCGATGGCTTCCGGGGCGTGGACGATACTCACCCGCGGATCCTTGAGATCCAATCCCTGGCGGGCGCACTCGGCCACCAGTGCCGCCTGATTCCCCACGAGATAGAGGTGCTCCAGCTTCGGATAGTAGCGCAGGGCGTCAATCGCCCCCCCGATGTTCACTGCCGGGGCGTAATCCCCGCCCATGGCGTCCAAGGCGACTTTCATGCAGGTGGAAATGCGGTTCGGCGGGGCACGGTTGCGGAAATCATGCGAAAAAGCGCCGCCTGGCGCTCGGTCCGGGCGGCGATTTCGCGGAGATCGGTGAGGGAGGCTTCAGAGGGCCTCTACTTCGAGGACCTTGCGGTCGCGGTAGTAGCCGCAGGACGGGCAGGCAATGTGCGAGGGCACCTTGCTTCCGCACTCGGGGCAGCTCTTGAAGATCGGGGCGCGCCAGCGCTTGGCGCCACGGCGCATTTTCTGACGGCTTTTGGATTGGCGGCGCTTTGGAACGGCCATGGTATTGAAGTAAGTTAGGGTTGGTCCTTTAGGTCCTTGAGATGATCAAGGGCGGACCAGCGGTCATCGCCCCCGACGCGGGGCGGAGTGGATAGCCCATCTTCCGCCGGTTTGTCCACCGATAAATATCGGGGATCGATTTCGCACTTCCGGGGCTCGTCCCCCTCCTCGCAGCGGGGGTCGGGCGGAAAGTTGATCAGAATCTCCTCCCGGAGCGCCTCGGAGGCGTCGATTTCCGCTTCGTTGCCGATTTCCACGGAAATGGCCGCACCCTCCAGCCGGATGGTCTGGCGGAAGGGGTGGAGTGTCCGCACGCAGGTGAATTCGAAGGGCGCGGAAAGGCTGCCGCTGAGCAGCAATTCGCCGCCAAAGCGCTGCACCCACAGGTCGTATTCCAGCGGCCCCACAGGCGCGGCGTCATCCTCGGGCAAATCGAAAATCTCCTGGGAAAGCTCGCCGGAAAACGCCTTTCCCCCTTCGGGAAGGGTCGCCAGATCAATGATGAAGTTCCCTCTCACGGCCCGAGTTTAGCCCGACTCCCCCGCCCGCCAAGCCGCAATTGGCGTCCCACGGAGAACCCGCCTCCGGCTGCTCACCATTTTAGTACAGATAATACCTTGGTTCCTGTGACATTTCCGGCTCGTCAGCCTGCGAAACCCATTTCAGTGTCTGCCGCCATGTCCGTAGACACCCCCTTGCTAGCCCGCATTTGCGAAGCCTCCGGCGCGCCGGGATTCGAGAAAAAGATCCGCGAACTCGTAATCGCCGAGTTGAACGGCCTGGCCGATGATGTCCGTACGGACAACATGGGCAACGTCATCGCCCTGAAAAAAGGCCGCTCGTCCGCGAAACGCTGCATGGCCGCCGCCCACATGGACGAGATCGGGTTCATCGTCACCCACATCGATGACAAGGGCTTCGTGCGCTTCAATCCGGTGGGCGGATTCGACCCGAAAACCCTCACCTCCCAGCGTGTCATCATCCACGGCCGCAAGGATGTCATGGGCGTGATGGGTTCCAAGCCGGTTCACATCATGACCCCGGAGGAGAAAAACAAGCTGCCGCAGATCAAGGATTACTTCATCGATACCGGCCACGCGAAGAAGGATCTCGAAAAACTCGTCGCCATCGGGGATTTCGTCACCCGCCACTCGCCGTTGGTGGAACTGGGCGACTGCGTGAATGTGAAATCCCTCGATAACCGCGCCTCGGTTTTCGTTTTGATCGAAACCCTGCGGACCTTGAAAAAACGCAAGCTCAAGCCCGCCTATGATTTCCATGCCGCCTTCACGGTGCAGGAAGAGGTCGGCCTCCGCGGCGCGCAGGCAGCCGCGCTTCAGGTGCAGCCGGATTTCAGCTTCGGGCTGGACACCACCATCGCCTATGACACCCCGGGCGCCGCTCCCCAGGAGCGCTGCACCGCCCTCGGCGAGGGCGCGGCCATCAAGCTCATGGACTCCTCGGTCATCTGCGATTACCGGATGGTCGAATACATGAAAACCGTCGCCAAACGCCACAAGATCAAGTGGCAGCCGGAAATCCTCAGCGCCGGTGGCACGGACACCGCCAGCCTCCAGCGCATGGTCGCCGGCGGATCGATCGCCGGCGCGGTTTCCGTCCCCACCCGCCACATCCACCAGACCATCGAATCCTGCCACAAGCAGGATCTCGCCGCCTGCATTGAACTGCTCGCCGCCTGCGTCTGCGAGCTGGACAAGGGCAAGTGGGAATTCTGAGCGCCGCCGCCCCCCCCCGGAATCCCGCTTGCCGTGGCGTCCGCTTCGCTCTAGTTTCGCCCCCGCATGTTGAAACGGACCGCGAAAACCCTGGGTCTGCCCGTGGCCGGATTGGCGGGCCTGCTTGCCCTCGCGCCCCTGCCCATGGCCTGGTCCCAGGGCGAGGTGCCGGTCCAAAACGCCAACTTCGATCCCTCTGACGTCTATTTCCAAGGCTACCTCGCCGCGCGTGCCGCCGAGCAGCTTGAGAGCGCCGGCGACTTCATCGGCGCCCTTGAGAAACTCGACCGCGCCAGCCAGATGTTCAGTGCCATCCGCAGGTTTTATCCCGAGTGGAAGCCGGAAATGGTCGGCGGACGCAGCGAGAAAACGATGGAGACCATCGGCCGCGTCCGGCCACAGGCGGAGGAGCAGCAGATGAAAAACCGCAGCGCCGTGGCCGAGCTTGAGGGCGGCACCCGCCATGCCGGCAGGCTCATCGATCCCGCTGAGGGAGTGATGCCGCTCACCCCCGGCATTCTGGAGGTGGATCCGCTTTCCACCCGCCAGCTCAGGGATGCGGAAGCCGAAGTCGAACGCCTGCGCAAGGAGGCTGCGGGCGGCGATGTCCGGCGTCAGAATGACTTTCTCAAAGCCCAACTCCGCGCCGCCGAGGCCAACGTGCAATCACTCCGCTCGCGTCTCGCCGCCGCACCGATGGAGCGCGAGATGAAATCCCTCAACAACCGCATCCAGGATCTCGAGCAGGAACGCGAGGCCATGGCAATGGCGCTCTCCCAAAGCCGCAACGCCCACACCGAGGCCATGGCACGCATCGCCACCCTGGAGGCGGACCTCGGCGTGATGCGGCAGAAACGCGCCGATCTCGACCGCGACATCAAGGCCGAGCGCAAGATCGCCAATTCGGTGGTCGCCGGCCAGCGCCGCCAACTCGATCTCCTCGAAAAGGAACTCGGGAAAAAAAACGGCGAACTCGCCCAGGCAAACGAACGCATCAACGGCCTCATGCGCGAACTCGCCGAAAGCCGCGAAGCCTTCGCCGAACTCCGCACCGAGCGCGACAACCTGCTTCAGGAACGCGACCAGATGGCCGCCCTCCTCAAACTCAACGAGGCCAGCCGCATCGAGGAACTCATCGAGCAGAACATGTCCCTCGCCAAGGGCCTGCGCGAGGCAAACGAAAAGGTGGAACGCCTCAACCGCGAGTCCAATGAGGACAAGGACGCCATCAACGCCGCCAAACGCGACCTCGCCATCGCCAAGGCCCAGATCAACCGCCTCCAACAGGAAAAACGCGATCAGGACCAGCGCATCGCCGAACTCGAAAAACGCCTCAAAACCGAAGAGGCCGCCCTCGCCTCCGGCAAAATCTCCACCGACCCCGCGGAGATCGAACTGCTGCGGGACATCATCAAGCGCCAGCTCCGCGTCCAGGAACGCCGCCGCCAGGCGCGCGACCTCCTCGTCGAGGCCGCCAAGGAACTCGGCAAAAAGGACGAGCGCCTCTCCAAGGCCATCGATCTTTTCGATGCGCAGGAAATCCAGCTCACTCCCGAGGAGATGAAACTCATCGCCGACAAGCAGGTGGACGGCGAGTTTGTCTCACCCTACGCCCGCGACCGCGCCACCGTCGGCCTCGCCACCGCCGATCTCCAGCGCGACATCGCCGCCTTCGACCGCGCCGCCGAGAAATCATTCCTCGCCGGACGCTACCTCTCCACCCGCGAGATATACGAAACCATCCTCGACCAAAACCCCGGCCACACCCCCTCGCTTTGCAAGATCGGCGTGGTTCACCTCCGCCTCGACGAGCCCGGCCCGGCCGCCGACACCTTCCGCCGCGCCGCCGAACTCGATCCCAACAACCCCTACGCCTTCCGCATGCTGGGATTCTCGACGATGAAACTCGGCGATCTCGCCGCGGCCGAGCAATCCGCCCGCCGCTCCGTGGACCTCGCGCCCAACGACGCGATGAACCAGATGCTGCTCGCCACCCTGCTCTATCGCCTGGGCCGCGCCGACGAGGCCGAGTCCCACTTCAAGGCCGCCATCACCGCCGATCCCATCCCCAGCGAGCCCTATTACAACCTCGCGCTCATCAGCTCGCGCAAGGGCCGTCTCGACGAGGCCCGCGAATACTATCAGGAGGCGCTCGAACGCGGCGCGCTGCCGGACCCCAAACTGGAGGAAAAACTCGCCAGCCGATGAAACTCCTCGCCGCCATCGCCGCCGCCCTGCCGCTGGCTCTAACGGTTTCCTGCTCCAACGGCTCCGGCGCGGACAAGGCCCGGCCCGTTCCGAGAAGCCAGCAGGGCGCGCGCAACATGACAGACCAGCAATGGCTCGCGGAAAAAACCCGCGACATCGGCATCGTCCAGGACAAGCAGGGAAACTGGGTGCCGCGCACCAACAAGCGCAGCCAGCTCGAATCCCGGGGCCGCTCCGCCCACTTCAAGGAACAATACGGGAAAAAGACCTACAAGGCCGGCGAATACCAACGCAAATCCTGGTGGGGAAACAAGGAATACGGCCGCCGGCAATACGCCGGTGACACCGATGGCGGCCGCTTCCAGACCGCTTCCCGCCACGATGGCCAGGGCGCGCGCGAGACCGGCGCGGCGGCCGATCTTCCCGGTTCCTATCAGACCGGAACCTATGGCACCGGCGCGGCCCGCGAAACCTCCAGGGCGGGATTGAAAAAACCGCGCAATGCCGAGATCGAAAACCGCCGCGAGGTCTATCAGGCCCCGGATGTTGTCGACTGGCGCGAGCAAAGACAGCTCAGTCTTGACCAGTCGAGGGGAATTCTGGGTCGCTGACCACCACCGTTTCCGAAACCGCCTGGGCCAGGGTTTCCATCAGGTGCTTCTTCAGCGCCTCCCATTTCATCGGCCGGCCTTCGAGGAAAAACGATTGCGAGACGGTCAGCCGGATCTGCGCGTATTGCGTGGCGGGAAAGCGCTCGCCCAGATGATCTGTTAGAGCGGAGGCGCCGGACTGGCGGTGCAGCCTCGCGTCGATGTCCTCGCGCGCCAGGCGGTTGCGCCAGTCGTTGGCCACCGCCTCGGCAAGCTCCGCGGTCTGCGGCGTCTCCAACACCACGCGCCCCTCATGCGCGTCCGCGGTATGGACCAGCACGTGAATCACCGCGGCCTTGCGGCGGAAGTCCTCCGTGATGCGCTGGACCAGCAGCGAGCGATAGGGTTTCTCATGGCGCTCGGCGAGTTTCACTCTGGTGCCGTCCGGAAGTTTCATCGAGAAGGAACTCCAGCGCCCGTCCCCGTCCTTGCCCAAATCGATGAGCAGTCGGGTCACATCGCCATGAACCAGCGGCGTGCGGAACCGCATCGCGAATGCCTGCGCGAGATTGAGCGAGCCCGGCTCCCAGCCCAGCGGCGAGGTCACCACATCCTCGTTGTCGAAGAACAGCTCGCGATGCGCCTCGGGCACCGCGCACGTCGCATGGTCACAACTGAAGAGATAGGAAATCATCGCGGACAGGCTGTCCGCCCGGGCGGACCGGCGGACTTTGCCCGGAAATCCCGCCCATGGCAATCCCGGTGACAACGGGGAATCAATCTCCCCCGCCGTAGCAACGGACCACCCGCGGCGTGATGCCGGTGAAGATCTCCCAGGAAATCGTCCCGGCCTTTTCCGCGACTTCGCTGACGGGGATGTTCGGGCCGAACATTTCGACCTCGTCGCCCGGCGCCACCTCGCCGGCGTCCGAAACATCGACCATGAGCTGGTCCATCGTCACCCGGCCGAGGATCGGGCACGGGGTTTCGCCGATCCGGACCCGCGCCCCCCTGCCGGAAACCGCGCGCGGGTAGCCATCGCCATAGCCGATCCCCACGGTGGCCACGCGGGTGGGTTTGGCGGTCACGTATTGGCGGCCGTAAGACACCCCGTGCCCCGCGGGCAGGGTGCGGACCAGCGTGACCCGCGACTTCAAGGTCATCACGGCGGCGAGTTTCCCCTGATGCTCCGGCAATGGCGAAACTCCATATAACATCAGCCCCGGCCGCGCCAGATTGCATAACTCCCGGTCATAACCCAACAGACCCGCGCTGTTCAGCAGATGCCGCCAGCGGAAACGTTCCGGCCCGCCGAGTTCGCCGATGATTTCACGGAAACGCGCGACCTGCCCGCGGGTGAACTCCGGATCCTCGTCGGCCGAGGGCAGGTGCGAGCCGATGCCGTCGATTTCAAGATGCTTGTGCGCTTCGAGGCGTTTCATCAGTCCCGCGATCTGGTCCTGCACAAAACCGCCGCGCCCCATGCCGGTGTCCACGCCGATGTGGACGCGCAGACGTTTGCCCGCGCGCGCGGCGAGAAGATTGTAGTGCTCCGCATCCTCAAGCGATGAAAGGAAGGGCGTGAGGTCGCGCGCCACCACCTCCTCGCGCTCCCCGGCCCAGGCGGTTCCTAACAGATAAATCGGCGTGTCCACCCCCGCGTTGCGGATGCGGCGGGCCTCGCCGACGTTCGCCACGCCGAAAAACGCGATGTTCTCCGCCGCGAAAAACCGGGCGATTTCCTCAAGCCCGTGGCCGTAGGCACCGGCCTTCACCACCACCATGATCGCGGAACCACTCGCCTGGCGGGCGGTTTCCAGATTGTGCCGGAGCGCACCAAGGTCGATTTCCGCCCAGGCGCGCGGCGGGGAGACGGGAAGCAAATCGTTCACGGCGCGAGCCTAGGGCGACGGCGCGGACTGGCAAGGCTCCGCATTCGGCTTGCCGCCGGAATCGCGCGCCGCTTGCCTCTCGGGCATGGATTTCCGCCCCGCAGCCATCGCCCTGGCGCTCGTCCTCCGCTGCGCGGGCGAAGTGGTCTTCTTAATAAAAAGCACTTGCGACCTTGAATATTCAGGATGCCAAATTGGTTCGCGCCAGCTTTTCCGCGCAAACGCAAGTCTTACAATATCGAACACGATGACCACGTTTTGAAACAGGTGTGGAACCTTACGTGTTTTATGGAAATTTCGTAACTATTCAGCACCCCAAGCCTCTGCGAAATAAGCAGTTTGCCGGGAAATTGACTGGGGCGCTGCCGATTGTCAGGCGATTGTCGGCCATTGGAATCACGAAAACACACAATATGCTGAATGCCGGCACATCAAAAACACAACAGGCGGGTGCTGAATGGTTGCTGCTTTTTCTTGTAACTTTACCAGCACGCCGGCGCGCCTCATCAGGGCCTGTATTCACGATGCGAGGAAGGCCCGCGGTGGGCGTTCCCGATGTAAGTGTCCGCGCCGACATGCAGGGCCACCGGCGTTCTGAGGACGCCCACGCGCCCGTCCCGGCAGAAATCCGTCCAGTGGTCAGCCGGAGTGTCGAATGCCGAAATCCTGGCCGCTTGGTCCCTCAGCGCATCCGGCCCGTACCATACCATCGTGCTTCCCCATGGTGGGCGTCTGCCATCCGCCATCAGGACGTTTGTGGCCTGCGGACCGGTGGTAAAGGCATTCACGGGCTTGCAGAGCAGGAGTATGTCGAGCGATCCGAACTCCGCGCGGGCGGCCCGGATGAGGTCGAAGACCATGGAGGCGTGCGGCTCGGGGTTGATATCGTCTTCCATGATGATCGCACCGCCGGCCCCGCCAGCATTCCGCTCCAGTGCCGACACATGGGAAAGGGCGCAGGCGAGTTCCCCCGTACTGAGCTTCCGCCTGAAAGCCGGGTGAAGGGGGCCGGCGGGCGGCATGGGAATCGTGCCGTTTTCGAGATCCCTGCGGTCGACGGCCGTGTGGAAATCGAGAAGATCTCCAAAAACCGGTCGCCACTTCTCCTCGATCATCCTCCGCCGATCCGTGGCCCGGGGGAGATTGATGCAGGTGACCGGGCAGGCGGACGCGGGTGAGGTCTTCATGATGGATCGGCGGTTGCCTCTTCGAGGGAGCGGGCGGGAACCCGTAGCACGGTGAATCCGTCATGGCTCCCCACGACCTCCAGATTCATGCGCTGCCACGCGCCGACCGAGGCGGCTTCATCCCTCCTATCAGTGTTGTTCAGTATCACCCAGGCCCCGGGTGAGAGGAATCGCGCCAGCACGGTCGCCTTTTCCCTCACCCTCGTGCCGATCCATCCGGGCGGGCCATCCACCAGCAGGAGGTCGAATGGGGGGGATCCCGCAGGATCGAATCCGTACCAGCGGGACTCCGGATCGAGAGGAGCCAGAACAAGTTCGACATTGGGCAGTAGCGCGAGGCAGGCGTGTTGTTTGCCGAACCAGCTTTCATCGTGCTCCACGGACGTGACCGAGGCCTCCGGGAAGGACTCGGAAAGAACCAGTGTGCTGTAACCCGGGCCGAGCTCGAGGATACGGCTCGGGGATGCCAGCGCTTCCGAAAGTCCTGTCCTGAGGAAGTTCTCCAATCCGGCGGAAATGCGCCAGCCTGAAACAGCGGTGACGGAGGCTTTCTCGATCGTGTCCCGGTCCGGACTCACCGGCAGACTCTCGGACTCCGCCCGCAGGGACGGAGGTTGGTGGATCGTCAGACAAAGTTCCGCCGCGTCCCCCTTGTAGTGGCGGAAATGGAACTGCGTGGGATCGACCGTGGCGTACCGGTTGGAACCTTCCATCCGCCATCCCCAATGAATATCCGCCATAACCGTCATGGCGGGCCGGACGATGTTCTTCTGCCCGGCGACCTGTTTCCCGCAGCAGGCCAGTTCTTCAAGCACCCTCGGATTGCCCTCCGGAGTCCAGCGGGACTCGTGGATGATTCCCTCGATCATCAGGCGGTGGTACCCGCGGACTTCCACCTCTTCCAGCAACCGGTCCCAAAACAGCCCGTTGGCGCAATGGAGATACTCGTCAGCATCGATGAAGGCGGCCCAGGCGAAGCGGTCGCCGTGGTTGCGGATGAAGTGGACATAGGCTTCCACCTGCCCGTGGACGATCCTTCCCAAGCAGTCGCGGGGCTGCCAAACCACGACTTCAACGCCGAGACCGGCGACCTCCTTTTCGAAAGCCGTCCGGACTTCCCCGTCGCTCATGCCTTCCGTGAATTTGCCGTAAGGATTCCCCCGTTTGTCGATGTTCCGGCGCTGGAAGTTTCCGGATTGAAACGAACTGGTGGCGCGCAGCGAACCCTGCGAGCCCGTGTTATCGTAGAGAAAGACTTTCCAGCCAATATCCAGGTGGTGGCGGCACCATTGGCGAATGAACGGCAGGTGCTCGCGGGGAAGGAGCACGGCGACGACGGCTTTTTCGATCATGGGCGTCATTCCGGCAGCCTCGCAAGCTCTTCGAACACCTGTTTCCAGCTTTCCGCAGAGACCTCCAGCCCGCCGAGTTCCTGTCCGCGCTCCCGCGCTGCTGCCGCCATGTCGTCGCGAAGGTTCGGCTCGTAGGCCATCTTGCTGGAGTAGTATATGAAATCCCGCTCGTGGTTGCAGAGCCACCCGGTTTTCCCGTGTTCCACCATCCGGCGCCACCCGCCGCGATTGTCCACGATCAGCACGCAGCCGCTGGCCATGGCTTCAAATCCGACGCGTGGCCAATTTTCAGTCGTATCGGTGGGCTGAAGCACGATTTCGCAGTGACGGTAGAATTCCTGCTGGGATAATTCGCTCTGATCGCGGGCGGTCCGAATCCAATCGTAGGGTTTGCCGATCTTCTGTTCGGCCCTGTGATCAAATCCCAGAAACAGCGCCCGTTTGAATTTTGGCGCCACAAAATATTCGTAAATGTGGAGCGTGTTTCGCGAATATTTGTCGGCATCCTGGCGCGAGATCCTGCCGCACCCGAAAAATTCTCCCTCCCGGTCGTTGTGAAAGGCGAAATCCGCGGAGTCGAAGTATGGCCTGAAGCTCATGAAGCGGATGGACGGATCGCTGTTGAGGTTTCTCAACTCAGGCATATGCTTCAGTCTCACCTCCTCGTTTTGGTAGAGAAACATCGCGATTTCGCCACGCTCCATGGACTTCCTCTCGGCATCGAAAAGCCAGGTCATGCAGTTGAGAAACACGGTGCGGCGGGTTCTCTTCCTGATTTCCGGAAGGCTGGCAAGGAACTCCGCCGAGCAGAAGCCGAAAACCGGATCTCCGGCCTCAAGGGTTTCCCAGCCGTTGCAGCGGTGAATACGGACGCCCCGGCGGAGCATTTCCGTGTAAAGGGGCTCATGTTCGAATCCCCGCGAGTTTGGGATCAGGTGTACCTCGACACCCATCGACAGCCAGACGAGGATCTGATGGTGCAGTTCGGTCGAGGCACCGCCGTATAGTCCGGGAAAGCCGTGGACAAAAACACGATTTTGGGGAGTACTCATGCTTCGATTTCCTTTTGGATGGCCGGATCGGAGAGTTCAAGCGAATTTGAACGTGGAAACGGGCCTCGCTGGTTCCGGAATTTCCCACATGGCCGTGTTTTGTTCAAACGTTCCGGATGATATCTTTGTCACTTCGCGTTCGGAACCCGACACCCGGAATCCCGGCCTTGATTGTTGAAAATGAGCCGATTGCACCAACATCGAAAAGGGTGTTGTTGGCGCCCGGCGGGATGGGCGCCGCGCGCTTGCCGGCCGCGCGCCTTAGTTGATGGAAAGAATTCTCTTGCATCGCCTCCCAAAATGAAATGGTTGTAGTGTCATATATGGACTCTTCATCAAGCTCCGGCTTCCCATCGGTTTCCCCTGGTGCATCGAACCCGGTCTCGGATAGCGGCTCTTCGTCCGATTCAGGAAGCGGTTCGTCGTCAATCAGTTCGTCATCGAGCGGTTCGTCATCGAGCGGTTCGTCATCGAGCGGTTCGTCATCGAGCAGTTCGTCATCAAGCGGTTCATCATCGAGCAGTTCATCATCGAGCGGTTCGTCATCAAGCGGTTCGTCATCAAGCGGTTCGTCATCGAGCTGTTCGTCATCAAGCGGTTCATCATCAAGCGGTTCGTCATCAAGCGGTTCGTCATCAAGCGGTTCGTCATCAAGCGGTTCGTCGTCGAGCGGTTCCAGCTTGCCATCCAGCGGCCCGGACACGGACACCAGCCCCAACAAGTGCACCTGCTGCGACGAGGCGTGCTATGGCGGGGAGAGTCCCGCGGAGGTTCCGTGCGACTCGGACGGAGGGTCGGGAGGCGGATCGGGCGGCGGCAATGAGGAGGGAACCAATTCCGGCAGCAACCAGGGAGGTGGAACGGATCCGTTCAGCGGGGCGCCAACCCTCGGAAATCCGGCCAGCCCTCCCAATCCCGGTTCGGCGATGCAATATGATGCGGGGATCACCTATGACGCCTCGGGTAACGATGCGGGTGGTGGCGGAGGCCCGCGATTTGGCGGAAGGTGGGTTTGCGGCGGCATGGCGGGCCTGTCGCTGTCCGGCGGCTCCTCGGGCTCCACATCTTCGGTGCCATCACAGCCTCCCGTTTACTATCGGGGTCCGAACCGGGCCCTGCCCTTCGGGGCGACGCCCGTTTCCGGCGAATACAAGGCGATGTATTACAACGCCCAGCAGCTCACCTTCGAAACCGGCAGCTCGGACTTCAAGCTGCTCGACCCGTCGGGAACCATCCGCACCTTCGACGATTCGGGAAGGATTCGGTCCGTTTTGGGACAGTGTGGCAATCAGATGACCTACACCTACGGCCCGCATGACCGCTTGTCGGGTGTGACCATCCTGTTTGCCGACGGCAGCAACAAATACGAGTATTCGTGGGACGGCGGCGGCCGGGTGTCGCAAGTGCTCTTCAAGGTCAATTTGCGTGCGGTTCTGAAAACCGTCTACGGCTATGACGCGGACGGCAACCTGCTGACTGTCAAATTGTATGGGAACCCGTCGCCTGTCGGCACCGCGCCTGTTTGGGGTGAGCCGATTTCAGCTTCCCGGTACTCCTACCACCCCGGCGGCGGGCTGGTGCGGCATGTTGTTCCGCCCGCCCAATATCGTCAAATGCTCAACAATGGCATCAATCCCGATTCGGCCACCGAAGCCGAACTCAACGAATACGCCAGCGCGGAATACTTTTACAACGGCCAGGGGCGTGTCTCGCTGATGTACAAAAAGGGAAGGCGCTACGGGCGCCATTACGAATATTGGTTCCGGAATCCCCAGGGAACCGACCTGAACCTGTGGGCCACGCGCACAACGGTCGCACAGCCCGATGGCTCGCAACACGTCTATTATTTCAACCGGATCGGGCAGATGATCCTCCACAAGGTGGCCGAATCCGCGTCGCCTTCGGCAAAGGCCTGGTATCCGCTGTATCAGCGTTTTGATCCCGGAAGCGGGAGAATCATGCAATCCGCGGGCCATTCGGCGATCGCCTCGGTCAGCGAGTCCAACCCGGAACTGGTGACGCTGAAAACGGATTCCGGCATGATCACCGTCTATGCGTATGACGGCAACAACTGGCGCGAGTCGGTTGGAATCAAAATGGGCTCGGCAGGCGCGGTCCAGCCGATCCGCGGCTGGACCTATGAGGCGCGAACGGTCCCGGGCAAAGGCACGGTGTATTTGCCCTCATCGCAAAAGACATACCGCAGCGCCGCTTCATCCGACTTCATCCTCACGGCCTTCGCCTACAGCGACTGGTATCCGGACAGTTTCCAGTTCGGCAAGAGGACGACGACCTTGCCGGTCATTTCCCCTGAACAGAACGGCAGGGGCCGGACGCTCACCACCGAGGACCATCACAACTCGCGAGGACTTCTGGTCAGGACGGTCGATGAGCGGGGAAGCGTCACGGAGTTCGCCTATGACGAGGCGCGTGGCGGCATGACCTCCATGACGGAGGATGCCGGGGGGCTCGGTCTGGTCTCCGACTACCTGCTCGATGACCGGGGCCGCCGGGTGCGCTCGCTCGGTCCGGTGCATGACATCGACCTCGACGGCTCCCCAACGGCCGTCAGGAGCGCCCACTGGACCTGTTTCAAGGACGCCGAAGCCTCGCGCTGGAACTTCAGCGGTTACCAAACGGCCGCCGGCGTGCCGTTTGACAGGATCGTCGGTCCGGTGACCATCGAACGGCCCAATATTCCGCCGCCTCCCGGCGGCGAATACGGCGGCTGGAGGCAATCCTCAACGGTGATGGCGGAATACTCCGGCACGGGAATTCCTCCTTTGGATTGGACGTTTGACCGCCCGTCGTGGCTCGCGTGGAGCTTGTCGCTTTACGACCTTTCCTCGGAACTCAGGGAACGGCGCACCTACTTCGAGATACCCGCCGACGGCTACGGCAGCCGCTCGGTCAACTATTCCCGCAGCCTGCTCGGCTACGATCCGGCCGGCCGTCGCAACCAGACGACGGACCCGTCCGGCACCGTTGACAGGACCGTCTTCAACGCCATGGACCGGGCGGTCCGCGAGGAAAGCGGCACCACCGCGGGAGCGCTGGTTGTCATTGCCGCCAATGAGTATGACGATGACGGCAATCCGGTCAAGATCACCCTGCCGGTGGATTCGGTTCGCTCCAACGACCGGGTCGCCACCATGGATTACGACTGGCGCAACCGCCGGATCCGGCAAACCGTCAGCGTCGAAAAGGACGGCGGGGGAGTTTGGACGCTTATCACAAAATACGACTACGACTACCGTGGACAACTGGTCGCCGTAACCGGCTACCACACATCCGTCGCGGACGGCAACCGCACGTCCTTCCAAACATCCTCCCATGACGATCTGGGACGCCTGTATCGCGGCGAGGTTTACGGAGTGGACACGTCCAGCGGCGCGGTCATCAATCCCCAGGTTTCAAACCGCTACTACAACGAGACGGGATTGGTTGCGCGCGAGGCCCCCGCGGGCAGCCTGCTGTTCACGGCCACCATATACGATGCGCTCGGCAGGACGAAGCTTGTTTCCCGGGCATACGAGCCGTCCCCGTCCGGTTCCTCGTCAAGCGCTTCCAGCGGGACGCCGCCCGATCCGGCCAGCCTTGCCGGCGCCATCGTCATCAGCCAGCGGGAAATGGAATGGGACGCGGCCGGAAACCTTCTGGGCAGCACCGACAAACAACGCTTTGACGATGCCACCGGCCACGGCAATCTCGCCGGTCCGGACACGGAACCCAAGGCCAGGGTCTCCTATCAGGCCCTGTATCCCGATCCTCTCGGCCGGACGGTTGCCGCAGCGGACTTCGGGACCAACGGCGGACTGGAGTGGCACCGCCCGCAGACCGTGCCCGGTCCTTCCGACACGGTTCTGGTCAGCACCACGATCTATGATACGGTTGGCAACCTGGTATGGCGTGCCGCTCCATCCGGTGTCATCACCTTGAGCACGTTCGACCAGGCCGGACGATTGACAGTCACAGTGGAAAACGCCACCGGCGGCGATGACAATACCCGGACCACCCGCTACGAATACGCGGATGACAACGGACTGATAAAACTCATCAGCCAGAACCCCGAAACCGGCGTGCAGGTCACCGAATGGACGCGGGGCGTCACCACCGGCCAGGGCTCCGCCCTCAACAGCAATCGCCTGGTTTACAGGAAAACCCATCCTGACGGCAGCGGCGGTTCCGACCACGTTTCCTACAAGTACAACCGCCAGTCCCAGGCCACCGGCATGACCGATCAGGCGGCGACCTTCCACGCCCACACCTACGACAAACTCGGCCGCCCGCTGGGGGACGCGGTCACCTTCCCTTCCGGAACGGCCCTGGACACCACCGTTGGCAGGCTCGAAACCGGCTACAACGAGCGCGGGCTGGTGGTGCGCTCCACCAGCCTCAACCCCGCCGGCACCGTGGTCATCAACGAGGTCAAATCCCAGTACAACGCCTTCAACCAACTCATCACCGAATGGCAGGAGCACTCCGGCGCGGTTAACCCCTCAACCAGTCTGAAAGTCCTGTATGGATACTTCGACGGCAGCGCCAACACCATTCGTCCCGCCGGCATCACCAGCCCGGACGGCACCATCATCGCCACCGGCTACTCCACCGAAATGGCCGACGCCCTCAGCCGCCCGGACCAGGTCAGGGACGAGAGCGTCGGCCCCACCGAGCTTGCCTCCATGAAATTCCTCGGGCTCGGCACCCTGGTCGATCTCAGGTACGCCGCCGCCTCCGGCGCACGGTGGACGATGCGGAACGGCTCCACCGGCGACGCCGGGGATCCGTACACCGGCCTCGACCGTTTCGGGCGTCTCGTGGAAACCATCTGGAAAACCGACTCCGCCGAACTGGTTCACACGAAGTATGGACGGAACCGCGTTGGTGGCGTAGTGTGGCAGCGCAACGTGAAAGCCCACTCCCTGTCCGTCGCCACCCGGGACAACCATTACTGGTATGACGGACTGCGCCAGGTCGCCCGCCATGACCGCGGGGATCTCATGCCCGCCTCCGGCCCGCCATACACCGGCATCGATCCCGCCACACGCCGGCAGATGGAGGTCTTCACCTTTGACGAGACCGGCAACCGGCCCGGTTATTTCAGCCAGACGCCCCCGCTCGCCCAGGGCCGCGGCCACGATCGGGCCAATCAAATCATCTCCATCACCGGCCCGGCCGGCGTGGTCCAGCCCGCGTATGACCCGGCCGGAAACATGACCCGCATGCCGCGCCCCGGCAACTGGTCCGCCGCCGCCGACCTCACATGGGACGCCTGGAACCGCCTGGTGCGGATCCGCGACCATTCCTCATCCTCATCCAGCATGAGTTCCTCCTCGGAGTCATCCTCATCCTCGTCAAGCCCGTCATCGGCTTCCTCGTCGTCCGGCGACTCATCCTCATCATCGTCTGATTCCTCACCATCCGTTTCGTCATCGAGTTCATTGCCATCCTCACCGAGTGATTCCTCCGCGTCCTGGTCATCCAGCGATTCATCCTCATCGAGCGGCAGCAGCAGCAGTTCGAGCCTCGCGTCTTCCGGCAGCTACCATTCCGCCAGTTCGTCCTCCTCCGGGACGGTGAATGGCGAGATCCGCTACCAGTATGACGCCCGCACGCGCCGCACCCGCAAAAGCAACGGCGCGGAAACCCGGGACTACTACTACGACAGCCAGTGGCGCGCCATCGAGGAGCGCGTGGCCGGCAGCGTGGCCGCCCAATACGTCTGGAGCCCGCTCGACCGCTGGACCATGATCCGCCGCAAGCGGGGCGGCGAGGAACTCTATGTCCTCAGGGATCATCTCGATCCCGCCGCCATCATCGACACCGGCGGCACGGTCGTCGAACGCTTCGGCTACGACGCCTTCGGCCCGGCGCGCTTCATGGACGCGGCCTTCGCCACGCTCCCCGCGAGCAACGCCGACTGGAACTTCCTCTTCCACGCCGAGTTCCTCGACACCGATTCGGGGCTCTACAACTATGGCTACAGATACTACCACCCGGAACTAGGTCGCTGGCTGTCTCGGGATCCCATCCAAGAACGGGGCGGGCTGAACCTGTATGGATTTGTTGACAATGAGCCAGTAGGACTGGTGGATATATTAGGATGGAGTCCGCCTAAAACCGCCGAGGAGGGTCTAGAAAAACTTAAAAAACTGGAAGCTAAACTGAAGGCTCTTTGCAAGCCTTGCTGTGCGTGCCCGATGTTCAATGGGGACACCAAGGAACTAGAAGCGATGAGAGTTAAAACGTGCGAGGCAGAAGCCAAGAAAATTGCGGACAAGATTATAGAAGAATGGAAACGTCATTATGATTCTAGGCCGGATGCCAACCACAGCGAGAGCTCCTGCGGAACCCTGCTCTGCTATGATTGGGCAAGCATTTTTGATCAATGCGGAAAAATTTATGATCCAAAAGCTTTTGATTCGATTATTCAAGGAGGCATAGGTCCTGACTACGTGCATTTCTGGGCGACGTTTGCAGCATGCGGAAAAGCGGATAGTTCATGTAAGGTTGAGGTAGATAATGGATTTCTTAATGGTGAAATGGTTCATGCTGGAGGTGTCCTTCCTGGAAAAGAAGGCTGGAGAAAGTATCGAAGAAATGAAGCCTTACAGGATTACGAAAGATTGACCAAACGTTGCCCGCCACCAAAAATCAGGCCATGAACAAGATCATAAACAGAAATACTTGGATCTTGGCGGTGACCCTTTCCTTTGTATCATGCAACAAAGAAAGATTACAAAACGAAAAAATTGATCCATTTGGCAATTCCGCGAATAAATCGCGACACCGGAATGAGGATTATCTTCATCATGAAGATCCACCGACAATCTTTACCAAGATATTGCATGATGGCATAATTACTTTGCCTCGACAGCCAATTGTCGATAGGGTTGAAGCCATTCAAAACTTTTTGAAATTAAATGGGATTGATGAAGTGGGAATTGCCCTTGATGACAATCTTAATAACCCAAATATGTTCTGCGGTGAAATTACACTCAATAACCCAACCTTGGGTTCATTTATTAAATATACTTGTGACAATCTGAAAATATACGCTCAATTTTCGGATGGGAAAATTGTAATATCAGATCTATAGATATCACAATAGATATCACAAATTACGAGAGACACAAATAATCAAAAATCCGCTTGCATCCCCTCAATTTTAGGGGACTGTCGCGAATGGCACGGGATTAAGCGGATTTTCGTTAAAAATGAAGGGATTGCGAAAATGCCGAAATGGCGCGAATTCGACCGTCCGATTCTTGATACTGGAGAATCTTCGAATCCGCACTGCTCGGCCAAAGCCTTGATTTTTCAAGGAATTCAGCCGCGAAACCGGGCTTAATCTCGTGCCATTCGGGACTGTCGCTCTGAAAGAAATCCTCCTTGCCAAATCGAATGTCATTCATGCCACGCGCAGAAAATGGAAATGGACGCAACCGCGCCGGCGGCGTAGTGTGGCGGCGCAACGTGAAAGCCCACGCCTCATCCGCCGCCACCCGGGACAACCATTACTGGTATGACGGTCTGCGCCAGGTCGCCCGCCATGACCGCGGGGATCTCATGCCCGCCTCCGGCCCGCCATACACCGGCATCGATCCCGCCACACGCCGGCAGATGGAGGTCTTCACCTTTGACGAGACCGGCAACCGGCCCGGTTATTTCAGCCAGACGCCCCCGCTCGCCCAGGGCCGCGGCCACGATCGGGCCAATCAAATCATCTCCATCACCGGCCCGGCCGGCGTGGTCCAGCCCGCGTATGACCCGGCCGGAAACATGACCCGCATGCCGCGCCCCGGCAACTGGTCCGCCGCCGCCGACCTCACATGGGACGCCTGGAACCGCCTGGTGCGGATCCGCGACCATTCCTCATCCTCGTCCAGCGCGAGTTCCTCCTCCGAGTCATCCTCCTCATCGTCGAGCCACTCCTCCTCCCCGTCATCAAGTTCCTCATCATCCTCATCCAGCGACTCATCGTCCGGCAGTTCATCCTCGTCTTCGATCATCGAATCCTCCTCCAGCCACTCCTCCTCCTCCTCGTCATCGAGTTCCTTGCCGTCCTCATCCGGCGACTCCTCAGCATCAGAGTCCTCCAGCGACTCATCCTCATCGAGTGGCAGCAGCAGTTCGAGCCTCGCATCCTCCGGCAGCTACCATTCCGCCAGTTCCTCCTCCTCCGGAGCGCCGCATGGCGATATCAGCTACCAGTACGACGCCCGCACGCGGCGCACCCGCAAGAGCAAGGGCGCGGAAACCCGGGACTACTACTACGACAGCCAGTGGCGCGCCATCGAGGAGCGCGTGGCCGGCAGCGTGGCCGCCCAATACGTCTGGAGCCCGCTCGACCGCTGGACCATGATCCGCCGCAAGCGGGGCGGCGAGGAACTCTATGTCCTCAGGGATCATCTCGATCCCGCCGCCATCATCGACACCGGCGGCACGGTCGTCGAACGCTTCGGCTACGACGCCTTCGGCCCCGCGCGCTTCATGGATGCGGCCTTCTCAACGCTTCCCGCAAGCAACGCCGACTGGAATTTCCTCTTCCACGCCGAGTTCCTCGACACCGACTCGGGACTCTACAATTACGGGTACCGATACTACCACCCGGAACTTGGCAGGTGGTTATCGCGGGATCCAATCGAGGAAATGGACGGGCTAAATTTGTATGCATTCGTACGAAATAACGGGATCAATTATTCTGATTTCATTGGCCGTCAGCAGATCCGACCTCCAGGGAATGAGGGGGGGGAGCTTACAAATCCGGATGGAGATGGTTTTATACACGACAACGAGACAGGTGCGGTCCCAGGACGCCCATTTGATCCAGGATCAGAACCCGGGAGTCCACCTAGTGAATATGGTTATGAGACAGAAAGTGAAACCGTAATATCAATTTTCCCCTATTGTGTGGAACACGTGGAGAAAAAGACATCCATAAGTATTGATGATGGACTCGGCTTGGGCTACAGGGATCCAGGCCTATTTTCACGCTGGATTGACCTATTGGGATTTTTGACAAAACATAATGAACTTTCAGTAGGAATAGATATGTATAAGACATTTGATCTTCCAGCGGGCCAATCGGTAGTTGTGTTGCGAAAAACTCATACTTGGAGAATCATCAAAATCATTTGCACTTGCGGCTATACGGGAAATCGACGACTCAAATCAACAGAGAAGACTTATAATGTCACCACAGAAATAGTTCCGTATCCTGGAACGCCTCCTGTTTAAATCAACAGCACTATTTTGACATGCGCTATTTATTTATCATTTTTCTATCTCTAGTTCTTTATGCATGGGCCTTTACAGGGCTTTATAATGGCAAAATACTTGCAAATTTGTATTTTGTGACAAAAGAGAAAAATCCGATTGGTTTTTATACTACGGTATTTGTAGCAATTTTTTTAGCAACATGGGGTTTGGGAACTGTGATTTTTCTGATTGCTCATGGACTATGATATGGTGCCAGGCCCGTGGTTTGGGCTGCCAAACCATGAGATACACAAATTGTCAAAATTCCACACAAGTATCTTTAGCAAGCGCGAGTCGTTTGTGATCAAAAGCATTTCTCAGCCTCTTCAGGAGAGGAAAGGCACCTTCGGGAGCTTTCCTGTCGCCCTCCACACACGCCATCTCAATGCCCGGTTCCCGGTCCTTGATCTCATGAGCATGTTCAAAATTCTGGGGAGCACACGCGCCCTCGCGTGTGGTTTTTCGACGCCCCCGTCGAAAACCGCGTGGAATGGTCTGAAAAGCCCGTCTTCGGCGAGGGCGCCAAAGACAACACGCGAGGCGCGTGTGCTCCCCATGGATGCTTCGCCCCTTCCATATCCGTCACTTTGAAATCGATGGAACACCAGAGCGGTGGCGCGGACTGGAAATACTCCGCACTCTGCAGAGAAGAAGCACCCAAATTTCCCCAGCCGCGAAGAAGCGAAAAACGGGTGCAAAAAATCCGCAGCGATCACTTGATTCGAGGTTTGGAGTGTGATCCCGGGTGTGAGCCGGCTTTCTTGGCCAAAACCGGAGGTAATGATCCAATCCGCCCCTTTTTTGCGTGTTCTTGACCTTTTTGCGGCCGGAATTCCGCAGCCTGTTTTGATGCGTCGTCCCTGTAGCATTCGGCTTGCCCCCGGATTCGTGCGCCGCTTGCCTTTCGGTCATGGTTTTCCGCCCCGCAGTCATCGCCCTGGCGCTCGTCCTCCGTTGCGCGGGCGCTGGTACGCCCATGCCGCTCATCTCCGCCCCCGCCCTCTCGCCGGACGGTGGCGAGGTGGTCTTCGAATGGCGCGAGGACCTCTGGATCGCATCCAGCGAGGGCGGCCAGGCCCGGCGGGTGGTCGGCACGCCCGGTCGCGATTCCCATCCACGCTTTTCTCCCGACGGGAAGCGCATCGTTTTCTCATCCGACCGCTCCGGCGCGGTGCAGCTTTACTCGGTTGGCACCGATGGCGGTGAAACGACGCGCCACACGCATCACAGCGAGGGCTGCGAGCTGGCCTGCGTCTCTCCGGACGGCAGGCACGCCTTGGTCCGCGGCTTCCGCGAGCACCACGGCTTCCGCTCGACGCGCCTGATGGAGATTGATCTGACAACCGTGGCGCGCGAGCGGCGGATCTTCGATGCCGCCGCGCATTCGCCCGCGTGGTCGCCGGATGGCAAAACCCTGCTTTTCTGCCGCGGCGGCGAGCAGTTGTGGCGCAAGGGCTACAAGGGAGCGCGGGCCTCGCGCATCTGGAGCCACAAACCCGCAAGCGGGGTTTTCACACTTGAGGTGCCCGGCGACTTCGAGGCGCGCTCGCCACTCTGGCTGCCGGACGGGAGCGGGTTTTACTTCGTCTCCAACCAGACCGGAACCGCCAACCTGTGGCTGGCTGAAACCGGTGCGAAGGCCAAACAATTGACCTTCCACGAGGACGACGGCGTCATCACTCCGGACCTTTCGAGGGACGGCTCCACCATCGTCTTCCGCATGGGCACCGGCGTTTACCGCATGCGGCCGGGCATCGACCGCGAGGCCATGGAGATCCGCTTCCATACAAATGAGGAAATTCCCGAGCGCGCCTTTCTAACAAAAGCCAGGGGCTGCGCGGCGGTGGATCTCGCCGGCGACGGCAAAGGTCTCGTCTTCGCGGCGGAAGGCGAGCTGTGGTGGATGTCCGGACCGGACGCCACCCCGGCGAGGATGACCACCACGGCGGAGCATGAGGATGAACCGGTGTTTTCTCCGGACGGAAAACATATGTATTATGTCTCCGATGACGGGCTTTCCGCAAATTACCGCCGCACGATTCTCCGGGACGGAAAACCCGGCGCGGTGGAAAACGTGACCAATGGCACTGGTTCCAGAAGCGGATTGAGGATCAGCCCGGACGGCAAACGCATCGCCTGGATCCAGGGCGCCGGCAATGTCCGCGCGGCCGATGCCGATGGCACGAATGCCCGCCTGGTTTTCCAATGCTGGGACCGGCCGACCTTCGATTGGTCGCCTGATGGCAGGTGGCTGGCCATCGCCGCCAAGGACCGGAATTCCAACCGCGACATCCTGCTCGTCCGTGCCGATGGCTCGGAAAAACCCGTGAACCTCACACGTCATCCCGCATTCGAGGGCTCGCCGAAGTGGTCCCCGGATGGCCGTTGGCTCGTCTTCAACGCCCGGCGGGACGCCAGCGGGAAATTCGCACTTTGGAAGATCGACTTCGGCCCCGCGGGCATCGGAGACAAGACCACCGAACGCTCCCTGATTCGCGCGGGCGACCGCGCGCGGCCGGTTTCCACAAGGGGCATCGAGCCTACCCGCGTGATCTGGCACCCGGATTCCAAGCACCTGTGGTTTCAAAGCCGCACCTCTTCCAATGATCGCATCCACTCGGTCGATATCGACGGAGAAGACATGAAGCCCGTTTCCACCGGCCGCGGAATACCGGTCCGCTTCACCACCGATGGCGGACTGTTTCTGCGCGCGAACCGCGTGCCGCAGATCCGTCGCGACGGCGGCAACACCTCCTACCCCATCGATCTAACAGTCGAGCGTCCGCGTGGCGAGGTCACCCGTCTGGCCTTCCGGCGGATCTGGCGCACCCTGGGAGAGCGTTTCCACGATCCGCGGATGAACGGCCGCGATTGGGACGAGATGCTCCGGCGCTACGAAACCCCGGCCGCGGCGGCGGGGACATCGCGGCAGTTCGACTTCGTGGTGTCCAGACTGGTCGGTGAGTTGAATGCATCGCACCTCTCGTTCCACCGCAAACCCTGGCCCGGCGAGGGTGGTCCCGCATCGAAGGAACCCGCTACCGCGCACACCGGCATCGTGTTTGATGATCGGAATTCCGATCCATCCTCTCCGCTGTCAGTCAGACGTGTGCTTCCCGGCTCGCCCGCCGCATTGGCCAAAAATCCGCCGCGGCCCGGTGAGACCGTCGTGCGCATCGCCGGTTTGAATGTGACCACCTCCACGCCCCTGCACGAACTGCTGAACGGCGCGGAAGGCAACATGATTCCCATCACCCTCCGCGATGCCCGGGGAAACGAGCGGGTGATCGATGCCAAGGGAATCTCCTACCGCCGGGCACGCACACTCGATGCCCGCGCGGAGGTGGAAACCGCCGGGGAAACCGTGGCCCGCATCTCACCGGGCACCGCCTACATCTCCATCCGGGACATGAGCCGTAAGTCGCTGGAAACCCTTGAACTCGCCGTCCACCGGATGGCGGAGGACCACCAGCGCATGATCCTCGATCTGCGCGGCAACACGGGAGGACGCGAGGCCGACCGCATGCTCTCGATCTTCACCCAGGTCGTTCATTCGCACACCATCCCGCGCGACGGCCCCAAGGGCTATCCCATGGACCGCATGCGCGCCCCCGTCTGGGACAAGCCTCTGGTCGTGCTATGCAATGCGGACAGTTACTCGAACTCGGAGATATTATGTCACGCGGTCAAACAATCCGGCCGCGCGCCGCTCGTCGGAGCAAGAACCGCCGGCGGCGTGATCTCCGCCGTCAACACGGCCATCCCGGACGCGGGCTCCCTACAAGTGCCCTTCCGCTCCTGGTTTCTCACCAAAACCGGCGAAAACCTCGACCTCAACGGTGCCATCCCAGACCACCCCGTCGATCTCGGACCCGCCGATGAGGACGAAGGCACGGACCCCCAACTGCTCCGCGCCATCGAGGTGGTGGAGAATCTCGCGCGTCCATGAACCGCAGGAGAAAGGCAAAATCATTCGGATCTCGTGATGAACCACGAATCCACCGAAGGAACCGAATTCCGGAGGGTGAGCACGCACTCACCAAACGGTGCCGGTCGGAAATCCTCAGTTCAATCAGTGGTTCTTTGGCATGTCCTGCGGATGCAACTTCGGAATCCGGAATGAATGAACGGGCGCTTTGGAAAGCGCCTGCCCGCGTCATGGCTCCAGGATGAAGCCACCCCGTTCCGCGTTCCGCCCGGGGGGCCGGGCGAACGGCAATGGGGAGGCTCCACCGGTTTGTTAGAAGGGCTGGTCCCCGGCCCAGGGGTTGTCGTTTCCGACGTCCCATTCCTCGACCAGGTCGGGTGGGAAGTCGTCGAGGAAGCGGGACGGGGAACAGATGACATCCCCGCTGTAGGATTTGGGATTCATCATGGGATAGGAAAGATATAACTCGTCCCTGGCCCTGGTGAGGGCGACGTAGAAGAGGCGGCGCTCCTCCTCGAGCATGTCCTGATCGAAGGATTCGAGGACGCGGCCGTTGGGGAACTGGCCGTTGACGAGCCAGATGAGGAAGACGGCCTGCCATTCGAGGCCCTTGGCCTGGTGGATGGAGGAGAGGGTGACCTGGTCCTTTTCCTCGGTTCCGCCCGCGGGCGGGCTGTCGGTTTTCGCCTGGCCGGGAGTGCCGTCGGTATTGCCGAGGAGGGCGAGTTGTTCGAGGAACTCGAGGATGTCGGTGAAGTTCGCCGCGTATTCGGAGAGCCGTTCGATATCGGCCTGGCGGGATTCGGCGTTGTCGTAGCTGGCGCCGAGGTAATCCTCATAGATGCCGCCGAGGATGGAGGCGATCATGGAGGAGGGGGTGGCGAACCGGCCCTCGGGCGTGAGTTCGTCAAGGGTGTGGCAGAGTTGTTCCCAGTGCTTGACGGACTTGGGGGGGACTTTGAATTTCAGGAGGTGGCCGGACCATCGCGCTGGCGGGTTCTCGTTTCCGGCGAGTCCGGTTTTCAGCCATGCGTTCCAAAGTTTGGCGGCGGTGCCGGGGCCGATGCCGGGGAGCAGGCCGGCCATGCGGAGGAAGGAAACCTCGTCCCGTCGGTTGGTGACGAAGCGCATGAAGGCGGAGACGTCCTTGATGTGGGCCTGCTCGAAGAAGCGCAGGCCGGAGGTGATGGTGAAGGGGATGCCGCGGACGGTGAGTTCGAGCTGGATTTCGAGGCTCTGGAAGTGGGCGCGGTAGAGCACGGCGATCTCCGAGAGCGGGACGCCGTTCTGGCGGAGTTCGCCGATGCGCTGGGCGACGAAGGCGGCCTGGGTGTTGGGATCCGGCAGGGGGACGAGCGCGGGTTTCACGCCGAGGGCCTCGCGGGCGGCGCGGAGGTCCTTTTCGAAGCGGCCGGTATTGGCGCGGATGGCGGCGTTTGAGAGATCGAGGATCTCGGGGACGCTGCGGTAGTTGGTCTCGATGGTGTGGACGGTGGAACCGGGATAGCGCTGCGGGAAACCGAGGATGAGCGACATGTCCGCGCCGCGCCACGAGTAGATCGACTGGGCGTCGTCGCCCACGCACATGAGGCTGTTGGTGTCTCCGGCGAGCAGGTCGATCATTCGGCCCTGGATGCGGTTGGTGTCCTGATACTCGTCCACGAGGATGTGGCGGAAGCGCTTCCTGTAGAGGTCGAGGATGTCTGGAAACTCTTCGAAGAGGCGGACGGTCTGGACGAGCAGGTCGTCGAAGTCCATCGAGTTGGAGTTGTGTTTCCTGGCGGCGTAGCCCTCGTGGACCCGTTGGATTTCCTCGATCCAATCGTAGAGGTGGTCGTGGCGGTCGGCGATGATTTCCTCAAGGGTGGCGCCGGTGTTTTCCACAAGTGAGAAGATGGAGGCGAGCACGTCGGCCTTGGGGAAACGGCGTTCCTTGGTATCGATGTCGAGCGCGCCGATGATGCCGTTGAGCATGGACTTCTGGTCATCGCGATCGAGGATGGAGAACGAGCGGGTGAAGCCGATGTCCGTGGCGTGGCGGCGGAGGATGCGCGAGCCGATGGAGTGGAAGGTGCCGGCCCAGAGGGCGGAGGTGTCGTGGGTGGCGAGTTCGCGGACGCGGCCGGTCATTTCGCGCGCGGCCTTGTTGGTGAAGGTGAGAAGAAGGATCTGGCGGGGATCGACCTCGTGATCGAGCAGCCAGGCGACGCGGTAGGTGAGGGTGCGGGTCTTGCCGGAGCCCGCGCCGGCGATGACGAGGGCGCGGCCGGGGGGCGATGAGACGGCGGCGTATTGCTCGGCGTTGAGCGCGGCCACGTAATCGATGCCGGATGCGGGCGCGGTGGCTGGGCGGTGGATCGTGTATTGGCGGGCCATGCTGCGCGCGGAGCATGGTGGATGAATCGCCGTCCGCCAAGAGGCAATGGGGAAACGGGTTGGTCCTATGCGGAGAGCCTTGCCTCGGGGCGTTCGGTTTGGATGAAACGGCTCCAGCTTTCATCGGTCAGGCCGTTTTCCATGAGACCGAAAAGCGGACGCCAGCGCGGGGCGAAGGGTTTGCTGCGCGGGTGCATGCCTGCCTCGTGCGGCAGCTTGTTGGCCTTGCGGGTATTGCAGCGGAAGCAGGAGGTGACGATGTTTTCCCAGGTGGTGCGTCCACCTTTGTCGCGCGGCATGACGTGATCGAGGTTGAGCTGGGTCTCGGGCAGCGTGCGGGCGCAGTATTGGCAGGTGAACTTGTCGCGCAGGAAAACATTGCGGCGGCTGAACTTCACTTCGAGCCGCGGAAGCCGGTCGTAAAGGGCGAGGACGACGACCTTCGGCACCAGCAGGGCGAGGCGCGCGCTATGGATGCGTTCGCCATTGCGGGTGGTGGTGGAGTGGCGGATCCATGATCCAAGGTCGTGGGTTTGGTAGCATTCCTCGCCATCCGCCTGCACGACCTGGGCATGGCCGGTGCAGAGGAGATGGACGGACCTTCTGACGGAGCAGGTATGAACCGGTTGCCAATACCGGTTGAGAACGAGAACGGGCCTTTCGAGCACGGAATTCATACGCTTTTCCGAACCATCGTCCGCAAGCTAGCAAAGCCCGGCGGTTCGGCAACCCTAAATCGGCGGGGACCGGAACACGCGCCGTTTCTCACTGTGGGCCGGGGCCCAGGAGCCATCGGGCCACCGCTCCGGCAGCCCGGTCATGCGCGCCGGCCCCCCCGAGCTGGGAGCAGGTTTCCGCGAGGTCGCGGATGAGGGACTCGCGTTTCGCCGGATCCTCCAGCAGGGCTCTGGTTTCCGCCGCCACCGCGCGGGGCTCGGCCGCGCCCTGGACGAACTCCCTGACCACCTGGCGGCCGGCGAGGATGTTGACGATGCCGATGAAACGGATTTTCACCAGCACCTTGGCCGCCGCATAGGTGAGCGGGGCGACGCGATAGACGAGGCAGTAGGGCAGGCCGAAATACGCCGCTTCCAGCGTGGCGGTGCCGCTTGCGATGACCGCGCAGGACGCGCGCTGCATGAGCGAGTGGCTCGAACCGGTATGGACTTCGATCAGCTCCCCCGCCCCGGCGGCGGTGGTGAGGGCGCGGATTTGCGCGGCAAGTTTCGCCGATGCGGCGGGGACTTCGAAACGAAGGTCCTTGCGCCAGGCGGCGAGGTTTTTGGCGACACCTGTCATCAGCGGCATCAGACGCGCCACCTCGCGCTCGCGGCTGCCGGGCAGGAGACCTATCAGGACCCCGTCGCGCGTGACACCGGGCAGGCGTTTCTCTTCCAGTTCGTCGATGATCGGGTTTCCGACGAAGGTGGTTTTCAATCCGGCGTTTTCGTAAATCTCCCGTTCGAAGGGAAACAGGCAGAGCATTTCATCAAGCAGACGCGCCATCTTGGGAATGCGGCCCTTGTTCCAGGCCCAGACCTGCGGGCTCACGTAGTAAACGATGCGCGTCTCGGGCGACTCGCGCCTGACGGCCTCCGCGAAACGCAGATTGAAACCCGGGTAATCGATGAGCAACAGCACGTCGGGCCGGAACCCACGCAGCTCGCCAAGCATTTTCGCGAAGCGTTCCCTGAACCATCCGTAACGCTTCAGCACCTCCCACACGCCCATCACCGCGGCGTCCTCCACCCAGTCCCCGAGACCGGGCCCCGCCACCGCCGCCATCTGCGGGCCGCCCGCGCCGTGAATCTCCACGGCCGGCACCATCCGCTTCAACACGCGCAGCAATCCCGCCCCGTGGGCGTCACCGCTCAGCTCTCCGGCCACGACATACAGGCGCTTTGACATCCGCCCCGAGACTAGCGCCCGGCCCCAAGCCGCCAATGAAAATCCCCTCGCCTGCCAGGCGCCCGCGCGCTCCGGTGATTTCCCCTGTGTTTCGCGGCGGCTTGTGGCATGCTCCGCGCCGCGATGTCCGCGCCGTCCGTTCTAACAGTCACACCCAATCCCGCCATCGACCAGACCGTGCTGCTCGACACCCTGCGCCCCGGCGAGGTGAACCGCTGCTCCGAACTCCACCACCAGGCCGGCGGCAAGGGCGTGAATGTCTCCGCCATGCTCGGCGCTTATGGCATCCGCTCGACCGCCACCGGTTTCCTCGGCGGGGAAAACCCCAGCCTGTTCGAGGAAATGTTCGCGCGCCTCGGCATTGCGGACGCCTTCATCCGGCTGCCCGGATTCACCCGCACCGGCATCAAGATCGTCACCCGCGGGGACACCACCGACCTGAACTCCCCCGGCCTGCGGCCCTCCGCGAGCGATCTCACCCGCCTGCGGGAAACAATCAGGCGACACAGCGCGCCCGGCGGCTGGATCGTTTTCGGCGGCCGCCTGCCGGATGGGATTTCCGCCGCTGATTTCTCATCGCTCCTGGAGGCCGCACGCCAACAAGAGGCACGGATCGCCGTGGACACCAGCGGCCAGGCGCTGCGCGTCGCCATCGACCACGGCGTGGATCTCATCAAACCCAACCACCGCGAACTCGGTGAAATTCTCGGTCGCAATCTTCCGGATGCCGCATCCCGGCTGGATGCGGCGCTTGAGATGCGCGCGGCGGGCGTGGCCCATGTCATTCTCTCGCAAGGCGCGGACGGCGCCTTGTTCCTCGCGCCGGATGGCCGCATCAGCGCCACGCCGCCACCGGTGAGCGCGCGCGGCACCGTGGGTGCCGGTGACTCGCTGCTCGCCGGTTACCTCGCCGGACTCGTCGAAAAAATGCCACTCGCCGATCGCGCCCGCCTGGCCTCGGTCTTCGCGTGGAGCGCGTTGGAAAACATCGACCGGCAGGGCCCCGGCCGCAGCCTCGCGGAGAAGAGGATGAAACGCATCGCCTTGAAAGAAGTTCTGCCGTCCTGACGAATCGCCGGAACGATGATTCGGATTTATGGATATAACGAATTCCGAAGTTGTTCATTGTTGGAAAGTTTAATTTCCTTGCGGAACGCCGATGACCGTCTATCAATTTCGCTGATCGCGCCCGCAAGGGGTGATCCCCCCACAGACATCTCCCCCCATGAAAACCAAAACTGCGCTTGTTGCGGTCCTGTTGGGCCTTGTCCCGGCCACCGGCAGTGCGTTCACCCTTGATGCCGTCGGCTACGAGGGTGGCGTCCTTAGCCGGAATCCCTTCTCGGTGTTTGTTCCGGGTTATGGCGAACTGGTGTTTGAGACCGGCCCGAACTCCTCGCTGGTCGTGGATTCGGCGTACCGGAATGACAATGGCTTCGGCGGACCTTCGCTGAACTTCGATCAGGACGAGTCCGTCAGGATCATCTTCAACGGCCCGGAACCCCTCAACGTGAGCTTCGACTTCGTCGGCCAATCGGTGGGCGAGTCCTTTGTCATCGAGAAAGACCTCTTCACCCCGCAGGCCTTCGTGGTGACCCTCAGGGGCCAGGGCGACGGCGCCGGGCTTTACTCGATTGGTTGGAACGCCATCCCGGAGCCTTCGACCGCCGTGCTCGGCGTCCTCGGCGCCACGATGCTGGTCTTCCGCCGCAAACGCTGAACCGCACCGCTCCTTCCATTTCCAAAACAAGCGCCGCAGCATGCCCCTGCGGCGCTTTTTGTTGGAAAAGCGGGAAGCCAACGGAGCCACGACCTTAATGTCGTGGCCGACAAAGTCCCGCACATGCCAAAGCTCCCTCACGCCTCACCCTGCCCGCGGCAATGCGGAGAAGATCGCCTCTTCCGCACGCAAATCGTAAGCCGCCGCCGGTGATGACGGTGTAGGCGTTGACGTTGCTGGCGGTGTGGCTGAACAGTTCTGGTCCTGTCCCGAATGGTGCGTAGATAAGGCTGATTCCAGGGAATCAGGGCGTGGGCAGGGATCGCTCTCCGAGCGGTCCGGCGGGGGGCGGTC
>CAZKQK010000021.1:0-50926 GCA_964554865.1 uncultured Luteolibacter sp. | reverse complement strand
AACATCGCCCGCCTGCTCGGGTTGAGGGAAGGGGACGCTCCCCCGCCCGGGAAAGTGTGACGTGAACACCCCTTTCACAACCCTCGCCGCGTTTTCCCTTTCACCGGACGCCCCGGTTTCGCAAAATCACCACACATTGTCCCGCATCGTTTCCATTTTCCTGACGCTGTTGTTTTTCCTGCTGGCCGGGATTTCCATGCCCATCGTCGCGAAGACGCTCCTTCCAGACGGTCACGGCCTCGCCTCCACCATCCCCCTCACCACCGCAGACATCGGCCATGTGAGCGAGCCCGTCATCACCACCAATCCGGACACCGCGTTTCACCCGGAACTGGGCGGCACGGGGCTTTTGAGCGTATGGGGGAAGAAAGGGGTCCGGACAAGAATGGCGGCTCATTCCGGGATTTCCAGCTTCCGGCGAGCTTTCCCCCGGGCCGGAGTCCGGAAAGAACCTTGCCATGGAACCCGCGAAGCTTAGGCTGCCCGTAACATGCGTGTTAAGTGTTATCCCTTCATCGCGGTCTGCGCGTTGTTCTGCAGCCACATTTCCATGGGAGACGGCCTGCCCGGCACGGGGCCGCGCGAGTGGAGCAATACGGAGGGGAGGAAAATCGTCGCGGAATATCTCGGTGTCCGGAGCGATTCGGTGATGGTGCGGATGGAAGGAGGGAAAATCGTGCCGATTCCGCTGGCGAAGCTGTCGGAAACCGACAAGGCATTCGTGCGCGATCATCCGATGGGGTATCGTGAGGCATGGAAGGGCTGGCCCGGCGAGGTGCGGGTATCGACGAACGTGGTGGTGACGGAGACCGCCGCCAAAAAGGACGAGTATGTTTATCAGACACAAAACTTCCGTTTTCATGTGGATGGCAATCTCGGCGCGCCGCTGATGAAGGATCTGGCGCAGGTGTTCGAGTTGACACATGCGCTCCACCTGAAGTCGCCATTCGGCCTGCTGGCGAAACCGGAGGGGGACCGCTTCGAGGCCAGCCTGTTCGGCACTTCCCAAACCTACCGGGCACAGGGCGGCCCGCGGGAGACCGCGGGCGTGTATTTGCCGAAGAAAAAGGTCTTTCTCGCCCCGCTCGACCTGATGGGAGTAAAGGTTGACAGTTCCGTATGGCGGCGGATTCCGCGCAGCCGCCATGACAGCACCACGGTCATCCACGAGCTGACCCACATGCTCACCCATGAGATGCTTTTGACGCTTCCGGTGTGGGTGAACGAGGGTTATGCGGAGTACATCGCGAACATTCCCGTCGAGGGAAACGCGTTCCAAACCGGCCGGGACAAGATCCGCGAGGGAGTCATCGAGTCCTTCGTTCTCGATTACGAGAAATGGTTCACGGGGAGGAACGGCAGGATTCCGAAGATCGGCCCTGCGGACAAGTCCAAGTTCCTCAGGGAAAACCTTCCGGATCTGCCGCCGCTTTCCACCGTGCTGGGCGTCACCGACAAGTCATGGCATGCCGCGGGCGCGGGCGGGTCCGCTTATGCCGGATCGAAGTATCAATACTCCGACATGATGAGCCAGTACCGGACCGCCCATCTCATCATCTATCATTTCCTGCACCTCGATGGCGGGGACGGCATATCGAAGCTCTGCCGCTATGTGGAGCGGAGGCGGCGGACGTTTTCCGAAATCGAGGCCTATCGCGCGGACTTCGCGGAATACGAGAGGAAGATGGAGGAGTTCGTCAAACTGCCGGGTGTGAGGCAACTCGATGACGGCCGTTTCAGCCACCCCGCGAACCTCACTCCGCCGAAGGCTCCGGAGGCGACGTTCGGGACGGAGGAGACGATCGATTCCTCCGGTATGGAAATCCTGCTCGCAGGGGAAACTCCGGAGGCGCTGGGCGGGAAAATCGAAGAGGCGCTTCGAAACGATCTGGGCCTGCCATTGAAATTCACCAAGAGCCTCACCCGGCGCTGATTTGTGACGCGGGACCTTGGAAACCGAAGAAACGCGCCGCGTTTTCGGTTGTTAGAGAGCGGAGAGCCTCTTCCGTCATGTCCAGGGCGCCAGCCAGCGCGCGGCCGATGGCGGGCAGGTTCGCGGGGTGGTTGTGGCCGGAGGGGAGCGGGTGGCTGATGCGGGTTGGCGGGGGAAGCATGTCCGGGGCGTCCGTTTCCAGCAGGATGCGGTCTTCCGGCAGTTGTTTGAAGACATCGGTCACCGCGGCTTTCCGCGGGTGAAGGAAGTGGCCGGAAAACGAGAAGTGCGCTCCCAGTGGAATGAGCCGCCGGGCGGTCTCGATCGATCCGCCGTAGGAATGCATGAGGAAGCGTGCCGGCGGTGGTTCGGAACGCAGCACATCTAGCAGAATCCCCCAGGCCTTGAGGCAATGGATGGTGAGCGGGCGTTCCGTTTCCCGCGCGATGCGGAGTTGCGCGGTGAAGACCGGCATCTGCACGGATATGGCCGGTTCGGAAACCCATTGGTCGATCCCGCATTCGCCGACCGAGGCGCGCGGGTGTTTTTCCAGCCGTTCCAACAACCGTGTTTCCCAGCCATCCGCCGCGCGGCGGGCGTGCCACGGGTGGATGCCGAAGGCGGGCAGGGCGAAGTCCGGATGACGGGTGGCGATTTCCTCCACAGCGTCCCAATCGTCCTCGCTGGTGGAGTTCACCACGCAATGGCGGACTCCGGCCGCACGCGCCGTGGCCACGATGGCATCCGCATTTCCTCCGAGGCGCGGGTCCTGAAGGTGGTTGTGGGCATCGGTCCAGCCGGCCATGGCGCGATGGGTCAGCGCAGGCCGCGCGGGCCGGCCTTTTGGTTTGGCGTGTCGAAGGTCACATCGGTGATGGAAACCCGGCGGCCGTTCGCGGGATCGTGGGTGGACACCTGCATTTTGCGCAGCGTCCAGGTGTCCTTGGCGATTTGCATGACATCCTCGACCTGGAATTCCTTCACCAGTCCGCCGCTTTTGTCATGTCCGCGGATGCGCATGAAGGCTCCGAATTTCTCATGCACCCAGACATATACCACCTCGTAGCGGCCCACCGTGCCTTTCGGTTTGTTGACACGGATCTTGTAACATGACTGACCGGTGACGTTTTCCTTTCCCTCCATCACCGCGCCGGGCCAGTAGAGGAAACGCAGGGCGAGATCCTCGTAGGTGAGATCGGTGTTGTTGATGGGATCCATCAGTTTTTTGGCGGGGAACCCGACCGGCCTGTTGTTCACCGTTTCCCACAGGCCCACCTTGTCCTCGCCGATGCGCATGTGGAAAACCTCCCACCCGGCCTTTTTTTCGGAGAACTGGAACTGGATGTCCTTGCCCTGGAGGAAAAGCATCAGATCCACCTTTCGTCCGCCCTTGCGCATGGCTCCCTTGAGGCCGGAGTCCAGGTTGATGAGGGCGGCGGACATGCGCGCCCCGGCGAGGATGGCGTTTGGATCCTGCCCTTGGACGGCGGCGGGGAGCAGGGCCAGCAGGGCGAGGGCGATTGGTTTGAAATTCATGGCCGGAGGATGGTGGAAACTCCCCATAGGACAAGCATCGGGGCGATTTCCTTCAAATTTCCACCGCCCGGGCAGCCGGATTTTTTAAATCGGGGCCTTTTGGGGCTTGATGAATCCCGATGGGCTGAATTGGATCGTCACAACGCAGACGACGTTGCCGTCCCCCATGAGCCTTCGAAAGCAGCTAACCGACATCCTTCCCGCCCTGCTCCCGGCGAATCCGGCTGACTCGATCAAGGGCACGGAGTTGATCCGGCTTACCCGGTTTCAACTCACCGGAAACTATTCGGACGCATCGCTGAGGTATCACTTTTCGATCATGTCGTGCGATCCCGCGTCGCCGATCGCCAAGGTGGAGAAAGGCCAGGGATACTACCGCCGCAGCGCGCCGCTGCCCGCGCTTTCCGGCGCGCAGGAGCTGCTGGCGCTCACCCAGGGACGGCTGGACGATCTCACGACGGTGGACCAGGACATCGTGGACAACACCATGCTGCGGATCCGCAAGTTCCGCGCGGTGGTCACGCGTTACTTCGAAATCAACGGCCGTTTTCCCTTCGCCTTCCGCCAGGCTTTCGGCAAGGACTCGCCGATCAGCAATCTCTGGAAGTATCCCGAGCTGGTTCTCGTGGACTGGGAAACCGGCGGCGATCCGGACGAGGAGATGTCACTGGACGAGACCATGCTGGCCTTCAAGCAACGGCTTGGCATCGCGCCCTTCCGGCTGCATGCCGCGCGGCTTCGCATCCAGCCCTCGCTGCAAACCTACCGCGAGGATTTTTTCCAAACGCTCGCCGTTTCCCAATGGTCGCAGGGTGGCGAGTTGATTTACGCCGCCCCGATCGAGGACGAGGCGCTTGCCGACAGCCTGCGCCGTCTGAGCGCGGGGTTCGGCGTGGGCGTCACCTCCTTCGGCCTCACTCCCGAGGCGCTCGACGAACTGCCGCGCCCGGCCAACATCCTCAACGCCCATCCGCGGGAAACCGAGGCGATCATGGGCAAGCTTGAGATCAACCGCCTCTCCGCCCCGCGCTCGCGGCCGCATCTGGACTGGGCCGAGCTGAGTTCCCTGCGCAACGAGTCCGGCGAGGCCGAGAAGCTTGTCACCTGGCTCACCCGTTGCATCGACGGCCGCCGGGCCGAGCCTTTCAAGGACGAGTGAGGGCTTGCGGCCCGGGTTTGTGATTTCGCCATGAGTTGGACATTCAAGCGCATTGCCGTCGTCGGCTCGGGGGCCATCGGGCTTTACTATGGCGGACGGCTGGCCGCGGCGGGTGAGGACACGAGTTTCCTGATGCGCTCGGACTTCGATGCCGTGACGGCGGACGGCCTCACGGTGGAGAGCGTGCACGGCGACTTCCGCCTGCCCGGGGTGAAGGCTTGCCGCTCGCCGGAGGAAATCGGTCCCGTCGATCTGGTCATCGTTTCCTGGAAGGCCACCGCCAACGGTTTGTTGGAAACCGTGTTGCCGCCCTTGCTGCACGGGCGCACCGAGGTGCTCACGCTTCAGAACGGCCTGGGAAACTGCGAGGCCATCGCCCGCATCACCGGCCCCGGACGGGTGATCGGCGGGCTTTGTTTTGTGTGCATCAACCGCATCGTCCCCGGTCTGGTCCGCCACACCGCCGGCGGCCGCATGTCCATCGGCGAATGGCGGCCCGGCATCCCGGGGCGCGCCGAGGAGCTTGCCCGCCGCTTCAAGGCCGCCGGCATCCCCGCCAGCGCGGTGGACAGCCTCGAACGCGCCCAATGGGAAAAACTCATCTGGAACATTCCCTTCAACGGCCTGTCCGTCGCCCTCGGCGGTGTCACCACCGATGTGCTGCTCGCCTCGCGGGAGGCCGAAAACGAGATCCGCGAACTGATGGTCGAAGTGGTCCGCGCCGGCCGCGCCCTCGGCCACGATCTTGCGGACGAACTCATCGCTTTCAACATCGAGCGCACCCGGCCGATGGGAGCCTACCGCACGTCCAGCATGATCGACTTCACCGAAGGCCGCGAGGTGGAGGTGGAGCCGATCTGGCGCGAACCCTTGCGCCGCGCCGAGGCCGCCGGTGTGGACATGCCGCGGCTGCGGAATCTGTTAGAACGGATCGAGGCCACCCTCGGCCGCTGAACCTGAATTCAATTCAGATCTTCCAAGGCGCGCGCGGTTCCGTGAACATCATCGCCTTGGCCGCGGAGTCATCGACGATTTCCTGCTTCGCCACATTCCACTTCAGCTTGCGGCCGGTGACGGAGGCGATGTGGCCGAGATGGCCGGGGGTCTGCGAGCAATGGGCGATCTCCACCGGAGTCAAGGTGCGCTTGCGGGATTTCACGCTGTCGATGAACTCGCGGAAGTGGCCGGGGCTTTTGTATAACCGGATGTCCAGATCGCCCTTCTTCTCACGGGCCTGGATGTCACGGATCCATTCGACATTGGAAGCGGTGAACTTTCCGCGATCCACACTGACCCAGCCGTTGGGGCCGATCCATTTCGCGCCACCGGCGATGTCACCGTGGCCGCCGGCGATGACCACATCGATGTCGTTCGGATACTTGCATTCGACACGGAATTTTGTGGCCGTGTTCCAAACCGCCTTGGGATCGGGAAAATCGGCGGTGGCGCTCACTTCGAGCGGGCCGATGCGGTCATCCGGGCCGCAGCCGAACCTGGGATTGGCGAGACCCCAGTGGGCGATGTCGCAATGGTGGCCGATCCAGTCCAACAACTGTCCACCGCCGGTGTTGTAGTTCCACCGCCAGTTCTTGTGGAAGCGGGACGGGTTGAACGGCAGCAGCTTCGCGGGGCCGGTCCACATTTCGTAGTCCACGCCGGGGGGCGCCGTGCCGTCGGGATGATCGCCGCCGGTGCCGCCGAAGTCGGCGTGGCCGGACGGCAGTCCCACCTCCACGCGGGTGATCTTGCCAAGGTAGCCGTTCTGGACGAGCTGGGCCGCCCAGCGGAATGTCGCCTGGCTGCGTTGCCATGATCCGGTTTGCCAGATGCGCCCGTGCTTGCGGACCGCGCGCACCATGGCGATGCCCTCTCCAAGCGAGTGGGACAGGGGTTTCTCGCAGAAGATGTCCTTGCCGGCGTTTGCCGCGGTGATCGCCATGATGGCGTGCCAGTGGTCGGGAGTCGATATCGCCACCGCGTCGATGTCATCTCGCGCGATCATCTCGCGGAAATCGGCATAAGCCTTGCAGTCCTGATTTCCATACTTCCCGTTCACCATTTCCACGCCCTTGCGCAGGTGCTTCTCATCGACATCGCACACCGCCACCACGCGGCAGTCGTCGAGTGCCAGCAGCGAATTGAGGTTTCCCTCGCCCTGCCAGCCGATGCCGATGCAGCCGATGGTGATCTTGTTGGACGGCGCGTCCGCGCCGAAGAGGCGGCATGGCAGGACGAACGGCGCAACGCCGGTGGCGGTCAGCATTCCGAGGACGGACCGGCGGGTGGTGGAATGGTTGGATTTCATGACGGGTTGTTTCAAATACGGGGCCGATACGGTGATTTCATTCCGGAATTTCGAGCCCGCTCCATCATCTCCACTCGCATCCGTTGGTAAATCCCGCATATGGGGGAGAAACGGGCAATGCCGGCCCGTCAATCAACGCGCTGCGGCGCGCAGGGCGACGTGCTCGGCAAGCGCGTCTTTCCAGTTGCGCGGCGCGCGGCCGATGGTCGCGGTCAGGCGCGAATTGTCCATCGCGGTGAAACGGGGCCTCGCCGCGCGGAATGCGCTCATTTCCGAAAGCGCTTGTCGCGTGACCGGCGGCTCGGAAGCGAGCAGCCCGCGTTTCACCATCTCGCCGGTGACGAATTCCGCCATGCCGTGCCAACTGACAGGCGGCCCCGAGTTGCAGGCGTGGAGCAGACCTTCGGCCCGGACTTCCATCAACGACTCCACCCACCCGCAAAGATCCGCCGTGGACGTGGGCAGCGAGAGCTTGTCGGCCACGGCGGCCAGCGGCTTTCCCGCCAAGGCATGATCGAAAACCTGATCGACGAACGAAGGTTTCTCCATCCCGAATACCCAGGACACGCGCAGGACCAGATGACCGGGGTGGGTGAGGACGGCGCGTTCGCCCGCCAGCTTGCCGCGCCCGTAAGCGCTCAAGGGCCGCGCGGGCATCGGCTCGATCAGTGAAACGGTGGTCTCGCCCCCGAAAACATAGTCGGTGCTGAAATGGATCATGCGCACACCGCGCTCGGCGGCCCACAGCGCGATCCTTCCCGGCGCGGCGGAGTTCACCCGCATCGCCAGGCGCGAGTCATCCTCGCAAGCCTCCAGACTCGTCATGCCCGCCGGGTTGATGAAAACATCGCATTCCAGCTCGGATAGTCGCTCGCCGACCATCTCCGGCCGGGCGAGATCAAATTCGCTTCGCGGCAGCGGGATCACCTCGTGACGTGCGGCCAGGTGCCGCGCCAGGGCCGCACCCACGCGGCCTGTCGTGCCTGTGATGGCGACACGCATCGGCCCTCAGAGCAAACCCTGCTCGCGAAGTTCGGCGTCCACATCATCATAATCCGGCGCACCGATTCCCGCATCCCGGATGCGCTGGATGCGGCGGCGCACGCCCACCTTGCTGCGGGGGCCGGTGACCAGTCCCCTCACGCCGCCAACAACAAAAGGCAGCAGCGCGGCGACGCCAAGCGCCCCCAGGCCGATGCCCACACCACGGCGGGCGCTGCGGTGCATCAGATCGCCGAGCAGCAAACCGGCGGCCGCGCCCAGCAAGGCCGGTGCGGTGAGGGCGCTGGTTTCCACCCAGGCGGGCGTGGTTTCGGAATGCTCGTCAGACATGCTGACAGCCTAGCGGCCGGATTCCCCCACGACAACCCCCGAAAGCAAAATGTTCATGCGCTTGCCGCTTCCCCTCGGCGGGATTATCCGACAGGCTCCTTCACACCATGGCCGCGCCCTCAAAGACCTACGCCCTCATCCTCGCCGGCGGCTCCGGCACCCGCTTCTGGCCGCTCAGCCGCGACGCCAAACCCAAGCAACTGCTCGATCTCTTCGGCGATGGCACCCTGCTCTCCCATGCCATCCGCCGCCTCGATGGTCTCGTGCCCGCAGAGAATATCTTCATTCTCACCAACGAAAAGCAGGTCCAGGCCGTGCGCGAAAACGCCCCCAATCTCCCTGCCGAAAACATCTTCGCCGAGCCCGCCAAACGCGATACCGGCCCGGCCGTCGCGCTCGGCATCGGCCTCGTCGCGGCCCGCGATCCGGACGCGCTCATGATGGTTCTCCCGGCCGACCAACTCATCCGGGACACCGCCTCGTTCCAAGCCGTCATGCGCGACGCCCTCTCCGCCGCCGAACAAATCGCCGGCCTGGTCACCATCGGCATCGAGCCCACCTGGCCCTGCCCGTCCTACGGCTACATCGAGCGCGGCGGGTCCGCCGCCATCCCCGGGCTGGAACACGAACCCTTCGAGGTGAAACGCTTCCGCGAAAAACCCAGCCCCGAGGTTGCCGAAGATTTCCTGCGCCAGGGCGGCTTCACCTGGAACGCCGGCATGTTCGTCTGGTCCATCCCCGCCGTCACCGCCCAACTCGAAAAACACGCGCCCGACCTCGCGGAATTCATCAACACCATGCGCTCGGCGGAAAATCTGTTAGGCACGGTCATCGGTGAGTTCCCGAAACTCCATCCCCGCTCCATCGACTACGCCCTCATGGAAAAGGCGGACCGAGTCCTCAACCTCGCCGCCACCTTCGATTGGGACGATGTGGGCTCCTGGGTCTCCGTGGCGAAATACCTCGACGCCGTCGGCGAGGACAACCGCACCAATACCCCGCTCACCGAAATCGGCTCCAGCGGCAACATCGTTTTCAACGCCCGCCCCGGGAGCCGTGTCGCCTTGTTAGGCGTCGAGAACCTCATCGTGGTACAGACCCCGGACGCGCTGCTCGTCGCCAAACGCCAGGACGCGGATGCCATCAGGAACCTCACGCCGCTTCTGCCGGAGGAACTCAGGTGAACGAAGCGTTGGCAAAAACGCCGGAGTTAACCGAATACCGGCGGGTTCGTATTTTCCGCTCCGCCGGGCTCGGTCCTGCCGGAATCGGCTCCTTTCCGGGGTCGAGGCGGCTACAGGTCGGGAAACCGGCTACTTCTGGATGGTCAATCCGTAGGTAAAGCGATCGGCGCGATAGTGGTTGAGATTGTATTCGATCTCTTTCTTATCTTTGGTGCGCACGATCCGCTTTCGGACCAGGACCGCGTCTCCGACGTTGCAGCAAAGTCTTTCCGCAAAGTCCCTATCAGCCACGGCAGCCGAAATTTCCTCCTCCGAGGACTCCACGACAAGACCGCTCTTGTCATGAATCAACTGATACAAAGGGCGCGAGAAATCGTCATTCACCTGAAGAGCGGCCCGGGGGTGGAACCAGGAAATCGAATGAACGGCAGGAATGCCGTTATAGCCCCGAACCCGTTCCATCTTAAGAACACGCCCGTTGCCCTCCGTCTTGGAGAGACGAAGCGCCCCCACAATTTCGGGGGAAGGGGTCAGAAGCTCCACATTCAGGGAAAACACCACCACTTCGATTCCGCGTTGCTTCATCTCGCGAGTGAAGCTCGGCCAATTCTTCAGGCTCGTGCGCAGCGGTTGATTCACGTAGCGGGTCCCCCGGCCGGCTTTGCGCTCCAGAATTCCCTCCTGCACCAGTCGCGAAATGGCCGCACGCACGGTATTGCGGCTGATCCCCAATTGCTCGGCGATCCCGGCCTCCGGCGGCAGGAGTTCGCCCTGCTGATACTTCCGTTGCCTCAGCAACTCGCGCAGCATGCTTTCCACTTGGGCGTGCAAGGGCACCGGACTGCCGTGATCAATTCTCACGGGGCGAATCTGTCCACACATTCGATCAAAGGCCGAGCCAAATGTTCAGTCTCCGAAACTTTTCGTCTGCGGGCCGACGTCAACGACGTCCCTTAACCTCCGGCCTTGGCGCGCAGGAGGGCGATCGCGTCGTAAAGCACCCCGGCCTCGCCCCTGAAGTCGCCGGAGCCGGAAGGCTTGCCGGTGCGGGCGTCGTACCATTCGTAAAACCCGTTGTTGGCGATGACACGTTCGACCATCGGCACCAGGGCTTCGTAGGCCTCCGCAACGTGGCCGTACCGCACGAGCCCTTCGATCATTCTGCCGCCGAACCAGGTCCAGTCCCCGCCGTTCTGATAGGTGTATGGCGGCATGTTGGGAAATTCCTCCACGGGATAAGGAGGATAAACGGTGAGACCGATGGTGGCGTGGGCCTCCTTTTTGCTGGCCGCGAGCAATTGCTTGTAGATCTCGAGAACTTCCTCCTTCGTGTTGAATCCCGCCAGAACCGCGCAGATGGAACCTCCCGAGTAGAGGATGGAGTTTTCATCGAAATCCTTCGAAAAAGGGCTGCCATCCAGATAGAGGTGGGGGATATATTTCTTCTTGTCCGCATCCCAGAGATGCTTTCTCACATTCTGCTTCAGCTTCGCCTGGACCGATCGCCAGTCTCTCTTGGCGCGGTAACCGGCGGGAAGCATGTCCACGAACGCATCGATTGCCATCGAAAACATGGCGTTGTCGTAAACGTCGATGCACCATTTGGTGTGCTCGTTGATCGCGACTCCCCATCCTCTCTCGGGCTGCACGTCTCCCCAGTCGATCGTGGTGGCGCCGGTGACGAGGCCGTACTTGGGGGAGAACCGGTCCTTCATCACATAAAGCAGCGAATCCTCCAGCCTCTCGATCACGGTCTTGTTCGCGATCTTGAGATTCAGGACCTCTTTGTCACCGGTCTCCTGGACGTATTTTCCGAAGGCCTGGACCAGGGAGGATTCCTGATCGGTCTCCACCGTGTTTTTGTGTGCGGCCCAGTCCGGCAGGAGATCCGAGTGACGGTAATCGTAGCCGAGGTTCGCCTTATCCTTGGGAACGACCCCGTCAACGATGTTGCCGTCCTCCCCTTGGATTTTGAGAAACAACAGGAGTTTCTCTCTGACCTCCTCCTTGGGATGCACCTTCAGCGAACCCTTGATGAAGGTGGTGAAATCCCTGATCCATATTTCGTTGTAGGAGGTTCCCGCCGAGAATCCCTTGAGAAGTTCGAGCGACTTTTCACTCACGGTGTCCAGGCGCTTGTCTTCCGCGATGGCCTCGGCGACCGGACGGGGAGGGTCCGCCTGCCCTGCCGCGGGAGACGGGAAGAAGAGAACCAGACCCAGGAAAGGCAGGGTCAGGCGCGCGAGGCTTTTTGCGGTGGCTTCGGGAATGAAAGCGCCTTTCGGGCGCTGGCATTCGGCTGCGGGATGGAAATGAACCGGTTTCATGATCTTGGCCTTGGTTTGCGTCGGTAAACGTCCCTTCCCCACAAAGGACGGGTGACTTGGCCCCTAGCTATCGCCCGCAATTCATTTGTGCAAACATTTTTTCCGTCTGAGAGAGGGAGAGAAAATCATTCACGCCGTGCCCCGGAAGAGTTTCTCCGTTCGGACACCAGGCGATTCACGCATCGCATGCGGGGATCGTGCCGCAGTGAGCCAAGACCTCCGTGCCGGATCAAACCAACCCGGCAAAGAAAGACGTCTGCTTGAATCCAAATGCGGGCGCCCTTAATGTTCATACATTTATTCTTGACGCGAAAGCCATTCGCGGCAATGTTGCGGCCCAACCCATGAAGAAACCCGTCCTTTCGCGCTTGCTGATGCTGCTTTTGGTTGTCACCGGATGGGTTCCGCTTGATGCCACGGGTCAGGTTTCCAACCTCTGGCAGATCGGAACGGCCGATAACTCCGCCGCCGAGTTCGCTCTGGCTCCGGATCGCTACAACGAATTTGTCCAAGGCGGTCGCTTCGTCGTCGGGCAATCCTCGCCCTCGGCCGATTGGCCCTACATCCAGCCGGGTCCCGTGGATGGCTGGGCTCCGAACGGTCCGCATGCATTCCGCTCGTGGTTTGCGCTTTCCTCGACTCCCACCACCGATTCGCACCTGGTTCTCGATCTTGCCGACACTCACCAGAGTCTGCCTCCCAAGCTCCGCGTCACCGTCAATGACCGGAGCTGGGAATATCAAACGCCCGCCGGGACCGGCGCTCACTCCGATCCGGGCGCGGGGAGAGAACACGTCGCCACTTTCACCGTCCCCGCGGATGCTTTTCGCGTCGGCGTCAACCGGGTTTCAATCACCTGCATCGAGGGTTCGTGGCTGGTCTGGGATAGCCTGAGCCTGCAAGCGGGAGCAGGGGCCGCTCTCGGAAAAGCGGCGGACATTTCCTATACCCTGATCGAGTCCGCATCCGCAAAACCAGGGCTCTACTGGCAGGGTGCCGACAAGGTCCACCATGTGACGGTAAGCGTCGTGTATCTTGACGATCCGGTCGCCGGGGAACTGGTGATCGGTCCCGCCACGCTTCCGGTGCAACTGCAGCACGGCGAGAACCTGCTCACGGTTCCAATGCCCGCGGTAGGGAGCCCGACCACCCATCCGGTCGAGCTCCGGATCGGCGGGCAAATCGTCACTGCGACGACGGTGGAACTCAAACCGGTGCGGGATTGGACGGTCCACGTGATCCATCAGACCCACCTCGACATCGGCTACACCCATGTTCAAACCGAAGTGCTGGCTCTGCAGGTCGAATATTTCCGCCGTGCCCTGGAACTCATCGAGCAAACTTCCGACTACCCCGAGGGAGCCCGTTTCATCTGGCATCCGGAAGGCATGTGGGCGGTGGACGAGTTCATGCGGGTCGCCACTCCGCAAGAGCGGGCCGCATTCATCGATGCCTGCCGGAGCCGCCGCATTCACCTCGACGTGCTCTACGCACAAGCGATGACCGGCCTCTACACGGAGGAGGAATTGATGGAACTGATGGCCGGGGCCAAACGCTTCGCACGGGAGCACGGCGTGACCATCGACTCCGCCATGCAGTCGGACGTTCCCGGATACTCCTGGGGCCTCGCCACCGCTCTTGCTGCAAATGGGGTGAAACACCTCTCGCTCGGTCCGCACGCCGGCCACAGGGTCGGCCATACCTACCATTGGGGCGACAAGCCCTTCTATTGGGAAACCCCCGATGGCCGCGACCGCGTCCTCTTCTGGTTGTCGAAAAACGGCTACTCGATGTTTCACGGCGGTGTCCACAATCCCACCACCCTCCAGGACAACCAGCTGCTGAAGCGCACCGGCGATATCCTCGCCTATCTCGATGACCTTGAGGACAACGGCTACCCTTACGATATGACGATGCTGCGGTATACGATCGGCGCCGACAACGGGCCGCCGGATCCGACGCTCTGCGACGCGGTGCGCCAGTGGAACGAGGTCCACGCCTCCCCGCGCTTCGTCATCGATTCCAACAGCCACTTCCTGCGCACTTTCGAAGAACGCTACGGCAACACCCTGCCGGTCATGCGCGGGGACTTCACCCCTTATTGGGAAGACGGCGCGGCATCCACCGCCGTCGCGACCTCGATCAATCGCCGCGCCTGCGAGCGGATCGCCCAGGTCCAGACCCTGTGGGCCATGCGCAACCCCGATCTCCCGCTCCACCCGCGCTTCGACGAGGCATGGAACAAGATGGTCATGTACGACGAGCACACCTGGGGCGCGCATAACAGCATTTCCGCACCCGACTCGGCGTTCGCCATCCAGCAGGACGCCTACAAGCAGGCCTATGCCTTCGACGGCGCGTCCCAGACCGAGCAGCTCCTCGCGACCATCGATCCTCCGGCCTCAAGCGGTTCCACCTTCGATGTGCACAACACGACTGCCAAGCCCCGCGGAGGACTGGTGCTTCTGAGCGCCGCCCAATCGTCCGCCGGCGATCAGGTCCGTGACGCCGGCGGGACTCCCGTTCCCTCGCAGCGCTTGAACTCCGGCGAACTGGCTTTCCTCGCCTCGGACATCCCCGCCTTCGGCACCCGCCGCTACATCGTTCAGGCCGGCAGCCCGCCGGCGGGCGGTTCCGCGCAGGCCTCGGACAACCGCCTTTCCAACAGTTTGTTAGATATCACGATCAACCCGCAGTCCGGCGCGATCTCCTCCCTGCGCGCCATCGACACGGATACCGAATGGGTGGACGCCTCGACCGGCCACGGTCTCAACGACTACCTCTACATCCTCGGCCGCAATGCGGACCAAAACCGCAGCACTGTCTCCGGACCGGTCACCATCACCGTCGAGGATGCCGGTCCGCTGGTCGCCACCTTGCGCATCGAGTCCGGCGCGCCCGGCTGCACCGGACTCGTCCGCCGCGTGCGCCTCATCGACGGCCTGGACCATGTCGAACTGGTCAACACCACCGACAAACTCAAGGAACGCCAGCCCGAGGGCGTTTACTTCGGGTTCCCCTTCAAGCTGCCGGGCGCCACCGCCCGTGTCGACACCCCCTGGGCCACCATCGAAGTGGAGGCGGACCAGTTGCCGGGAGCCAACCGCAATTTCTACTGCGTCCAGCGCTTTGTGGATCTCAACAATTCCGATCGCGGAGTCACCTGGGTTCCGATCGATGCCCCGCTGCTTCAGTTCGATCCCATCCGGATCGCCCCGGCATGGGGTACGGACGCTTTCCGCACCTTTATCGATCCCGGCTCCTTCCTCTGGTCCTGGACGATGAACAATCACTGGGAAACCAACTACAAGGCCGATCAGGAGGGCCCGATCACCTTCCGCTACGCGCTGCGCCCCTACACCGGCGGCCATGACCCCGCGGCCTCCCAGCAATTCGGGAGGGACGTCTGCCAACCTCTGCTCGCGGTCAGAGTTGATCCCTCCAGAGCGCTGCAGGATCCGCTTCTGTCCCTGAACGGCGATGACGGAGTGGTGGTCACCCAACTCCGCCCCAGCCGTGACGGCGCCGCTTGGATGGTCCGTCTTTTCAACACCACCCGCGCACCTGCGACCACACGCCTCGACTGGAATCGCCCGACCGGAGCGACGACGCTTTCCAACCCGATGGAGGAGGCCCTCGCCCCCGCACCGGCGCCGATCAACCTCGCGCCCAACCAGGTCCTCACCCTGCGCGTCGAGCGATCCGCGAACGCCGCCATCCCGGTCATCCGGTACATCTCCGCGACGGCCAGTTCCGAATGGGGTGGCGGCGGCACTGTCATCGCCGACCACCTCGTCAACAACTCCGGTCTCCGCACGGCCGAAAGCACGCCCGGAAACGAAGCACCGGCCTTCTACGATGTCACCGCCGTTCACACCCATCACGTCAGCGCTTTCGATCAATGGCACACGGCCACTGACGATCCTGCTCCGACGATCGACTTCAACCTCGGCGGCTCGTTCAACCTCGATGCCATTCATATTTGGAACGGCAACCAGACGAACATGACGGCACGCGGCGTCCAGCAGTTCGACATCCTGGTTTCCACCGATGGGGTCACCTTCACCGAGGCGCTCAGCGACCGGATCCTGAACCAGTCGCCTGACAATACCTTCATCGGCGCCCAGGTCTTCGACCTGACGGGAAACAACGGCATCACCCATGTGCGATTGAGGGTCGATTCGAATTACGGCGACCCCTATACGGGACTTTCCGAGGTCATGTTCACCGGCAGGCAGGAGTCCGGCGCTTCCACCTCCTTCGAACGTTACATAAGCGACAAGTGGGGGCTTGCCGGCGCCGACGCGGCGCCTGATTTCGACTACGACCGCGATGGCCTGCCGAATGCCATCGAGTATGTGCTCGGCTCCGACCCGACGAACCCGGACCCCGCGCTCGCCCCCACCGCCTCGGTCAACGCCACCGAGTTTATCTTCGAATTCCGCCTCAACCAGGCCGCCGCCGGGGATCATCCGTTCGTTCAGTATGGATCCACCCTCACGGAATGGACGAAGGCCATCAACGGTGTCGATGGCATCAGCATCACCGCCACGCCGGATGGTATCGGTCCGGGCATCGACGCGATCACCGTTCGCATCCCCCGCACGCTCGCCACAGAGTTGCGGCTCTTCGCCCGCCTGTGCGTCGAGGTCGCCGTCAGCCGCTGAAATTGTGCCCACCCCGGTCTTTGCAGAAAAAACGCCATCTATTTGTTTGAACATTCCATCTTTTGAAGATTGAATCCAGTCACTGTCCTTCGGCGAAGGACCGCGCCGCTCCCGTCTCTTTTCCAGTCCCAGAACCCTCGACCCCTACCATCATGAAATACACAGCAGTCATTATTGCATTCCTCCTCGCTCTTCCGCTCCATGCGGTGGAAGTCATCAGAGGCGTCACCGCCACGGCCAGCTCCGAATGGGGCGGCGGCGGCACTGTCATCGCCGACCACCTCGTCAACAACTCCGGCCTCCGCACCGCCGGGAGCACGCCCGGGAACGAAACGTCCGCCTCCTACGACGTCACCGCCGTTCACATCCCTCACGGCAGCGCTTACGATCAGTGGCACACGGGCACCGGCGATCCCACTCCGACGATCGACTTCGACCTCGGCGGCTCATTCAGCCTCGATGCCATTCATATTTGGAACGGCAACCAGATAAACGCGACGTCGCGCGGCGTCCAGCAGTTCGACATCCTGGTTTCCACGGATGGCATCAATTTCACCGAGGTGCTCAGCAACCAAACCCTCACCCAATCGCCGAATAATACATATATCGCCGCCCAATATTTCAGCCTGACAGGAAACAACAATATTACCCACGTCCGCCTCAGAGTGGATTCCAACTATGGCGACCCCTACACCGGCCTCGCAGAGGTGATGTTCACGCAACTGATCGACCCGGCCCTCAACGCACCGGCCGTTTTCGACCTGGGCACGGTGAGTTCCGTCGGCACCACCCAGGTGAGCATTCCCATAAGCAATTCCGGAGCTGCCCAGACGCTCAATATTTCAGGTGTGACCGTGGAAGGATTCGATGGGAGCTACTTCTCGGTGGACACGTTCCCGTCCGCCCTCGCGGCGGGCGGAGGGGCGGGCACTATCGACCTGACCTTCGACCCGCTGGGATATTTCGGATCATTCTCGGCGGTGGTGGTCATTACCAGTAACCGGGGAGGAGTGCCCGGTACCGAAACCGAGATCTTGATTGAAGCGTATTCCGCGCCCGACCCCGATCTCTCGGTGGCGAACACGTTCACGTTCCCCGGGACCCTTCCCTCGGCAACGCGGCAGGTGCAGATTCCTTTGAACAACGTGGGCCTCACCCAGGCCCTGACCATTTCCGATGTCACCGTCACCGGCCCCGACGCGGTCAACTTTTCCGTCGATTCCCACCCATCCTCCATCGCTGCGGCCAGCGCCGGAGACATCGCCGTCACCTTCGATCCGCAAGGTGCGGACGGTCATTTTTCCGCTACCCTGGAGATCACCTGCAACGACGAAGGCTTCGAAGATTCGCTCGTGACCGTCGATCTTCACGCATACACGGATCTGCTTGCCGTCTATTCCCATCCCACGATCATCGCCGCGTCACCGGGCTTCAACGGAGCCTTGACGGCTGCGAACCTTTTTGATGGCGCCTTATCCGAATTCGCCACCGCCGGCGCGGGTGCCGGAACGCCGCTCTCCCAAGAGAACGGCACTTGGGTGGAACTCGACTTCGGCGCGCCCGTGTCGATGGATCGGATGATCCTGCTGACCCGCCTCAACAATGACGATGTCGTCGGCACCTCGCGTCTCATCCTCAGCAACGACCCGGTCTTCGAAGAAACCGACGTCATTCATGTCTTCAACCCGACCGGCTCCAACGGTCGCGCCTTCATCCAGCCTATCACCCCCACCGTCGCGCGTTACGCTCGCTGGGAGGCGGTGACATCGACCGGATCGACCCAGAATCTGGGAGGCACGGAGTTTCGGATTCTCGACACACCGGCAGGTTGGCACATCGCACCCTCCGCGGTCATCGGAGGAGCCACCCCGCACAGTGAAGACTACGCCCTTGAAAACGCCGCGAATGGCGATGCCGGACGAGGAGCCGGCAGCGAATATGCCTCTCAAGGCATGGGAGCGGAAATGTTCGTGGATTTCGACCTCGGCAAATCGAAACCCGTCATCGGTTTTGATCTCTTTGATCGTCTCGCGGCCATTGATCGGACCACTGCCTTCGAACTTCTGCTCTCCGATGATCCCACGTTCACCACCGGCGTGACCACGATGAGCTTCGCTCCCGGAGCCAATGTCTGGCCCTACCGCCGGACTTTCGCGCCGGTCACCGCGCGCTACATTCGCTTCGACGCCACCAGTGCGGGCAACAATTCAGGCATGCAGGAAATGATATTTTATAGCTCGGAACCGGCAGCCACTCCGTTCGAGCAATACATTACAAATACCTGGGGCCTCAGCGGAGCCAACGCGGCTCCGAACTACGACTACGATGGCGACGGGCTTGTCAATGCCATCGAATTCGTCCTCGGTTCCGATCCGACCACGGGAAGTTCCGCCGCCGCCCCGACCTCCACCCTCAACCCGACCCACCTCGCCTTCACCTTCCGCCGCAGCGCCGACTCGGCCGCAGATGGTCCGAGGGTTGAATACGGCTCGAACCTTGCGGGCTGGACCACCGCGGTGGATGGAGTGAACGGCGTTTCGATCGTCACCGTACCCAATGGCTTCGGTGCCGGGATCGACTCGGTCACCGTGAATATTCCCCGCGCCCTCGCGCCGAACGGACGGCTCTTCGCCCGGCTTGCGGTCGAAGTCGCGACGACGACTCCCTGAGTCGCCCCCAGCATCGGATGGATTTGGCAACCGCCGGCAACCGCTGGCGGTTGCCGGACTTCCCCAGCCGCATCGGATTGCGCGCCGGCTGAAGCCAGCGCTCCCGTGCGCCAAAAAGCAAATTCCTGGCAGTCAGCGCCGGACACTGGTAAAAGCCGGGGGCGATGCGGGCGATTGCAAAATGGTTGCGACGGAAGAATGTCCTTTCGAGGTCAGCGAACCCGCTGCCGGACAGGCGCGGATTGGCGAAGCGGGCGGAAGCCGGGGTGAAATGGCGGCTGCGGCTGTTGTTGAACCCGTTTGCCTATCGGAGCTTTCACGATGTTCTGCTGCGGAAGACGGATGGCGGCACGACGGAAATCGATCATATCGTGATCTCCCGTTACGGAATCATCGTCATTGAGACGAAGACCTGGAACGATTGCGGAGTCTTTGGCGGAGCGGAACGGGACAGATGGTCGTTGAACTACAAGTCCGGCAATCGAAAATCCCGCCCGAATCCACTGCGGCAAAACCGGGGCCATATTCTGGCTCTGGCGGATCTCCTGAATCTTCCGGCGGCCGTTTTTCGCAATCTGGTCTGGATGGCGGGAAATTCGGAACTGCGGGATGGACCCATCCCGGGCGTGCTGCAAGCCCGGCTCATCAAAAGCATCACGGCCATGAAACGGCCTGTCCTGACCCGGGAGGAAGTTCGGACCAGCGTGGCCGGGATCCGGTCCGCGTCGGTCGGTCATTTGCCAGGAGAGCGGCTTGCCCACAGGCAGTATGTCGGGGAGATCAAACGTGCCCGCCGGAATGGAGGCCGCGCCGCCCGGAACAAAACGCATTCCTAGGATTTCCGGCATCCGAAATCGGTCGGCTGCCGTGCATGGATTTTGTCCCGAATGGCGCGGGATTAACCCGAATGGCACTCGGTCAGGCGCGATATCGCGGGGCGACAGGGCAGGGACGGCTCTCCGCAGCCGTCCGGCGGGGGGCGGTCCAATTCGCTCTTCGGGGCCGGATGTCCCATGCGGACCGCCTCCCGCCGGACCGTTCGGAGAACGATCCCTGCCACGCCACGATTCCGCGAAATCAGTAATCCGGTTGCCTTAGTCCGAACCCATTCTCCGATGGGTGCATGCTCCCGGATTTTCCTGTCCAGACCCTGCCGGAAGCATGTTTACAATTCCCAATGGGTTTCAGGATATTTGGAACCTATCGGCGACGGCGAACGGCAATCCCGGCTCCTGCGAGCGCCAGAAAAGCCACGGAACCCGGCTCCGGCACGGCTTCAAACATAACTTCCGCCAATCCGACATAATCGTTGGCAAGGCCGCTGTGCGCGCTGTCGATGGCGATCTGCACGTATCTCACGTTGGTCTGGGAGAACGCAAAGGCTTGGGCGCTGATGTTGCCGCCTGGAGAGATGGCGAGATTCAGGTTGTTCGCATACGCCGTGTAAGTCACGCCGTCCGCCGAGTAGAACAGATCAAATTGATTGACCCCACGCCCGAAATTGCCGGGCTGATTGTGTTGCCAGATATAAATGGTGCTCAGATCATACAACTGGCCAAGGTCAAACGTCAGCACCTGGTCGTCCACCACAGGAGCCGCTCCACCGATCCCTTGGCCGGCCCCCGCATGCCATTGGTCCCAGGAGCTGCCATGGGTACCGTGCGTTGCGGTGGGATCGCCGGTCACCGTCAATCCGGAACCATTGACCAGATTGATCGGATTCTGCGGGGACTCGTAATACGTGGTGGCAGTGGCCGTGATCCCCGCCCCCGCGATGATGGCCCCCTTGGCCGCGAAGGACGATGCAAGAATGATGGATGATGTTGCGAGTTTCATGGATTTCCGAGGCTTATGTGCAAACGTTCATACATTTGCGAACCCACCTAATGCGAATTGTCGGAGCAGGTCAATTCCTTTCCCCGGAAATTTTCTGGCAACCTTCCACCTCTTCTCCCGAAGCCACAGCCCGCAGGTCATCAATCGAGCGATCGCTCGATCTGCTCAAGCGACCTGCCCGCGGTCTCCGGCAGGAAAGCCCAGACGACGAAGAACTGCAGCGCCATCATCCCGGCGAAGATCACGAATACGGCGCCGCCCCAGGTGGAGATCATGATGGGGAACGCGGTGCTGACGACGATCGCCAAACCCCAGAGGACGAAACAGGCAGCCGATGATCCGGTGGCGCGGATCGCGTTCGGCAGCAGCTCATTGATGCAGACCCAGATCACCGCGCCCTGGGAATAGGCATGGGATGCGACGATGCCGCCGGCGGCGACCACCGCCAGCATGCCGCCATTTCCGCTGAGAAACACCCACGCGGCGAGCGCGTGGGACAGGATGAAAGTGATGGAACCGGTCAGCAGCAACATCCGGCGGCCGATCCGGTCGATCAGGGCCATGCCCACGATGGTGAAGACCAGGTTCACCGCGCCAATGACGGCGGACTGCTTGAAGGCATCCGTTTCGGCGAAGCCGGCGATGCGGAAAATGTCGGTGATGTAGTAGAGAATGGCATTGATCCCATCAAGCTGGTTGAAGGCGGCCAGCGCGAAGACCAGCAGCAGGGGCTTGAGATAGCGCCTCTGGAACAAGGACTCGCGGACCGCCTTTCCGCCAGGGTGGAACGATGCTTCGATGCGGGCGAGTTCGTCCTCGCCATCCTCGTAGCCCAGTCGCTTCAAGGTGGAGAGCGCCTTCTCATGACGGCCGCGATGCGCGAGCCAGCGAGGGCTTTCCGGGATGAACAGCACGGCAACGAGGAACAGCAGGGCGGGCAGCGCCTCGACCCCGAACATCCAGCGCCAGGCATTCGCTTCCGGAGCCAGGCCGATCGACCCCGCGATGACATAATTGGAAACCAGTGCCGCGAGGATGCCGAGGACGATGTTAAGCTGGCTGATGGCGACCAGCAATCCGCGCCGCGCCGGAGGCGTGATCTCGGTGATATACATCGGCGATACCACCGACGATCCCCCGACGGCGAGGCCGCCGAAGAACCGGAACGCCATCAACGAGTTGGCGTCCCAAGCCAATACGCAACCGATGGTGGATAGAAGGTAGATCGCCGCCAGCACGAACAGGGTTCTGACCCGGCCGAATCGCTCGCATGGCTTCCCCACCACCGCCGCGCCGACCAGGGCGCCGAACAGCGCGGAGGAAACGGTGAAGCCGATCTGCGATTCGCTGAGCGAGAAAACTTCCCTCAATGACGAGGTCGTTCCGGCGATCACCGCCGTATCGAAGCCGAAGAGGAACGAACCGATGGACGAGGCCAGGGCGCTGATCAACAGGAGCGGGCTTACGCGCGAACCTTGGGTGGGATGCGAGGGCATGGGTTTTGGGTTTGGGTTTCGAAAAGGAGATCGTCTATGTCCGCACGAAGGCTTTGAGCGTGGCGCAGGCGGCACCCTCCCCTTCGCCATGCGGACGAATGGTATAGGCGCCCACGCAGGCGGGAACGATGAAGGTTTCCGCGTAGTGAACGACGAAGGGCTCGAACGCGCCGGTGGGGCTTTCGACCACCGCCTCGCGGCCTTCCACGAGGTTGAGCACGTTCACCCCGCCTCCGGTGTCGTGCGCGACGGCGCCGGTGAACCAGTGGCGGCGGGTTTCGATGAACTCCAGCTCATGAAGACCGGTGTGCTCTTCGCGCCAGCCTTCGCCGGATGCGATCTCGCGCACCGCATTGACGAGTTCCCGCTCCACCCATTTTTCGGTCCGCTCCCACGCGATGTTGCTTTTACCGCGCTCGACGTTGATCGGGCGGGGCAGGCCGTCGAGCCCGAGACGGTTCCAGTCCCAGAGCTTGAAGGTGAAAATGTTCGGCGTGGCGCTGATTTCGAGCACCACCGTGCCGGCTCCGGAGCAATGGCAGGTGCCTGCCGGAATGAGATAGTGGTCGTGCTTTTCCGCCGGCCATTTGCAGACGAATTTCTCGTCGTCGAATGCCGCGCCCTCCGATTGCGCGGCCTCGAGCGCGCCGATCATTTCCTCCGGCACGATGCCTTCCTTCAGCCCGAGATAGATGGAGGAGTCCTTCTCCGCGTCGAGCAGATAGTAGGACTCGTCCTGTGTGTAGTGGACCCCGAAGTGGCGCTGGACGTAGTCGGTGAGCGGATGAACCTGGAACGAGAGATTACCGCCGCCGACCGTGTCGAGCAGGTCGAAGCGGATCGGAAAACTCAGCCCGAAACGCGCGTGAACGCGCGGACCGAGCAAGCGCACGGGGTCGGAGAAGACGAGATTCATCGACGGCAGCTCCACCACGGTTTCGCCGAAACGAAAGAGGACGCTGTTTTCCTCCGGCACGCAGTCGAAGCACCAGCCGTAGTTCGGCGCTTCTTCGGGCAAGGCCATGGTCCGCTTCATCCATTGGCCGCCCCACGGGGCGGGATCGAAGAACGGCACCACGCGAAACGGCCGCGAAAGCGCCGTTTCGTAGGCCGTGGCCGCCGCCTGCCGGGAGATCATCTTCGGCTCCCCCGGCTTGCAGGTATCCAACAGGAAATCGACATGCTTCAACCCGAGCTTGAGGCGGTCGCACACCGGCCAGTCGTTGAAGAAAGCGCGCTTGTAGCGGAGATTCCATTTCAGCTCCCGGTTGCCGGCGCCGAGGTTGGACATCTCGTTGCGGCGCATGCGTCCCTGCGCCTCCCAACGCGGCATCTCGGCGTAAACCACCACCTCTCCCGGGTGCACGACGCTCGCTCCCGGACCGATGACCACCACCGGGCCGCCTTCGACGGCATCGATCTCCTCACGCAAGGCCGCGAGTTTCTCCGGGGAAAAATAATCCTCCATCCGCAGCGGGGAAACATAGCCGAAGATCGGATCGTCGCCGCCGAGAAAAGGCCCGACTCTGCGCTCGATTTCATCCGCCTCATGGAAAGCTTTCTCCGTGTCGAAGACGGCCGCCGAAGGGAGATTCCCGTGGACCGCGGCGACGATCTCTTCGACCGACACGCCCACGTAGCACTCGATGACGATCACCCGCGCCCCGGTTCGCCGGGACAGGGCCTCCATCACCTTCGGCCAGCCGCTCCAGCACTGGTCGTCCATGCCCGCCACTTCCACCTGGGGATGCTTGTCGTAATTGGATCGAATCATAAATCAACGGAACCGGTTCGCTCTTTCCAAAGAACCTCCCCGCCGAGCAGCGCGGCGGAATCCCCCAGAGAGGTGGCGCACAGCCGGACCTTGCGCGAGAGGGGAAGCGCCTGCCGCAGCGATGCCTCAAGCAATGGCAGGATTTCTTCCTTTCCCTCCATGATGCCGCCGCCGATCACGATCCTCTCCGGATCGAACTGATGAATCAGGTTCGCCAGCACCACGGTCCAATCGCGGATCGCATTCGCTTTCAACTCCGCGGCAAGAGCGTCGCCGCGGGCGGCTTGCGCGAACACCTCGCGATAGTCGATGCGTTCGCCGCCCGCCAGGGCGCTCGCCGGAAAAAGCGGGGATTCCCGCGCAATGGCAGGCAGCGCCCAGGTCGCCACATGGGCCTCGGCGCAGCCGCGTTGCCCGCAGGTGCATTCCCTTCCTCCGGCGTGGATGATGTTATGGCCGCCGAGATTTCCCGCCATGCCGCTGCCGCCATACAAGGGACGCCCTCCGGTAATGACCGCGGTGCCGATCCCGGTGCCGAGGGTCACCATCACCATGTCGGGGCATCCCTGTCCGGCTCCCCTGCGCCATTCACCGATCGCCGCAGCACGGGCGTCATTGTCCAATAACAGCGGGATGCCGAAATGCCACTTCACCCAGCCGGCGAGATCGAGGCCGGGAGTATCGTCGAACTTGCCGAAAGTCCGGGTGACGGTGCGCCGATCCGGCGCGACGATGCACGGCAGCGCCCAAACCATCGCCTCCGGAGAAACATCCGCCGCCAGTTCCCCGAAGAGATTCCGCAGGTCCGGCAACTGGGATTCGAGCGTCCTGCCCGCCGGGGTATCGTGGATGCGCACGGAAACCAGGCGTCCGTCCTCGACCAGGCCGGACTTGATCCGCGTTCCTCCGAAATCTGCAACCAGGACACTCATTCAGACATCGCCTCGCTGGGCTCAAGAGGCGGAACGACTCTGTGGCCAAGACCGGCCCATGGAAAGTAAAATGTTCGAACATATTTCGAGAGGCAGGAACCGTAACGGATGGGTAATCTGTTGAATCCATTCTCATCATCCGGAAACCATGAACCCCATTTTCTCTCGAACTTCAAATGTTTGAACAATTCGCCTTGACGCTGCGTATCCACACTTGATCTTCGCTTCACCATGTATCGATGTCCGTTGCTTCTTTGTGCGTTGTTGTTTTCCCCGGCCTCTCCGGGCCGGGGTGCGGAGGATCCGATCACTCACGTCGATCCGGAGATCGGGACCGCGCACAGCCGCTGGTTTTTCTACACGCCGGCGGCCGTTCCCCATGGCATGGCGAAGTTGGCTCCATCGACCAACGGGCATGAAGGCAATCCTTCCGGCTGGGAGGCGGTGGGATACGATCCCCGGCACGATTCGCTGGCCGGCTTCGTCCATTTCCATGAATGGCAGATCGGCGGCGTCTGTTTCATGCCGGCCGTGGGGGAGCTTCAGACCCGCCCCGGCGACAGGGAGAATCCGGAAAGCGGTTATCGCTCCCGTTTCCAGCGGGAAAAGCAGATCTCGCAAGCGGGCTTCTATCAGGTCCATCTGGATGACTACGATATCACCGCGGAACTGACCGCGACGAAGCGGGTGGGTTTTCACCGTTACACCTTTCCCGAGTCGGAAGCCGCCCATATCATTCTGGATATCGGAAACGTACAGGGTGAAAGCGGCGAGGTGACCGCCGCCTCCGTCCGCATGATCGACGATCTGCGTTTCGAAGGGCACGTCCGGACCTATCCGAAGTATGTCGAGCGTTACGATCCGGCGGGAAGCGTGACGATGTATTTCCACGGCGAACTCGACAGGAAACCGGCCGGGGTGGCCGCTTTCAACGACGAGGGCGTCTTCGACGGCAAGAACTCGATCGAAGGCAAGGGAGCCGGTCTGGCACTGAAATACGTCACCGGGGAAGGCGAGAAGATCGGGATCAAGGTCGGCCTTTCCTACACCTCCACCGCCGCCGCGAAAGCCAACCTGCAGGCCGAGGCCGCGACGCTTTCCTTCGATGAAGCCAAGGCGGCGGCGCAGGCCGAATGGAGGCGGGCGCTCGGGCGCATCGCCATCGACGACCCGGACGATGCCAACAAGAAGAAGTTTTACACCGCCTTGTATCACGCCCTGCTGGGCCGGGGCCTCGCCTCCGACGTAAACGGCGACTATCCGAAATTCGACGGCAGCACCGGACACTTCCCCGCCGGGGCGAACGATCCGAAGCGCCAGTTCATCAACAGCGACGCGGTCTGGGGCTGTTACTGGAACCTCGGGCAGTTGTGGGCGCTGAGTTATCCCGAGTGGTACTCCAGTTTCGTTCACACGCAGATGACTCTCTACAGGGACAAGGGCTGGTTCGGCGATGGCTTCGCCAACAGCGCCTTCGCCTCGGGTGTCGGCACCAACATGGTCGGCATCCTCATCGCCGGAGCCTATCAGACGGGCATCATCGAGGAAGACATCGAGTCGGTCTACGAGGCGGTTCGTAAAAACGAACTCGGCTGGGAAGGGCGTCCCGAGGGAGCCGGGAAGATGGACCTGGAGCCATTCGTCAAACGAGGCTACGTGCCCTTCGTTCCGGAGAATCGCACCGACGCCAATGGCTCGAACTTCTCCGCCTCCCACTCGCTCGAATACAGTTTCAGCTCCTTCGCCGCCGCGCAGATGGCGCGGGATCTCGGGAAGAACGACGACCATGCCGAACTGAGCCGCCTGGCGGACGGATGGAAGCTTCTTTTCAATCAAGAGAACCACTACATCCATCCGAAGACCGCGGACGGAAGCTTCATCGATCACTTCAATCCGAAGGAAGCCTGGAGGGGGTTTCAGGAGGGCAACGCCGTCCAGTATTCCTTTTTCGTCCCCCACCAACCCGCCGCTCTGATCGAAGCCATCGGAAAGGACGAGTTCAACAAGCGCCTGAACGGCATCTTCGAAATCTCCGAGAAAGACGACTTCAGTGGTGGCCAGACGGTCGACGCCTTCGCCGGCGTCCAGGCTCCATACAACCACGGCAACCAGCCCGGCCTTCACATGAGCTGGCTGTTCAACTTCTCCGGCAAGCCCTGGCTGACCCAGAAATGGACGCGAAAGATCTGCGACCGCTTCTACGGTACGGATCCCGTCCACGGCTACGGCCGGGGTCAGGACGAGGATCAAGGCCAGCTCGGAGCGTGGTACGTGATCGCTTCGCTGGGATTGTTCGACGTGAAGGGGCTGACCGACAGCCGCCCCATCGTCCAACTGGGAAGCCCACTCTTCAAGAAAGCCGCCGTTCAGCTGCGCGCCGGGAAAACACTTGTCATCGAAACCAGGAACAACTCGAAGGAAAACGTTTATGTCCAGTCCGCGCAATTCAACGGCAAGCCCCTCGACCAGTGCTGGATGTACTGGGACGAACTGATGAAAGGAGGCGTGCTCGATTTCACGATGGGCCCCCAACCCCGGAAAGACCGGGGAGTCGATGCGCCGCCGCCATCCGCGCGTTAGACAGCGCAAAACAATAAACTACCGGATTGAGCTCATTTGTTCGGATGGATCCCATGGTTCCACTCTCCATAAAATTTGTTGCGCTTGACGGATATTTCACCGAGTTCCTCATCGGAGACTTTCCGTCCAGCCACGCATGTACTTCCAGACCTTCCCCGGTTGTGGTGGAACCAATCGGGTTTACAACCACCTCGCGAGTCTCCAGCGGCACCCCTTGCCCCGCAACCCCGCTTTGTCGAGCCGGGAAATCAGACTCGTTTTGCGGCGGCGGAGTTCGCGCAGGCCTTCGAGTTTTTCCGCGAACGCAGCGGCGTCTCCGGTCAGATCGGCGAAATCGCGCAGGTCGGTGAGCTGGCGGACGGCGCTGTCGTAGTTGGCGGTCGTGGAGGTGTCCGTCAGGACGATGACGGATTGCGGAACTCCAGAACGGCGGCCTCCCCCTGTTCGTCGAGGATGCGGACAAGCACTCGTCCTTTGCCCCGGCGGGCAGCCCCGCCAGCCACGTTCGGATTTCCGCCGCCGATGAGGCCGGGGTTTCCGCCGCTTCGCTGTGACGCGCCGCGACTGCGATCAACGCGGGATCGAGCCAGAGAAACCCGGAAAGATTCTCCAGCGCGGCATCCGGTTTGCCGAGACCGGGCGGCACGGGCGGTTCCGGAGTTTCATCATCAATCACTCCCCGCATTCGGGCTGGAGGGTTCACCGCCGCTTGAAGCGCGCCTCATACTCGCGGTGGAGCGTCCGGTGGAGCGCTTCGAGTTCCGCGAGGGGCAGGGATTCGAGGGATTCCCGCGAGCTTTGCGGCTTTTCCAGAAATTCCTCAAAAGCCTGGATTTTGCCGATCCAAAGCCCTTCCGCGCGGCCTTCCACACGGCCTTTCTCAAGACCTTTCTCAAGACCTTTCTCAAGACCTTTCTCAAGACCTTCGGCGATCAGTTTTTCGGCGACGGACATGGTTTGCTTCTCCAGTTCGGGATTGGTCGAGAGGCTACGGTAGATCTGTTCCGTGTCAAGATCGCTGTCGGCATACAGCGCGTAGAGCAGCATCCGGGTCAGCAGGCTGTCGGGGAGTTGTTCGGCCAGGGTTTCCGCCAGCCAGCGGAAGTAGGCGAGCAACTGCCGCTCGCGGGCGAGCTTCATGAGCTGGAGGACCACGCGCTGGCGGGTGTCGTCCTCGCCGCTGGCGGGATCGTAGCGGCTCAGGTCGAGCAGGGCGTGACGGAATTTCGGCAGGTAGGGCAGCAGGTCGTCCGCGATTTCCTCCGGCAGATCGAAGAGCTTTTCGAAGGAGGCGGAGGCGTGCCACTCGTCCGGTCCCTGATGGAGAACGATGGGAAAAACGGGTGGCAGCGGCAGGCCGTGGCTGGAATGGTGGCGGCGGAAAATTTCCAGCATGTATCCCAACAGGCGCAGCGGCATGGCGGGGTCCGGCGTGGTCTGGTGCTCGAAAAGAAGGTAGAGAAGGGTTTCACGGGTTCCGGCGCGGACGGAGAAAAGCAGATCGGAGTGCGTCTGCCGGAGGTCGGATTGGACGAAGGAGCCGGGGAGGACGGCGAGGGAACCCCAATCGAGCCGCGCCGCGATGGCCGGGGGAAGATGCTTTTTGAAAAATCCGGTGGCGTGTTCGGGATCGGAGAAGACGGCTTTGAAGAAGGCGTCGTTGCCGTGAGCGGCGGGTTCGAGGCGCTCTTCGGGATCGTCCACGGAGGGAAGGGTATTCCTTGGCGGATGGCGGGGGCAAGGGGGGAAACGCGAAAGACTGGAAGAGACCGAAACGCGGAGGGGCGGAGTTTTTGATGGGAAGTCCGGCCCGTTGTCCTCAACGATCCGCAGGGTGCATCTCCTGCGCCGTTTCAAGGATTGCCATGAGCGGAAGCGTTATCCCAATCTTGTCCCTGCAAACATGAAACCGGAATCACCTGAACGCGACGAGGAGCGCGAGGAACGCATCTCGATGGAGATCATCGTGGATGCGCACGATGGAGATGAAGCGCGGTCGGGCTGGTATTACTATCTACAGGACACGCTGGAGTTTCCCTTTGAAGCGAAATGCATCCGTGCCCGCAAATCGTCGCCCCTCAAGCCAGGGGAACGTGTGACGGTGCTCGGCATGCTGGATGACGAGGAGGACGACGGGCTCGGGGAAATGGTTGTCGAGGTCAAGTGGCGGGATCGCACGCTCGGGGTGCCGCTCGCGCAATTGGAAGGAATGGGTGTGGACGAAGACTCCGCCGAGGCGATCGCGGACTGGCATTACTGGGTGGCGCGGGGACGGGGGTTTTGATGTGGGGTGCGGGGGCATGTCCGCGCTTTGGATTGGGGCGACATGTCGCCCCAATCCAAATATTGTGACGTGATGTGGTCAAGCGCGTCCCTTGAGCGCGGGGAACACTCTTGTGGGTTTTACGGATTGCACAAGATGGGCCTCCGTCATGACGTGGCAGCTTGTGAACTCGCGTTCCGGATTGCAGCGGGCATTAGCGAGCGCCACGGCTTTTCCTCCTTCCCATAGCAGGACGCATGGCTCGCAAGAAAGCGGAAAATATCCGACCTCCGCTCGGACGAGACTGGTTTCCACACGTTCCCGCAATTCATCGAAAGCGAGTTGGAAGTAGTCCATCACCGCTTTCTTTCCATGAATTCCCGGCCTCCTGTCTCCGGTGAGGCACACATGCTCCGTCATCCGCCCCGCCAGAATTTCCACCTCACGCAAATTGACCGCGGCCGCGAAATACACACATATCTCCCAGATGCGCGATCTGGCGGCCAGCTCCGCCTCCTCTCCGGCCGGCTCATAGAGGAGTTCCGCAATGCGGCAATCGCGGGCGGGAATCTCTGCGGGAGATGGAATATGGCCGGTATTGGTCAGCGTGGGGACCTTGTTTTTGAAACGATCGATGGCGATCCTCGCCCGCCGATCCGTATGATACGCCCACCGCGGGGCATCCTCAATCACTTCCGGATAGTTCTCCCGGAAAAATGCGAGATCTTCGCTCCCGGCAGGCAGTTCGACGCGCCATAGAACGGTATCCTCCCCCCACAGAACATCGACCATGACGGATTCCCCGGTACCGGAAAACATCGCATACCTTCCGTCTCCTCCGATACTTCGCGCCAATTCCCCGTAATTCAGCGTCAACTCCGGGCGATAGCGCTTGCCGTGCGCGAAAAATTCATAGCTTACCTCGACATCCGAAAAGTCCGGCGCGACCAAGACCTTGGCCCTCAGGTGGAAACCCGGCCGTTCCGCATATTTGGCGAATGGATGGGAAAGGGATGGATGCTTCTCCGCCCCTCCCACATCTTCGATCTTGTAATCATTGGTGGCGAATCTCTCTTCATCGTCGGGATCGATCAGAAACAAATCCACGGATACGTCTTCTCCGGCCAAGCGCTTGAATTCCCGGGCAAGCTCCAGCCCTTCGCCATTGTGGGTGCGGCGATCGAAGCCCGCGGGCGCATCCAGGATGCTGCCCTCGCGTCCGGGGTCGAAGCTCCTGCCACACCAGTCCCGCCACCTCGCTCTCCAGTCCTCCGTGAGGCCTGGCACGCTCCCGATGAAAATGTAGCCCTTGCGGGTGAGCAGCTTTCCCGGAGATCTTGCGCCCAGATGAACCCACGCGTCCAGAGCATCCGTTTCCATGTCTTGCATGGATTTCGCTCCGGCGGCTTCGAGGATTTCCAGGATTTCCGCGAGCTGGTCCACGCTTTCCTTCTGGTAATCCTGCTCCCAGGCGGTTCCGATCTGGCTGGTCTCGTACCAATGGCGGCAGTCCACCATGTTCAGGAGGCTTTCGATTCTTTCAACGAGGAAATTGGGATCCGCTCCCCGGCGTAACAATAACTCCACCACATCCGCCCGCCTCGCATGATACGCGTTGACGAGCGGGCGCGAGCCATCACCCGGATCATGATTCGGATCCGCTCCCGCTTCGAGCAGCAATTCCACGGCTTCAAAAGGCAGATCTTCATCAAAGAGCAATTCAGTAAAAAACGATTCAGATCCCTCTTTCCGCTGGAAATTGGGATCCGCACCGCGCCGGATGAGATCGAGAACCAAGGCTCGGTTGAGTGGCGCCTGGCAAACGGCCTGTTCCAGTTCCTTGAACAACGCTTCCATATCATTTCCGGAGTTCATGATGAAATTATCCGCCTACGGGAAATGCTGGTTCATCCTGCACAATCGTTCAGTTTGGATTTTGGAGTGCGCGGGCATGTCCGCGCTTTCCGTTCGGGGTGACATGTCGCCCCGATCCAAAGCGGCGTCATGCCACCGCACTCCAAATTCATCGTTCATTTATGTGGATTGTGGCGAAGACTTTGAAGTGGCATCAGGATTTCAAGAGGCGATCACATTCACGCCTTTCAACCCGAACAGCGGCGCGGCGGCGAGGAAATGGCGGTCGTTGGAATGGACTTCGGCGAAGCCGTGCTCCGCGGCGCAGGCGAGGTGGAGGGCATCGGCGGCGCGGATGTTGGTGGCGGCGGGAGCGTCGGCGAGAACGGTTTCAAGGCGGGTCATCACCGCCCCGGTGAGCGGGAGGAATTCGATGATGCCGAGGTCCATGTCATCCTGAATCTGGAGGCGGATTTCTTCGACCGCTTCGTCCGTGAGGCCGGATTCACGGCGTTTCCGGAGGAGGATGGAAGCCAGTTCCGCCCGCCCGTGCCACGCGGTGGCGAGGGAATCCGCCTGGTCCGCCAAGACCCGCACCTCCGGGGCTCCCGTTTCCGTGGAATAAAGGCGGAAGAGGTAGTTGGAGTCAAAGTAGAGCGTTTTCACGGGAAGACCGGTCTTCGGAGAGGATGATGGTCGAGTCCGTCCCGCCGCCGAGAGCGCCGGATTCCATCAGTCGCTTGAATCCGGGGCGGAGCTTGCGCCTTTCCATGAACGATTGTCCGGGCGCGGGGGCGGACGCGGGTGGGCCGAGTTCCTTTTCCAGTGAAGTGAGGACGAGATCCTTCAACGTCCGGCCCGTTTCCACGGCGCGGATTTTCGCCTTTTTGTAGAGAGCATCGGGGATGTCGATGGTGGTCTTCATGGGGATAAAATACGGGAATATGGTTTGCCGTCAAGCTGTCGCTCTTTCGATGAGTGCCCGGATACGGTGGCGGGAATGGAGTGTCCGCCGGGAGATTACGGGCAGGGCAGGAGTTTTGATTTGGCAGCAATGCATCCGCATCGTCCACCTGGTAGCCCATGCCGCGGTAGGCAGCCATCCGCTTGCGGTGCATGTGCGAGGTGAGCGGGTATTCCGGTTCGGTGTAGTCGTGGATGCGCACTTCGGATTTTCCCTCGCAGGCGCGGTGGAGGCGGCCGGCGTACTGGATGACGCGGCCTTTGAAGGAAACGGGCAGCGTCAGGAACAGGGTGTCGAGTTCCGGGAGATCGAAGCCTTCGCCGATGAGAGAAGAGGTGGCGAGCAGGGCGAAGCCTCCGGGCGCGGCGGCGAGCGCGGAGATTTCCGTTAGAACGGCGGCCCGCGCTTTCTTTCCCATCGTGCCGTCGATGCGGTGGAGACGAGCGGAGCGTTCCGGGGCCATTTCGCGAACGGCCCGCTCCAGTGTGACGAGATGTTCCTTGCGGTCGCTGAGCACGACGCAGCGGCGGCCCTCCGCCAAGGCCGCCGCGATGTCGGCGGCGATGAGGCGGTTTCTTTCCTCGTGGTTGACCAGAAGTTCCCATACTTGGTGCACGGGCATCCGCAGCTCCTCCGGCGGCAGGCCGAGATGGATGTCGCGGATGACGAGGAGGCGTTTGATGTTGGGATCGGCGATCGTTTCCAGCCGGTGCCGGATCGGGCCGCATTGGAGGAAGAGGATTTTCTGGAGGCCGTCCTTGCGCTGCGGCGTGGCGGTCAGGCCGAGGAGGTGGCGCGAGGCACAGGCTTTCATCACCGCTTCGAAGGAGGCGGCGGGCACGTGGTGGCATTCGTCGATGATCACTTGGGTGAAGGGAGTGAACAAGGCGCCCGGAGCCGGTGATTTGGCCAGGGTCTGGATCATGCCGATGGCGACGCCGGGCGCTTTCTGGAAGCCATCCGCCGACAGCACGCCGATCTCCTGTTTTTGCAGGCCGAGAAACTGTCCGAGCCGCGACCGCCATTGTTCCAGCAGTGGCTTGCGATGGACGAGGATCAGCGTGGAAACGTTCCGCGCGGCGATGATCGCGCAGCCCATCACGGTCTTGCCCGCACCCGGCGGGGCCAGCAGCACGCCATCTTCGTGGGAGAGCATCGCATCCACCGCGGTTCGCTGGTCCGGTGTGAGTTCGCCGTGGAAGGCGAATTCGTGGATTCTTTCCGGCGGCCGCTTGTCTTCGATTTCCAGCTTCCCGCCCGCTTTGCGGAAAAGCTCCGCCGCCGCCGGAATGACGCCGCGCGGCAAAACCAGGCGATCCGGGTGCATTTCTCCGCAGAAGATGAAGCGGGGGATGTTGTAGGTGCCGAAGCGCAGGCGCTGTTTCTCGAAGAAGACCGGATTTGCCAGCGTGGCCAGCCGCTTGAGTGCGGCGACGAGGCAGGCGGGCAGACCCGCCGTGGAAATCCCGAGCTGCGCATGATGTACTGCGGTTCCCGTACTTGTGAACACGCCACGTGTCACGGTCGCCGGGATCACGTCGAGCACGCGGTCTTCGTAACGGAGCGCGAACCCGTCCGGTGTGTCCGGCTCCCGAAACTCGGGCAACGCCTGATCGAGCAAATCGCCGAGGCTCTCGGGGTCGATCTTTTCGATCCTTGCCAGAAAATCCCATTGGTTCGGGTGCGGCGCGAAGTCATCATCGAGAAACACCGAGTTTTCCGCTTCCCTGGCCTTCGCCTGGAGCGGCAGGGCGATCAGGTTGCCGAAACCTCCGGCGGGCAGCGTGTCCTGATTCGGGGAAAAGCGGTCGTAGGAACTGAGAGACATCGCCGGGTGGAGCGACGACGCTTTCGCGACAATCAAGGTGCCGAGCCGCCGGGCCATGAGCGCCGGGACCGGTTCGCTGAAAAAGATCCACGCAGGGCCGCCATTGCCGGAGCGCGAGCGTTCGACAACTGTCTCCACGCCCAAAGTTCGCGCCGCTTCGCGATAAGCCCGGATGTCCTCCCGCCAACCCACTCCATCGAAATCCGCGGCAAGGAAAACGCAGGTATTGTCCTCGCGGATCGCATAAGTGCCGATGACCGCCTTGCCCGTCAGGTGATCGCGCGCCGCGGATTCGTCGAGAAGCGGGAAGTTCTGGTGCGGGCACTCCGAGCATTTCACCCGCGGCTTTTCGCAGATGCCGCGAACCCATTCGTTCCGGCACGCGGGCGAATATCCCTTGCGGCCGGTTTTGGGGTTTTCCCACAGCTTCGGATACACATCGCAGCGGCAGCGGAAGAGGGTGAGGAACAGGGAGATTTTTTCGTCGGGAGAAAGCGCGGGCGATGTCGGAGGAACTTCGCGACACCGCTGCTCCGCGAACAAGCGTTCCCGTTCGCGAAGCAATTCTTCCCGCCGCGCCTCCAGTGCGATGAGTTCGGCGTCGATCTGACGGAGGCGGGGCATGGAGGAAGGTTTCTCACGGATTCGTGGATCAGGCTAAGAGGAATTGTTCGCTGGTCTGGCACTCCGGGGCAAAGCCGTCCTCATCGAACGCGGAAGGCGCCGGACACCGGAGGCCTGGCAAACGGGCCGGGTCTGAAATGTCCATTTCAATGACCTTGACCCATCGCCAGGGCGGACGCATGCTTCCGTGCATCCGCTTCCAATGAAAGCGCCCGGAAAAGTGAGTCTCCAGCAACGAGATGCCCTTAAAAAAGCGTCCCGGCGCGCGGATCGTGAGCGTTTGGCGAAAGGAGAAAGCCCGGACGTCATCCAACGGGAGAACTCGATCTTCCCCGGAAATTACTTCGGAAATCACCGCTTCCTCAATCTTTCCTCGGCGGTTGGCAAGTGAGCGACAGGCGATCCGGCATCGGCGATTATCTCGCCTATCTGAAATCTCTTCGGGACGAGGGAACTCCCTATTTTGTCGAAGGAGGACAAGCGGTCAATTTCTGGGCTGAACGAATCGATGCGACCAGCAGCCCCCAAGGATTGGCCGATCTTCGCCCCTTCACGTCGGAGGATTGCGATATCTGGGTCAGCCACGAGACGTGGAAACGTATCAAGCGGGATTCCGGCAAGCGTCTTGTCAAAGGAGATTCACCCGCCGATGGCCAGCTCGGTTTCCTTACCCTGAGCACCGATCCGCCCCGGGTGGTCGATGTGATGTCCAATGTTTACGGAATCCCTCAAAGCCAATACCCGCGCCTGTTGGAACGGGCTCTGGATGACGGCACTGTCGTGGTCATCGATCCGATCCATCTTTTCCAAAGCAAGTGTCACTGCCTGCTTCATCTGGACCAAACGGATCGTCAGGACGAGCGCCACGTCCGGATTCTTTCCTTCATCCTCCCGGTATACATCCGGATGCTCATCGAAACCGCCGAGGCAGGCAACCTGGAAGACCGGGCGGTCATCAAGGACATCAAACTCTTGCGACAGATCGCCGGGACAAACGCCTGTCGGCGTGCGGCGGAGCAACTCGGCATCGATCCTGAATCACTGTTGCCGTGGTCGCGTCTGGATGCCTCAAGTTCGCACCTCTTCAGCAAGTTCGCCGCCGGCCATTGAGTCCGCTTTCACCCGGCGCGGAAGAGGTTGGCGGCGAGTTCGGTGCTAGCCCATGTGGTCGAGGACTTGCTGGTTTTTTGAGTCCTTTTCTCCGGTGAATGTCCTGTGCTCCAAGTCCGCCATACAAGCCCATGTAATCATGATTCCGGGAAATCGCGTAATCCTTCGGCTCGATCACGCCCGCGTCCTTCGCCGCATCGGCGGGTTGGCTGTTGTGCTTCCGAAGCTCCGCGCGGATCGTGAGGCGGCGTTCGGCTTCCATATCTTCATCGCCCGGTTCCTGTCGCCGTGTCTGGATGGCGAAGTGGGTTTGTCCGTGGGCGACGATTTCCTTGGAGGGATCGGCATTCCGGATGACGAGGTAGCGGGCGTAGCGCGACATCATCACGGTTTTCACCGGACGCGGTCCTCCCTTGCCGATTTCGATCATTTGGTCGGTTCCGACGAAATGATCCTCCACCGGCTGGCCGCTGTTGAAACAGGCGGTGCGGGCTTTTTCGATGACCACCTGAAAATGGCGGTAATTGACGTAACCGAGCACCTTGGCGAAGTCCCGGCTGGACCAGGATTCGCCGCCCGCCGGATCCGTCCGGCGGATGGATTCGAAGGAAGCGCCCCCCTTGCTCATGTGTTCTCATGAACAAATTCCAGATCTTTTGGCAAGCCGCAATCCGCCGCAGCCGGAACGGAGCGCGGCGCTCTACTCGGCGAGTTCCACCCGCACCACGCCGAAGAGGCGGGGCTCGGCCTGCGGATCGATGGGGCGTTTCAGGCTCACCCGCTCCCATTGGTTGTCGATGAAAGTCACCGTTTCCTCGCCCGTCATCGGGACGAAGCTTCCGGGCGAGAGGTCCGGCGATACCATGGGCGCGCAGGCCGGCCCGCCGTTCCTGCGCCGGAGGTATTCCACGCGGAAGACGGGGCCGCTTGCGGAATCCTCCAGGCCGAAGAACGGCAGCCCGGAAACGCCGCCGCCGGGAACCAGCCGCGAGACATCCGGCCCGGAACCGTCCAGGTTGAAGGCGTATTTGAGGAGATTCGGCACGCCGTCGTGGAAGGGAATCGCGGCGGGAAGCGCGTCGTCTCCCTCAAGGCCCGAATCACTTGCCCAATTCTGGAAGGAAGAGCCCGCCAGGCTTGCATGGTATCTGGCCCAGGAATCATCTATTAATGGCTGTAGGTAATCCATAACTTCTGGGCTCATTCTTAACACCATTGTAGAACCAGAAGTAAAATTGAGATCTCCTGCAATGCTTATTCCGGCCAATGCTCCGTCAGTATTCCACCATCCTGAACCTGAACCAAAGTTAAGCAGATTTACATTAAGAGGATCGGGACCACCATCATATCCTGCATTAAAGTATAAAGATGCTGGATAACCGCTCCCACCATGTGAATATGTCGGCGACCTGCCAGCAAGCTTGTCTCCCAAACTTGGCAATTCTCCTGTAGTTATATCTCCATAATTTCCATATTCAGCAACTGTAAGAATAGTGCCATTCGGTAAAGAAGTAGCAAATACAGTAGGAGTATCAAAGTCATTTACAAAATTTGTTGTCCAGCCCACTCCAAGATCAATCGTCGAGGGGTCGCCGAAAACGTATCCCGGGTATCTTTGGGTGCGGGAAATCTCGTAGCGTTCGGTGCTGGTGTGGTAATTCGCCCCGAAGACGATTTCGTTCAGCTTCGCTGTCAGGCTGTTGTCGCGAGGAGTAACGTGCCCCGCCGTGATCAATAAATCCGGGGCGATCATGACTGCCGACGCGTATGTAGTCCCGTTGGCAGCATCGGTTCTCTGAACCGCCGCCGCCCATCGGTACATTGGATTGGCCGCCAGCGCCTTGGAATTCTCATACTGGCTCATGCTGGTGAAGATGGCCGCATCCGCCGTGGAAGCGACGACCATCATTGCGGAAACCAGCGGCAGGCTTTTCGGGAACATGACGAAGGACTTAATCCGTTGTATGACAGAATCCCTGGATAGCCCGGACAAGCGTTCGTGACTTGGGAAAGAGGGACGGCACCGGCGGGCCAAAGGTCAGAGCGATCCAAATGAGTTGTTCGCCCCGCGCCTGCGCGGCTTGCCGCGTTGGCGGGCCAAAGGCCCGTGTCATCCCAGCCCGGGGCAAGGCCCCGGGAGGGCGACGGAAAAGAAAGCGAGGGCCGAAGGCCCGGTTCATCCATGCGCGGGGCCGTGAAATCCGGGTTTCCCCCAAAGACGATGATGGGGCGGGCTTTCAGCCCTCCGGGGTGGCGCGGGGTATTTTCCCGGGGCGATGCCCCGGGAGGGCGACAGAAGAGAAACCGAGGGCCGAAGGCCCGGCCCATCCATGCGCGGGGCGGTAAAATCCGGGTTTTCCCTCAACGACGATGATGGGGCGGGCTTTCAGCCCTCCGGGGGTGGTGCGGGATATTTCCCCGGGGCGATGCCCCGGGCTGGGATGAGGCCGCGCCGTTGGCGCTGGGATGGGATGTGCCGTCCGCGCTGGGCCGCCGGTGGGCCGAAGGCCCGTGCCATCCCAGCCCGGGGCAACGCCCCGGGAAGACGAGAGAGAAATCAAGGGCCGACGGCCCGCCCCATCGTTTCAGTCCCAGACGTAGCGTTCATCGGATTCGATCCCGTATTTGGCGAGGAAGGCGCGGTATTCCTCCTGAAAGGTCCGGGTCCGGTGATGTTCTTCCTGATTGTCGATGTAATGGCGCAGGGCCTCCAGATCCGGGGGGCCGACGGAAAACGCGCCGTAGCCACGTTGCCAGGAAAAGCCGGCCAATGCGGGGGACTGGGTTTTGAGCCATTTTGAGGACGAGGTTTTCAATTCCTCCACGAGCTTCGCCATGGTGACGGTGCGGGAAAGACGGATGGCGAGATGGACATGATCGGCGACGCCACCCGCGCGGTAGCATTCGCACCCGGCATTGCGGGCGACGGTGGCGAGGTAGGCGTGGAGCGCGGGACAGATGTCGGGGCCGAGGACGGGAGCGCGGTCTTTCGTGCTGAAGACGATATGGATGAGGAGGAAGGAGAGCGACTGGGGCATGGCGGCGGTGATGGGGCGGGCTTTCAGCCCTCAGTTGTGGTGCGGGTCATTTTCCCGGGGCGTTGCCCCGGGCTGGGATGAAGGCGCGCCGTTGGCGCTGGGATGGGGATGCGTTGTTGGTGCCGAAATCGGAGGAGATGCGCCGGTGGCGCGGGATGGTGGCTTTTTCGCTTTTTGACGATGAAGATTCTTGAAACCGGCATCCGGATTTCAAGAGGCGATCATGTTCACCCCCGGCAACCGAAAAGCGGTCGTTGGAGTGGACTTCGGCGAAGCAGGCGAGGTGACCGCACCGGCATTCAGGAAAAATCCCCGCCATGGAGAATGAAATCGAACGGGTAGATCCGTCCGTCGGACGCGGCGAGAATCGCGTTCTCGGGCCGGACATCGGTGGCGATGGCGGAGCCTTTTTTCCACGTCTGGGTTTGTAGCATGAGCAACTCCGACGGCGGGGAAAACCGCTCCCAACCCGCGGCCGCCATCCACCCGGACAAGGCTTCATGGTCCGGGTTTTCCCCGAGGAAGAAGGGCTGCGAAAGCACGAGGAAATCCCCGTTCCCGCCGATGGAATCCAGCTCGAGGCCGGTCGGGAAATGACGCTCCGCGAGCCAGAAACGGACCAGCGATTCCGCCAGCCTCCCCGGACGCAGTGCCCAGCGGTTCTCCGCGTCGCGATCGATTTTCCAGCCGAATCCGGCTTTCCCCGCCGTGCCGAGCCATTTGACGACCCGCTGGTTTTCAGGATCGCCAAACACGACCGCTTCGCCGCCGCCGCCGATCAACGTGAGGGGTCCGCTCGAATCCGGTTCGTGGAAATCGGCCAGACGCAGCGCCAGCGACCGCCCGAACTCCGGCGTTTCGCGAAAGACGGCGCTCAGCTCGTCTTCGACCTGACGGCCCGCGAGCCTACTGCCGAAGCCGCCTTGATCAACGCATCTTCCGGCAGCACGGGCCCAGTCCGTGATTCGAGTGTCGCTGAACGCCGGCGGTTGCGGCGGGTTTGCTCCAGCATTTCCTCCGCCGAGACCCAAGGCTGATTCTTCGGTGTCATGCGGGAAGGCTAGCACCCGGGGCAAATTCTTCAAAGTGAAATCCGGCCACGTCATCGTCGTGCCCATGGTCCCCGGGGAAGCGGCGATTTCAACCCGAATCTCCGGGACGACGCCCGGACGTGATTCCGGCCATGCCGGGGGGGATGGGGACGCTCGGGTTTGACCGGGGATCTTTTTCACGCCGCGAATCGTGCCTTTTCTTCCGTTCTAACGAAGTCCCGCTTCGTTGGCGCGGTATCCCATGCTCCGGTAGGCGGCCATCCGCTTGCGGTGCATGTGCGAGGTCAGCGGATGCTCCGGCTCGGAGTAATCGTAAATCCGGACGTCTGACTTTCCTGCACCTGCCCGGTGGAGGCGGCCGGCGTATTGGATGATCCACCCTTTGAAGGAAACCGGAAGCGTCGGGAGCAAGGGGTCGAGTTGCGGCAGAACGCAACCCTCGCCGGCCAGCGTGAAAAAATCCGCCCTTGCCCGGGATTCCGGGCCTCACCTAGCTTCCGGCATGTCCGCATCCGCAGGCGATTCCATTCTTTCCGCCCTGTCGGCGATCACCGGCAGCGGCGGATTCCACTCGGCGGGCACGGCGCCGTTTTTCTTCCCGCTGCTGCACGTCAAGGAGCTGGGAGAACTCGCGTTTCCCCTGTCGGCATCGCAGGCGAAGGAGCTGATCGCGGTTTCCGAGGCCGCGCCCTACGGCTTGGGCGAAAAGACGCTGCACGACGAAAAGGTCCGCAAATGCTGGCAGCTCGACGCCTCGCGGTTTTCCCTCAAAGCTCCGCAGTGGAAAAAATTTCTCCAACAAACGGTCGCCCGCGTCCGCGAGGATCTCGGCATCGGCGGAAAGGTCTCGGCCCACCCTTACAAGCTCCTGCTTTACGGAAAAGGCGGCCATTTCAAGGCCCATCGCGATACCGAGAAGCTCGACGCCATGTTCGGCACGCTCATCATCGCGCTGCCGTCGGCCCATGAGGGCGGCCGGCTTTTCATCCGCCACGGCGGCCGGGAGATCGAAGTCGATTTCAGCCGCAAAGAACACTCCCACGAGTTCCAGCACGCCGCGTTCTTCGCCGATTGCGAGCACGAGGTGGAACCGGTGCGCTCCGGCTACCGCTGCTGCCTGGTTTACAACCTGCGTCTCGACGAGGGCGATCCGGGTTCGCTCAATCTGCCTCTGGACACCCAGGCGAAAACCCTGCTCGCACCGCTGCAAGCGCTGAAACAAGAGCGGCGCGGCCGACTCACCGCCATCCTGTTGGAACACGCCTACACCGAGGCGAATTTCTCCCTCCGCCACCTCAAGGGCAACGACCCGGCCCGGGCCAGGGCACTTCTCGCCGCGGCGAAGGACACGGGCGTCACCGCACACCTTGCCCTGGTGACCTATCACCAGATGGGCGAGCTGGAGGAGAATCACCGACGGCGGCGGAGGTCTTGGGACGATGATGACGACGATGTGGCGGACGGAACGATGGGGGAAATTTATGATGAGGATCATTCCATCGACCACTGGCGCGACGCCCGCGACCGCAAGGTTCCGCTCGGGTGCTACGGGATCGAGAAGAATGTGCTGCTGACCCATGCTCCGTTTGGCGAGGGCGAGCCGGACGAGAAAGAGGCCGAGGGCTATACCGGGAACGCCGGCTGCACCATGGACTACTGGTACCGCCGCGCCGCCGTGGTCCTGTGGGCGGAGGAGGATCATGAGAAAATCCTCTGCCATCAGGATTTCAACGGTGCCTGCGCGGCGCTCGCGGGCCTGGCAGGCGGCTCGAAAACCGGACCCGGTTCGCCGTTTTTCCGGCTGGGGACGGCGGTGGTCGAGGCGTTTCCCGACCGGTTTCCTCCTGCCGCCCATTTCCGTTACCGCCAGCACGTGGATGGAGAGCCGTTCGCCGTGACGCTCGGTGCCTTGGCCAAGGCCGGCTCCCGCGAACTGTTGGAAATGCTGGTTCCCGCCACCCCGGATCACGCGTGGGCGCTTTGCGACGCCGGGTTGTGGAAAAAACTTCATCGCGCGTTTGGCGTCGATGCGTTCGCCGCCCTCCACCAGCGCTTGGTAAATGGCGATCCGCAGGCGTGGCGGCACCTGCTCTATCCGCTTCTCGATGCCCTTCTCTCCGCCAAGGGCGGCCACGAGCAGGCGCGTGCCATCGCGGCGCGGCTGTCGGGACTGCCGCCAAAGCCACCCGCATCGCCGCACTGGGACGCTGTCCCGAAACCGGCCACGCCCGGCGACCGTGCGGAAACCGCCATCCTGCTCGCCGCGTCCCACCTTCTCGAAGTAGCCGAACGCCGCTCCGCCCTGGATTTCCTTCTCGCCGATCGTTCGCTGGACTACGTGCGCGAAGTGCTCGGCCCGGTTTTGTTGGAAAAACGGACCGTCAGCTGCCTGGCCACCCCGAACTCGCTGGCCCCTGACGCGCTCGGATTCGGACGGGACCTTCTGCGCGAAGAGGTGGCGCGACCGATCCTTCCGTTCCCCGACTGGACCCGCCCTTGCCCGGCGGCCAAGCCCCTTTCGAAAAACTTCCCTTCCCGCTACCCGTCCCCATCCGACAGAACGATTCTCGCGGAGCGCGAGCTTTGCGCCTTCATGGCGGATCCGGACGCGAAGACGCGCGAATTCCGTTATCCCCAGGATGTCCGAAGCGCCTTGGAAAATTTCATCCGCGACCACGCGCTGGATCTTGACCATGTGACCCTCCGCAAGGGCACGCCACACACGCTTGCCTGCACCAAGAACGACAAATCCCATCACCGCGCCCTCGCCCGCCGCGCCGCGGACAAGAAGCTCCTGCAAAAACTCAGCGACCTGTAAACCCACCGCCCCATGCCCGCCCATCCCTCCGTTCTGGATTCCATCGACACCATCCGCAGGGAGATCGACCCTGCCGGAAAACGAAAAAATCCCGGTTCAGGTCTCTATGCCCCGGTCACCTCCCTGTTCCGGCGATCGGAGGAAATCGTAGGAGATGCGGAAACGCTCGCTGCGGTTCTCGCGTTCGCGCCGGAGATCGAGGCATTCCGGGGCAAGGGAGCGCAAACGGCCGCCCAGGTGTATGCGCGGAGCGTCGCGGACCTCGCCTACGATTTGAAAGTGCGGCTGCCCTGTTCCGAGCGGACGCCCGAGCGGTTTCCGAAAGAGTCGGAGGTTACCCCTTCCGCGAAGGATGTGGTCGATTGCCTCGAAAAACTCGCCGCCCATGCTTATGCGCGAACTCAGGGAAAGCCGGTCCGTTCGCAGCTCGCGGCGCACCTGAGATCCATCGCGTGGCAAACGCTTGCAAATATCGCCGAAATCCTCCGCCGCCCGGAACATCTCGCCCACGCGCTCGCGGTGGCGGCGGATACCCGTGCATCCAGCAATGAGCGGCGGGCTGCCATTGGATTTCTGGTTTCCTACTGGGAAAGCGACGATCCCGACGAAGCCACCGCCACGCTGCTTCGGAAGCTGGAGAGCGCACCACCGGACCGCGGCTTTCTCGTGACGGTGCGCCAGGCGCAGATCGATCTCGGCCTCAGCAACGAGTTCGCCGCCCTCGCTGCCGTTGACGATTGGGCGGACGACCAGGAAGAGGAATGAACCGGAATGGATTTGAAGAGGAGAGGAAGGTAACCGGGAGTGAAGATTCTGATGAAAAAGCCACGTCACCCATCGGCTGAGACGCGGCAATGGAAATTGTTCACCCAAGTCGCCTCACTTCGCTTCCTTTGCGACCTTCTGTTAAAAATTCATTTTCCCTTTCAGGTTCACTCCATTCTGACGTCTTGGCCGCAACGAGCCTGCGCGCCCGTTCCCGCTGGCCTTTTGCCGTGAGGGATGGGCTCAAGGTTCCGGTATCGCATTCACCCCGCGCAGGCCGAACTGCGGCGCGGCGGCGAGGAAGTGGCGGTCGTTGGAATGGACTTCGGTGAAGCCGTGTTCGGCGGCGCAGGCGAGATGCAGGGCGTCGGCAGCGCGGATATTGGTGGTGCTGGTCGCCTGCCAGAAGAATTGTTCCAATCGTTGTTGGATGGAATTGGTCAAAGGAAGCCAGTGATAGAGGCTTTCTTTGGAATCGGCGAGGAATTGTTCAAGTGCGGATCGATAGGCACCTTGTTCCAGTCTCCCTTCGCGGAAGGCGCGATGGAAGGCGGCGACGATTTCCGCCCGGGCGTGCCAGGCACTGGCGATGGCGGCACCCGAACCCGCGAGCTCGCGGACCTTTCCGAATCCATGATCGCGGAGGTAGAGTCGAACCAGATACGACGTGTCGAAGTAGAGCAGGTCAGCGGGCATCGCGGTCGTCGGAGATCAGGTCGGTGATGTTCCGGTCGCCGGGGCGAGGGGTAAATGCACCTTCCGCTTCCAGCTTGGAAAACGCAGGGAGGAGTTTGCGCCTTTCCATGAAGGACCTGCCCGCTGCGGGGGTGGCGGGGGTGGGCTCCAATTCGTTGGTCAGGGAGGTAAGGACAATCTGCTTGAGGGTTTGGCCGGTTTCAACCGCGCGAATCTTGGCCCTCTTGTAGAGGGTGTCCGGAATGTCGATGGTGGTTTTCACAAACTCAAGGATACGGAAATAGGGTTTCCCGTCAAGCTGGCGGATTCCCAGGGAGGAGGCGCTGCGAAACGGTTTTCAGGCGGATAACAGGGGCGGCAAGGGCACCCGGTCTCCCACCGCTTTTTCATCGAAAGCCCGCCTGCTCGAGCCGCTTCATGAACCCGGATCGGCGGCGGCGGAGTTCGATGAAACCTTCGAGCTTCTCTTGGAACGCCCCGGTTGCTTCCAGCAGTTCCGCGAGGTCCCGGAGATCGCCGAGGATGCGGATGGAGTTGTCCTGATAGCGTTCCGATTGGGATTCGGAGAGCTTGATGACGGATTGCCAGAGTTGGCTTTCCTGGCCGATCAGCGATTTGAGATAGGCTTTCCTCGCTGCATCCGCTTCCTTCCGCTCTTGGTCGAGACGCCGGCGCCCGATGTCTTCCGCTTCGGCAAGAAGTTGGTCCACGCGGCGCGCGAGGCGTTGCTTTTTCACCGCAGGGCGGCTGGATGCGAGAAAAAGGCGACGGATTTCCCGCACGGCGGACGAATCGTCTTCCAGCAGGATTCGGGAAAACCATCGGTCCTTTTCGGCGGGGCCGAGGGCTGCCAACCACCCGGCCACGTCGCTGACAGCGGGTTTTGAAACACGTTCGGAGCTGAGCTTCGCGGCGGCGTTCAGAAGATCGTCACTCACATGCAGGAACCCGGCGAGACATTCGAGGGCGTTGTCAGCCGCGCCGAGGCCGGGAGGAACAGGTGGCTCCTCCGGGTTTCCCTCCACCAGGCCGTGCTGGACGGCGGACAGCCAGCCGAGGTAAAGGGCGCGGGTGTCGCCGCTGGCCAGCGCCGCCCGGATCGCAAGCAGGGAGGGCAGAATGCCGGCGCCATCGTCCTCATCGTCATGTTCACCGGGGTCGGTCTCGAGCGTGAAGGAGAGGATGAGATGGGGTCCGCTCTTCACGGTCTCGACCACGCACTCGACTTCGTAAGGACGAATCGTCTCCGGATCGATCCATGCATGGGGGAAACGGAAGACCAACGAGCGCGATCCGAAGTTGCTGAGGTAGAGATGGGCATCGAAGTATTTTTTCATCCACTCCATCGGCTCGCCCTTGAGGTCCCCCCAGCGGTATTCGTTGGCGAAATGCGTGGCGCTGATCCGCGCTCGTGACGAACACGCTCTCAGCGCGGCCTGTTCCTCCCGCGTCAGCGGCCGGTCGATGGCTTGGAACTCGTAGTATTGGTATTCGCTCATGGCTTTGGATTTTCAATCCCCGCCGCTTCTGCCAGCGCTTTTTCGGCGACTTGTTTGATTCCTGTAAAATGCTCAGAGAATCCGCCTCATGGACGGTGTTTGTTCAAATCAGCCGTTCTTCCTTACTCACTGCCCGGAAACGCACCGGCTTTGTCTTTTTGACTTTCTCAACGAGATCTTCGGCCAGCAAACGGGCGAGCCAAATCTTCGCCTGCGGCTTCGTAACGGACAACAGGGTCGCAATTTCTTCTTCAGTGTGTGCCTCGGCAAGTTCACGCCGCAGTATCGCCCGCACCGTAATGAATAACTCCGCTTCTGGTAAAGGTTCCGTACGTCCGGCCGCTGACTGGTCCGGTGTTGCCTCCGCTTGAATTGATTCACCTGCGGACGGAACCCCATAGACTGCTGGCTCCTCTCGCGGTGTGAATGGAAGCGTGTCTTGCTTTGGCTCCGCGACAACCGATTCTGCGGCAGCAACAAGGGTCCTTCCAAACTCGTCCGGGTTCTGCGGATTCGGCCACGGTCTGCCCCCCCGATGGAGAAGCGCCGCGTTGCCTTTGCCGGTATTCGCCCCATTGCGAACAAACACCGGGACAAAACGAAGACGTTCGAGTTGTTCGATCGCTCCGGCCCAAGTTCCACCTTTCTCGAAATCCGATGTCACTACCAAGGCCGCATCCGCAAGGGCATAGATAAGTTTATTCCGTTGCATGGCGTGTCCCACATTGAATCCCGCCGCCGGATCGTAAGGGGAAATCAGCACCAGCCGGCCATCCATCAGCGGTTCCCGATTGTCCCGTGCCAGAGCCGCCCGCTCCAGGCTGTCCGCCATCACTCCTGCCACGTCACCGCCTGCCATCAGAGCGCCATGCATCGCCGCCCGGTCGATGCCCTTGGCTCCGCCGGAAACGATGGTGCGGTGTGCTTCGGCGCTCAGTCGTCCGACGTTTTCAGTGAAACCGACGAGTTCGTCATCCACATGGCGGGAGCCGACGACCGCCAGCCCTCCCTTTTCCAACAGAGCAATGTCGCCGCATCCATATAACAGCGGCGGCGCATCTTCCTTGAGCCGTGCTTTCAATGGCTTCGGGTAACGGGAATCCGCCCGGCTAATCACCCAGATCGCCCGGGCGTTCCACCGCTCGACCGCCTGACTGAGCAAAAACCCGCGACCAAGCAGCGCATCCACGCGCTCCCGCCCAAACGGTTGCGAGCAAACTCCAATCAACTCCTGCGCATCCGGCGCGATCAAGTCCGCAGGCTGCTTCTGCTTCTCGCGAAGGACGCGGACGAGCCGGTTGTATTCGCCCAGGCTGAGCAGATCGCGCGTGGTCTCACCGCGTCCGGCAATCAGCGGAGCGGTCAGCAGCAGGATGGCCTGCGTGTTCGGTGTCAAAGGTTCGATCATTCGTCAGAGTTTGCAGTGGAGGCCAGCGCCAGAGGATGCACGGGCCCACTGCCGTTGGAGGTTAAAAGATAGGTGGCGACCGTGAGAGTCCACCTTGAATCCACCATGTCATCCACGAGCAACGCGGGCCCAGTCGGCACATTCCCATCAATTCGCAAGGAGCCGTCTACATTCCGGGCTTGCTGACTGCTGTTCGCCATCTCTTTCTGTGGCGGACGCGCGTCCGTCTTTCGCAGCACGGGATGAAACGGCAAATTCAACGCGGCTGCCAGGCGGAGCGCAAAGTCGGGCACGAGATTTGGGTGCCGGAGGGAAGGAATGCTTGTGACCCACTGCGGAGCTGGATTCGGAGTCCATTCGCGAACCAGAGCGGCACATGCGGTCACCAAATCATCGGCGAAATGGCCATCGCGGTATTTGCCGACGCGCACCAACTCGCCCCAGCCAGCATCTCCCCACATGCACAAAACCTTTCCCGGCTGGAGATTTCGCTCGGAAGCGATGTTTGTATTGCCACGCACGCCGAGACTCGCGAGGCCACCCGGCGGCCATTTCTTGCGCGGCTCCAGCGGCAGACTTGTCCGGCGCAGGAAAGCTCCGGCATCCCTGGCAACGAGTTCGTCCACCGCCGTTGAGAGCGGCGGGAGATTGGGCGCGTGATACGAACCGGGATCTCCATCAAGGGCTTGAATCAAAAATTCCATGTGTCCGCTTTGGAGTCCGACATATTCCTGCATCTGTGCCTGTTCGGTTTGACGCAATGCCGTCAAGCGCTCCGCCCGCTGCCAGAACTCCTCGCTCAGGTTCGCGGCGACCAAAGTCCATTTGCTGTCCTGCTTGGCAATCGGCGAAGGCGATTCCAGCGACAGAAGCAGCAGCGTCTTTTCGATCCGGCTGTAGCTGACATTCACGCGCTCCATCAGTCCGTTGATTGACAGCCCTTCGGCTTCCGCACCCAGCGCGGCCAAGACCGCCGCCACCTCATCCCTTGTGGGAAATGCGCTATCGATGAAAAAGTTCGTGATGTCCGTTTCTTCCCGGCCACTCAGTAAAACTCCGTGCGCCCCGGCAAGCGCAACGGGAAGGTTGCGTCCGGCCCGCCCCACCTGTTGATAGTAGGCCACAACGGAACCGGGCGTCTGATAGTGAATGACGAAGGCGAGGTCCGGCTTGTCGAATCCCATGCCCAGTTTTGTAGTGGCAACCAACGCCTTCACCTCATTCGCGAGGAGCGCGTCCTCCAAAGAGTTTGCACGTTCCGGCGCGAGACCACTGTGGTAGGCCTCGACGGCGAGCCCGCGTAACCGCAACCACTCGGCAACGCGCTCGGCGTCGCGCTGCGTCAGGACGTAGATGATCCCGCTTCCCGGGATATTCGGGACATGCGTCGCCAGCCATGCCAGCCGCTCTGCCTGGCTTGGCATCCGCATCGTTTGAAGCAGCAATGTAGAGCGGCTTAGATCCCCGCAGGAGACCCCCAGATCCGGCCCCAGCACCACCTGCAAATCCGCCATTACCCGGTTGTTCGCCGTCGCGGTGGTAGCCAGCACGCGGAGGTTCTGCGGGAGAAGCCGAATCCGCCGCTCTATAAGCCGATACTCGGGAACAAAATCGTGTCCCCAGTCCGAGATGCAGTGAGCCTCATCAATGACCAACATTGAGACGGTTGCAGCGATTCGGGCCAGCACCTGGGTGTTGAACTGGTCGTTCATCAAACGCTTTGGGTGGATGAGCAGGATGTCCACTTCGTTCCGCGCAATGGCTTCTTCAATGGCCTGCCAGTCATCTCGGTTTCCCGAGTGGATGGTGACCGCACGAACTCCCATCCGCTCCGCCGCTGCAATTTGATTCCGCATCAGCGCCAGCAATGGCGAAATCAAGATGGCCGGCCCCATGCCTTCCTCGCGCAGCAGTTTGGTGGCGATGAAATAGACCGAACTCTTTCCCCATCCTGTCTTCTGAACCACCAGCAGCCGACCGCGTCCCTCCACCACGTGCTGGATCGCGTTTTCCTGACCATCGTGAAACACCGCCCCAGGATTTTGAGTTCCAAGGCGGAGAAGCTGAAGGGCGCGCGTTGGATTGTAGGGCATGGGGCGATAGTGACCTGCGTAGGGAATTCTCAGACGCTCTCGGCAGGATTAGGTGAGATTCTTTAAGATGATCTTGTTCATGGAGAGGGTTTCAAAACAAGGACTAGTCAATGACGCTCAATCTGTCGATCACCCGGCAGACTCAATCCCCGCCGCTTCCGCGAGCGCCTTCTCCGCGGCTTGTTGGTGGGGCTCCGCTTCGTCTGCTAGGTCGGAGGCGATGAGGAGTTGGGCGACCTTTTGTTTTTTCGCGGCGAAGGCGCGGAGGATGGCGATGCGCTCGAGCTGTTCGGGGGTGAGGGCGGGTTTTGACGGCGGAGGGGCTTCGCCGGTGAGGTGGCGGGTGGCGCGGGTGTTGAAGGTGACGAGGCCGGAGGCGGCGAGCTGTTGGATGGCGGACCAGGTGGATTCGTCGAGGATGTGGAGTTTCGGGGCGTTGCCGCGCCAGTCGGTTTCGTGGAAGAGGGTGGAAACGGCGGCGGCGCGGGTGGGGTCGCGAAGGACTGTTAGCAAGACCGGGGTGGCGTCGCCGGGGAGGATGGCTTCCTGGCAGTGGAGCAGGGAGTGGCCGAGGGTTTTGGTGGCGCGTTCGGCGAAGGCGAGGGACGGGTCGGCGGGCGGGGTCGGCGGGGTGGGTTTGTCGCCGGGGGTGATGTTGAGGAATTGTTTGAGGCGGGCGAGGTTGGCGTCGGCGCCACGTTTGAGCTTGGCGTTGGCGAGGGAGGATTCGGTGCCGTCGAGCACGCCTTCGGCGAGGGTCATCTTGTTGGCCAGCGTCTCCAACATCGCGTGTTCGATGGTGTTTTCGGCGACGAGGTTGACGACGGTGACCGGGCGGGTCTGGTGCTTGCGCCAGGCGCGGGCGATGCGTTGTTCGAGTTTGGCGGGGTTCCAGGGGAGGTCGCAGTTGATGACGACGCTGGCGTGCTGGAGGTTGAGGCCGACGCCGCCGGAATCGGTGCTGAGGAAGAGGCGGCAGGCGGGGTCGTTGCGGAAGGCGAGGATCTCGCCGCGGCGCTTTTGCTGCGGGACGCTGCCGGTGTGCCAGGCGTAACCGACGCCGTTTTTGTCAGCCCAGGCGCGGACTTTTTTGAGCATGCCTTCCCACTCGGAGAAGATGATGACCTTGACGTCGGGATCCGAGAGACATTCGTCGAGGACGCGGGCGAGTTCATCGAGCTTGG
>CAZKQK010000020.1:0-51739 GCA_964554865.1 uncultured Luteolibacter sp. | reverse complement strand
AGAGCCGTCCCTGCCTCAGTCTTGCGAAATTCGGCTTATCTACGCGCCATTCGGGCCGGAGTCCTCTCCGGACTGCCGGGAATGGGCCCCGAAGGAAACGGCGCGGCCGACGGCTCCAACACCGCCGGAATGCTCGCCATCGACGCCCTCAGGGCCAACATGGCGGGCATCATCTCCCTGGCGAACTTCAACTCCCCCGCCATCCGGAACGACATGGGAATGGTGCGCAGCCCGCTGCCGATTGGGGCAAATAATGTAAGGGTACCGTTCCAATCGGGCAAAATCATAACTCGCGAGTTCGCCAGCCCGGGTGGACCTGTCGAAATGGCAGCAGAAGCCATCATAAATGGAAGGTCACTGATCTGAAGGATGTTGCGGTCTTCCCGAAGGGTGCCGAAAAATCGGATATCGGAATGAGAGAGGTTCTCAAATTTCGCTTTTCCGTTGCCGAGGCCGCCTTCCTCCATAGGATCGGCGCATGCGATCCCCGCTGATCCCCGCGTTTCTCATGGCGACAGCCTGCCTCCTGCCGGCTCAGGAGGCCCCTTCCGACGTCTATCGCTCGGTGCTGCGCATCGAGGTGGCCACCCAGGTGCCGGACTACGAAACGCCCTGGAACTCGGGGCGCTTCAGCGGCGGGATTGGCACCGGGTTCATCATCGGGCCCAACAGGATTCTGACCAACGCCCACGTCGTTTCCAACGGTCGGCGGCTATTGGTGACCGTTTACGGCAGCCCCACGAAGTATCCGGCCAAGGTCGAGCACATCGCGCACGATTGCGACCTGGCGCTGTTGTCGGTGGAGGATTTCAGCGATTTCAAGTCCTTCCCCACCTTCGACTTCGGCGAGGTGCCGAAACTCGAATCCCAGGTGCGGGTCATCGGTTACCCGGTGGGCGGCGACCGTCTCTCGGTCACCCGCGGCGTGGTTTCGCGGATCGACTTCCAGCCGTATTCGCACTCGCGGGCGGATTCCCACCTCGCGGTGCAGATCGATGCGGCGATCAATCCGGGAAACTCCGGCGGTCCGGTCCTGCAGGATGGCAAGGTGATCGGCGTGGCCTTCCAGGGCCTGCGTCAGGCGGACAACACCGGCTATATCATCCCCACTCCGGTCATCCGCCGTTTTCTCAAGGACATCGAGGACGGTCGCTACGATCACTATGTGGATCTCGGCATCAGCGAGTTTCCCCTGCACAATCCGGCGATGCGTCAGGCGCTCGGACTGGGGAACGATGGCAAGGGCGTGCTCATCAGCAACGTGATCCCCACCAGCGGCGCGGACGGCGTGCTCAGGACCGGCGACGTGCTCGTGGAGATCGACGGCTACGGGGTGGACGCCGCGGGCATGATCAACATCGATGGCGAAAACGTGAACCTCAACGAGATCGTGGAGCGCAAGTTCGCCGGAGACAAGGTGACTGTTAGATTCCGGCGCGACGGCGGTTGGAATGACGAGGAGATCACGCTCAAGCCGATCCCGTGGAGCCGGATGTATGCCATCGAGTATGAGAGGAAGCCGCGCTATCTGGTCTTCGCGGGACTGGTTTTCCAGCCGTTGGACACGAATCTCTTCGCCACGGTGAAATTCAACGATGTGACCGTGCGCAGGCTTTACACCGACTACGTGCCGAAGGGATTGTTCCAGAAACGCCGCGACATCGTGGTGCTCACCCGCGTGGAGAGCGATCCGGTGACCAGCCAGTTGGGCGGATTTTCCGGCTTCGCGGTGGACAAGATCAACGGCGTCGAGGTCACGGACCTGCGGCATGCCAACGAGCTGCTGCACCCGACCGAGGAGCCCGAGTTCCATGTGATCGGGTTGTTCGGCGCGCCGCGTCCGCTGGTCATTCCCTCCGCCGCCGTGAAGGATGCGAACGAACGGGTTTCCAGAAACGCCGGGATCGCCCGGCTCTCGAACCTGGAGGATTGATGAGTCAGGGGAAAATCGCCGATCCACGCCGGGCCGGGATCGCGCTCGGCTCGAATCTCGGCGACCGGATGGCCCATCTCCGCGCGGCCCTCGCCGCGCTCCGTGAAGTCCACACGGACGGCCATCCGCTGCTTGCCGCGCCGGTCTATCAGACGGAACCGCGTTTCTGCCCGCCGGGATCGCCGATGTTTCTCAATACGGTGGTGGAGATCGCCTTCATTGGCGGCGCGGAGGAGCTGCTCGCGTTCACCCGGTCCACGGAAGTCCGCCTTGGCCGCGCGCGGGTGCCGGAACGCAACGCGCCAAGGGTGATCGATATCGATATCCTCTATCTCGGCGATGAAACCCTCAGCCACTCCTCGCTTGCCCTGCCCCACCCCGGCATTCGCGAACGGCGCTTCGTTCTCCAACCGCTCGCCGACATCCGGCCGGAACTCATCCTGCCGGGTCATCCCGCCAGCGTGCGGGAAACGCTGGAGGAGCTGGTGACGGACGAGCCTCCGCTGGCGCGGTTTCCGGAGATGCTCTAACCGCGGCGCGGGTCTGGCGGCTTTTGCTCTTGGAATCGACTCCCGGCTATGGGATGGCTGGGACCGCTCACCGGTCACACATGCCCGCCGTTTCCGCCATCCTTCTTGTCGCCGCCCTGGCCCTGGCCGTGGTGATCGGCCCGCAGACCCGCCCCTGGACCTGGGGCCCGGCCATGCTTTGCCTCGGCGGAGCCCTGCTGGCCGCGCTGCCACCGCTCTGGCGGCGGGAAAAGGGACCGGGCGACTTCGGACTGCTGGCACTCGGATTTCTAACAGCCGGGTGGTTTGCCTGGCGGGCATGGTTTTCACCGGTCGCGGAACTCGGCATGGCGGACTTGCCGCTGCTATCATCCATCGTGGCGCCTTTCGTGGTCATCCGCGCCATCACCGGACACCTCGCCGCGGAGCGCATCCTCGCGTGGGGGATCGGCCTGCTGCTGGCCGCGAGTGTGGTGGTGGTGGTCCTCCAGATCATGGAGCCGGGATACAGCCCGGTGTTTCGCTCGAAGGCTGCGGAAAACGCGGTGACGGGATTCTTCGGCCACTACATCGATGGCTCGAACTTCCTGGTCACCGCGGCGGCGCTGCTCGCCGGATGGGGACTCTTCGGCCAGGAGGCCAGGCCGGTCCGCGCGCTCTGGTTGCTGATCGCCCTGGCCGGACTCGCGGGCGTCTGGTTCACCCATTCGCGCGGAGGCATCCTCGCCGCCGCGGCAGCCGGAGCCGCGTTTGCGGTCGCGCTGCTGGTCATCGGAAAAAAACGCGACGCCAAGTGGTTTGTTCCGGTGTTTATCTCGGCACCGCTGATCGGCATCGGCATCGTCGCCTACCTTTACCAAGGCTGGAGCAGGGCGCAGGAGGCAAGGGTCGGCAAAGCGGACGTGGCCATGGTCATGGACGACGTGAGCCGGCTGTATTTCCTCGGGGTGGCTTCCTCGACCGCCGGTCTGCACCCGATGGCCGGCGGTGGCGCGAGAAGTTTCAGTTGGGAATGTTATCGTTTCGTGGAAGGCGCGGACCAGGGAGATATCATCACCCGCAGGCCGGAGTTTGTTCACAACGAGCTGATGCAGGCCGTCACCGACTACGGGATCATGGGAGCGGGCCTGCTGGTGGTTTTCCTGGGCACCCTGCTCATCGGCGGACTGCTCCAGTTGATCTTCGGCGACCGGGGGGAATCCGGGGGAAATTCGGAAGCCTGGCAGCTTGGCGGAGTCGCGGCGCTCACGGGAATGCTCGCACAATCCTGTTTCAGTTTCTCCTTCCACCTGCTGCCCGGTGCGGTCCTGCTGGGAATCGTACTTGGCCTGGTTTTCCGCAGTCGGCCGTTTCCTCCGGGAGCCCGCGTCACCGGCTCGCGGATACTCATCACTCTCGCGGCGATCGGTTGCATGGTGGTCCTGTTCCCGAAAGGTTGGGCCGGTTTGCAAGCCACCCGCGCGGTCTGGGCCAGCCACTTCGCGAAAGGCCACGAGCCATCAGCGGAAACCCGGATCGACGCTCTCACTCTCGCGCTGCGCCACTGGCCGCATTCGGGCTTTCATCAGGAGCGCGCCGCCTTGTTTCAATCCATGGCCGGTGCGCCCGGGGACCCGCAATTCGCGAAATATGCCGCGCTTTCCATCGCCGATTACGAGGAAGCCGCCCGCTTGCATCCCTTCGATCCCGGATTCCGGGTGAACCGCGCCAATCTTCTCAGCCAACTGGGACAGGACGCGGCGGCGGAAGAAGCCTTCGCCCTCGCCATCCACCTCCAGGGCGGGATGGAACCCGGCTTCAAGGCGCACTTTTCGTTCGCCAATCACTATCTCCGCAAGGGGCTGCGGCTCTATGATCCGGAGAGACCGGACGCTTCCAACGAGATGCTCGAACGCGCGGCCGTCGAAATCGAAAACGCCATCAAGAAAATGCATTGGTCGAATGCCGAACTCCAGAACACCCGGCTGACCATTCACGAAAACCTCGGCGCCTCACGCGAGGCCGCCGACGATATCGAGGGAGCCATGCAAGCCTATGACTTCGCCTCAAGCCTCAGCAACGGCAGGCGCGTCCACTACCGCGCGGGCATTCTCATCGGCAAAAACGCCGTCGTGGCATGGTCGAAACGAAAACCCTCCGAAGCCATGAAACTTTTCATCCAGGCGAAGGAACGCATCAACCAATCCCACGGCCAACTCCCCGAGGGCGTCACGCCAAGCGCCAGCGTCGAATACCGCGCCTATCTGGACCGCAGCATCGACTTCCTCAAAGGCGCGAAGGTCACACCCGCGCCGTGATCAGGGTTGCACCTGTTTCCAATCGATCTGGGACTCTGAAAACTCCCCGACGAACTTGCGGAGCTTCGCGTCCGCTTCCTCCTCGGTGACCTCCTTCTCGATCCACGGGATCTTTCCATACATCATGGATGCGGAAACATAAGCCCAGCGCTGGTCCATGCCGCGGACCAGGCGGTCCTTCATGTCGATCAGCGTGCGCTCGATGTGGTCGCTCGTGATCCGGTCGTGGCCGGCGAAAAAATAATAGGTCAGGCAGTTCATGTCGGTGACGGAACCATCCTCCTGACGGATCGGTTTCATCGAGCGGAGGCGCATGGCCTGGAACTCCCTGCCGTTCTCCAGCTTGAAGTCCACCGATTCGGTGCCGGTGATCCTGTGTCCCTGCGCGGGCATGCATCGCTCGGGGCGGTGGATCGAGGTGTTGAGATCGCTGCCGGACAAGACGATCGACATGTCGATCAGGTCGGGAATGTAGCGACCGTCCGGACTCAACTCGCCGGGTCGCGGTTTCAGGCAGCGGGCCTTGGCGAAATCCGTTTCCGGTCCCAGCGTCAGGATCTCCTCCTTGGAGGGCGTTTGCTTCTCGAACCACCAGCCGTCGGCCGAGCTGGGAAGTTCCATCCGCACCGCCGACTGGGCAGTGCTCCCCGCCTTGGGCAGAAAGTAGATCATTGCCAGGGAACCCGCCATCAGCGGCGGCAGCAGCCATGCGCTCCATTTCATGGTTCGGACAGGACGGTTTCCTCCGGTTGGGTGTTCGTTCGGGAAACGACGACGCGCCGCACCTCGCGGCGGTTCTTCTTCCATGGCAACCCGCCTTCAAGCAATGAGTGCAGACACAGAAGCAGCATCAACGAAAACGGATAGAACAACAGCAGCCCGGACCAGTCATGCCAGGTGTTCACCGCCCACCCGGCATCGCCATACTGGGCGATCACGCAGATCGAGGTCACGCGCAGCACGTTGCCGACGATGGCTAAGGGCACGGCGGCGAGAAACAGAAGCATCCGTTTCCAAAACGAAATGTCCGCCACATAAGCCCATGCCCCCGAGATCATCAGCAGCGCCATCAGCGAGCGGATGCCACTGCAGCCCTTGGCGATTTCCAATGGCCCCCAGCTTCCATTCGTCGCCCTGATCTCCGTGCCGCTCAAAACCGTGTCCACCCCGCAAAGCCCGGCTCCGATGTGCGCCCCCTTCGCCGCGAGAATCTGCAAATGCACCGTCGCCTGCTGGAAACTCGGGAGGGGAATCGCCAGCCAGAAGAAAAACAGCGGAAACAACAGCATCCTCGCCACCTGCCAGCCCCAAAGATACAACGCCGATCCCCACAATAGGAACGGCAACGCTCCCATCGCCACCCGCGGCTGCAAGGTGCGGTAAGCGGCGGCGTAAAACAACGCGCCAAGCAGCACCACCGCCAGCCCCCAGGCATTGCCCTCGCTGACAGCCGCCCGCAGATGCCTGAAGCGGTGCACGATCAGGCCGATGATCACCAGCGGAAACAGGGGCCCGTGCTCGAAGTCGTTCTCCTCATTCCAGGCACTCCAGATCCATGAGAAAGCGGATTGTGTCCGGTTTCCCCCGTAGCGTTGCTCGAACCAGAAGAACCACAGCAAGGCCAGCGAAGTGAGAACCAGTGGCACCAGAACCGAACGGCCCGTCGTTTTCCCGCCGCCGTTTTGCGAAACGTCGGCGGCGGAACTTGAGGAAGCGGGCGGCATTGGGTCTGCGGTGTGGGGTTTTGGCGGATGCGGGTTTTTCGGAGCAAAGTATTGCCGACCGCCACGCGCCTGTCAACAATCCCCCGCCCACCGCCCGTTCCCATCCATCCGACATGAAACTCATCAGTGGAACCGCCCACCGCTCGCTCGCCGAGCGCATCGCCGAAAACCTCGGTCAACCCCTCGCGGACGTGCAGGTCACGGCCTTTCCCGATGGTGAAACCTTCGTCAAAATCAACGAAAACATCCGCGGCGAGGACGTTTTCATCATCCAGCCGAGCTGCCCGCCCACCAACCACAACATCATGGAGCTGCTCATCATGGTGGACGCCGCGCGCCGCGCCAGCGCCGAGCGGATCACCGCCGTGATGCCATTCTTCGGCTACGCCCGCCAGGACCGCAAGGACCAGCCGCGCGTTCCCATCACCGCCAAGCTCGTCGCCAACCTGCTCACCTCGGCCGGTGTCAACCGCGTGCTCACCATGGATCTCCACGCGCCCCAGATCCAGGGCTTCTTCGACATCCCCGTCGATCATCTCTACGCGAAACCCGCCCTCATCGGCTACCTCCGCGAACGCCTCCAGGACACCTCCAATCTCACCGTGGTCTCCCCGGACGTCGGCGGCGTCAAAATGGCCCGCGCCTACTCCGAGGCCCTCGGCGCGGAACTCGCCATCGTCGCCAAACACCGCGTCAGCGCCACCCGCGTCGAGGCCATGAACGTCATCGGCGAGGTGGAAAACCGCGACGTCCTCCTCGTCGACGACATGACCGAGACCGCAGGCACCCTCATGGCCGCCGCGGACATTCTCCACAAACACGGCGCGAAACGCATCTTCGCCGGCGTCTCCCACGCCATCCTCGGAGACATCGCCCACGAGCGCATCCGGAACTCCGCCATCGAGGAAGTCATCACCACCGACTCCGTCCCCCAGGCCGCCGGCCCCAAGGTCAAGGTGGTCGAGGTCGCCCCTCTCCTCGCCGAAGCCGTCCGCCGCATCCACGGCGGTCACTCCATCACCACGCTCTTCGCGGTCTGAGGAGAATTTCCCCGGATGCGAACAATTTTTTGACAAGCGCCCGCCCGCCCGCTACACAGCCCGCCCCGCGTCGGGCCTCGCACGGTCCGGAACGCCCCTTCCCAAGAACCAGATCCTCTTCGCCATGTCCAAGAAAACACCACTCAAAGCAGCACCCCGCGCCCGCACCGGCTCAGGCCGTCTCACCCAAATGCGCAAGGAGGGCTGGCTTCCATCCGTAATCTACGGACGCGGCGTCGAAAACAAGAACCTCAAGGTGGACGCCAAGTCCTTCGGCGAACTCATCGCCCACAGCTCCTCGGAAAACATCATCGTCAACCTCGAAATCGACGGTGCGGGCACCCGCCTCGCCTTCCTCCAGGCCATCCAGCACGACCCGCTTTCCGGCGCCGCCGTCCATGCCGACTTCCTCGCCATCGACGACAAGACCGAAATCACCGCCCACATCCCCGCCCATCTCAACGGCGAGGCCCCCGGCGTCAAGGCCGGCGGTGTCATCGAGCAATACGTTCACGCCGTCGAAATCACCTGCCTTCCGGACGACCTGCCGGAGACCATCGAGATCGACATCTCGGGCCTCGCCCTCGGCGCCTCGCTCCACATCGGTGAGATCACCTACCCCAAGGGCGTCCGCCCCACCCATGGTGCCGACGTCGTCGTCGTCCACATCGGCCGCGCCGGTGGTGCCGAGGCTCCCGCCGCCGAGGCCGACGAGCCCGCCGCCTCCTGACCGGGCCCGCACCATTCCCAACCCGCCAAACGCCCGGTTCGCCACACGGCCCGGGCGTTTTTCGTTGCTCCCGATATCGGAATTCAGATTAAAGCCAGCGACCGGATATTCCCCTACCATGCTCTTCCGTCTCATCATCGGCCTCGGAAACCCGGGGCGGCAATACGAGGACACCCGCCACAACGTGGGTTTCATGCTCCTCGACCGCCTGGCCGCCACCGGCCCCGCCGTTTTCCAGTCCATCCCCAAATGGCAGTGCCACATGGCGAAACTTCCCGAAGGCACCCTGCTCTGCAAACCCCAGACCTTCATGAACCTCAGCGGACGCTCCGTCCGCCAAATCCTCTCCTTCCACAAGTGGCCCCCGGAGGAAATCCTCGTGATCTACGACGACGCCGCCCTGCCGCTCGGCAGCCTCCGGTTCCGGGAAAAAGGCTCCGCCGGCGGACACAACGGAATCAAATCCCTCATCGAACATCTCGGCACCGATGCCTTCCCCCGCCTCAAGATCGGAATCGGCTCCAGCCAGCCCGGAAACATGGTCGGCCACGTGCTCGGAAAATTTTCGCCAGACGAGCGCCCCGCGCTTGAAAACACGCTTGCCACCGCTCTCGAAGCCGTGCAGCTTGCGCGTTCCCAAGGCATCGCCGCCGCGGCGAACCGCTACCACATCCGAAGCCAATCACCACCACCTCAATCCGATGAGCCGCAAATACCAGGGCCTGATCGTCCTTAACACCAAATCCCTCGAAGGCACCGTTGACGATCTCGTCACCTCCATCTCCAGCGAAATCGAGTCCGAAGGCGCGAAAATGGAGAAAATTGTCAACCTCGGCCGCCGCCAGTTCGCCTACAACTCGAGGCACCTCGAGGCCGGCCACTACGTGAACTACATCTTCCAAGGCGCCGCCGATAGCATCACCAGGATCCATGAGCGCCTCCGCCTCAACGGCCACGTCCATCTCCAACACTTCCAACGCCTGGCCTGATCCGGTGGAAAATTGTTCGCGTGAACAGTTTTCGCTTGCCTGATTCCAAGACCCATCCCAACCTTCCCCCGTCATGGCCAATCTCAACAAAGTCATGCTGATCGGCAACCTGACGCGCGACCCCGAATTGCGCTACACGCCGAAGGGCACCGCCGTGGCCGAAATCGGCCTCGCCATCAACCGCATCTGGAACAACGAGCAGGGTCAGCGCCAGGAGGAAACCACCTTCGTCGATGTCACCCTCTGGGCCCGCCAGGCCGAACTCGCCCAGCAATACCTCACCAAAGGCAACCCGGTTTATATCGAAGGCCGCCTCAGCCTCGATACCTGGGATGACAAAACCACCGGCCAGAAGCGCAGCAAGCTCAAGGTCATCGGGGAAAACCTCCAGTTCCTCCCCACCGGCAACAAGTCCGGCGGTGGCGGCGCTCCCCAAGGCGGCGGCCAACCGTCCCGCCCGCCCCAACAGCGCTCCGTCCCGCCCCAAGGCGCCTCGGCCGCCCCGCAGGACGACTTCCAGGAAGAGGACGACATCCCCTTCTGACCTTGCGCCAAAGACACAAGGCGCCATCCCGCCCCAAGGCAATGCCTTGGGACTTCGGGCCGTCTGTCCGGGCTTTTCGTTATCCCCGCTAACGGAATGCGGTTTCGTGACCGGGCATTGGCAGGCGCATCTCACAATGCGCTTGGATTTCCGCGTTTGATTCCGTCTTCTATCCACCGGAAATGAGTTCGCCGAGTGATGCCCCCAACCAAATGCCGGATCTCCCGAGTTCCATCGTCCGCGAGGATACCATCGAATACGGCCTCATCGGCACGCTCCAGAAGCTCAAATACGAATACCGCCCGGACATCACCAACCGCGCCACGCTGGAAGCCAACTTCCGCGAAAAATTCGAGCCCCTCAACCGCGTCCGCCTCACCGACGCCGAATTCGCGCCCGCCTGTTGGATGAGATCGTCACCCAGGATGTCTTCACCGCCGCCAAGACTTCCGCCAGATAAAGCCGAACAACGACGCATCGTCGCATGAGCGCGTCCAGCACCAAAGGTGCGGTTTCATACCAGCCTGGGGCAACGCCCCAGGAATGGAATCACCCCACCAAAAGGAGGGCTGAAGGCCCGTTCCAACGCATCGCCGGATGCGAAGTCGCACACCAATTTCGTGGCGTCACGAAAATGGTTCCGCGCGAGATGGGGCGGGCCTTCAGCCCTGACAACCATTGGGCTGAACCTAACCCAGGGCGTTGCCCTGGGCTGGTATGGCATTGGGCCTTTGGCCCCTCACCAAGCGACCGCCGCACAATTGAATCATCCATGCGGGCGCAGGAGCAGACCGTCTGGCTCACCCAGCTTGAGATGGCGGAACTCTTTGACGCCACCAAGCAGAACATCTCCCTGCATCTGAAGAACACCTTCGAGAACGGGGAACTGGACCCGAGGGCAACTGTCAAGGAATCCTTGACAGTTCAGATGGAGGGTTTCCAGAAACTCATGCGCGTCTCCTGCCTGCTCTTGGCCCGCAGTTCGGCGGTTTCCAGGAAGATGACCACGAGGCGGTTCAGGGTGTCGATCTCGTCCTCGGTGAGGTAGTTCTTGGCCACGACGATGTCCGCCTTGCGCACCTCTTGTCGCCCTTCCAGGCGAGCAGGCCGAAATGCGGATCCGCGGGATTCGCCCGTGCGGTGATGAGTTCGGCGGCGGTTTTCCGGGTCACGGCGAAAATCAGGAGGTTTTGCACCGTGGCGAAAAAAACCTGCGTGGCCTTGTCCGTCTTGTCGTAATCGCTGCTCCCTGCTGCTGAACGTGCGCAAACGCATGGGGCTCCAAGGCATCGGCAAGATCTACGGCCAGGAAAAGAACATCACCACCTACAATCTGGCCCGCATGAACATGCTGCTGCACGGGGTGAAGGACACCGAGTTCGAAATCTATCACGGCGACACCCTGACCAACGATTGGGACATGCTGCGCGAGCTGAACCCGGAGAAGAAACCCTATTTCGACGCCATCGTCGCCAATCCGCCCTTCAGCTACCGCTGGGCCCCCACCGACGCCATGGGCGATGACGTGCGCTTCAAGAACCACGGACTCGCCCCCAAGTCCGCCGCCGACTTCGCGTTCCTGCTGCATGGTTTCCACTTCCTCAAAGACGAAGGCGTGATGGCCATCATCCTGCCGCATGGCGTGCTCTTCCGTTTCCGGTTTCAGTCCACGCTCCAGCGCCAGTTCATCACCAGTTCGATGTCGGGATGGAGGCTGTGGTGGACGGGGCAGCCGCGGGCGGCGCTTTCGAGGAGTTTGGCGTCCGGGTGACCGGCGGGGAGCGGGATGTCGATATCGAGTTCCAGGCGGCCGATGCGGCGAGGGGCGTCTCCGGACATGAATTTGCGGACGCCGATGCGCATGCCCTCGACGGCGATCTCCTCGCGGCGCGCGACGATGCCGATGACGGTGGCCATGCAGGCTCCGAGCGCGGTGGCGACGAGATCGGTGGGCGAGAAAGCCTCGCCGCGGCCGTTGTTATCGACGGGGGCGTCGGTGGCGAGGGTGCTGCCGGAGGGCGTGTGGACGGCGTGGCAGCGGAGGTCTCCCCCGTATGTCAGTTTGATTTCAACCATGATATGTTTTCGGAAAGCGGTTCAGGGGCCGGGCGGATCGGTTTTCGGCGGCACCTTGGCAAGCACCACGCGGAAGCCGTAGATGACGTCGCGATAGGTGGGCGGTTGGCCGTTGCGGGATCCGGTGAGCAGGTTGTCGGTCTGATAGGTGTTCCAACCGCCGCCGCGGAGCACGCCGAGGATGTTGGCGTTGGCACTGAGTTTCGAGTATTCGTCCTCCACCCATTCCTGGACGTTTCCACTGAGGTCGCAGAGCCCCAGCTCGTTGGCGGGGAAACTGCCGACCGGCGCGGTGAAGGCGAAGCCGTCATCGTAGCCGGGGATGGTGCGGTCGATCGATACCCCCGGCGTGCGCGCGAGCGCCATGTCGGCGAAGTTTCCGACCTTTTCGGTATCCGGCCAGGCGACGCCCCAGGGGAAGACTCGCGGCTTGCGCAGGTCGCGTCCGCCGGGGCTCACGGTTTCGTCCTCCTGGATACCGGCCATCAGGCTCCATTCGAGGTCGGTGGGCAGGCGGTAAACGTGGGATTTGGCGATGCGTTCCATCTTGCGCTCGCGTTCGGTGAGCCATTCGCAGAAGGCATGGGCGTCCTCGCGCGAGACATTGACGACCGGATGATCGGGCTCCTGGGCGAAGTGCGGGTCGGGCGGTGGCGGGCGGCCGGTTTCCCTGACAAACAACGCGTAGTCGGTCACCCTCGTTTCCCAGATGGAAACCATCACATCCTGCCCCAGCGGAGCGAACCTCATGTGGATGGCGTTTTCCCACGGCCGGCCGAAGACCACGCCTTCGTTCTTCTCCATGGTGATATCTTCGGCGAGATCCTGTCCCTCGCCGAGAGCGATCGATTTCGCAAACGGCTTGTATCCCTCCAGGACGAGCAGCAGTTCGACCAGGCCGGGCTTGACCTTTTGCGCGGGCGCCCTGGCGGATGTGAAACCGACGGCCTGTCCGTTCAGATAGATCTCCGCTCCGGGCGGGGTGGTTTTCACCGAGAGATTGCCATAGACGATCTTCCTGACCATCAGGCGGAAAGGGCGCAAATCCCCGTTGCGCGCCTTCTCGCTCATGGCGGAATGGGAGAAGCCCGCGTCCCGCAGCACCCGCACCTCGTGGTCTTCCGTTAGAAAGCCGGCCCTGATGCCGCCGTCCCGGAACCATGTGGCATATGCCTCCGCCGCCCCGGGACCGGCCAGCACGATGTCCACCGGCTGGCCGTTTTGGGAAAACCGGATGACCTCGGCCTCTCCGGCGCGCGAGTTCTGGGATTTGCCGTAAAGCTCCCACGCGTGACGGGCGACATATCCGGATGACTCGTGGTGATCCATCACCGGCTGGTAGTTCGCCTCCAGATGGTCCATCCAGGCCTCGCCCGCCTGGGGCGGACTGAAGACCTGGAGTTGGCCGGAGAGGATCATCGGTTCGCTCAACGCGGAGAGGGGCATCCTCTCCCTTACCTCGTGCGGGGCGAAGCCGCTCTTGCGCAGGGTGAAGGCCACTTCCTCGCCGACGCGGGCGGTCATGGTGGGGGTGGGGGTGGTCCCGATGAGACGGCCATCGGAATCGAGCACATCCGCGCCTTCAGGGGTGCTGAAAACCCGCAGCATGCCCACGGTGGGCTCGGGGTTCGCGGTGGTTGTCAGCAGTGTCCGCATCCACTCGGTATCCTTGGCGACTTCCCAGCCGGCCCAGCCCGCGAATCCGCAGAGCAGGATGGTGGTGAGCCACACGGCGAGGCCGCTGCGGCGGCGGCGTTTGCCGCGCTGGATGCGCCTGAGCGCCTCGGCGAGTTCGGCCGCGCCGGAGATTTTCCGTTTCGAGATGCGGGGCTCGCAGACGTCGCAGATGATGCGGTTGAGTTCCAGCCAGCGCTTGCGGTCCGGCCCGGCGGGCATGTCGTCGGGCAACTCGGGGAAACTCATCCGGTCCTTGCCGGTGGCGATCTCGTAGAGCACCTTGCCAAGGCTGTAAACGTCCGCCTGGGTGGAGCCGGGGCCTTCCGGAGGCACAAATCCCTCGGTGCCGACGAAGGTCCGCTGGCCTCGCGCCGCCACCAGCCCGATGTCCGCGAGCTTGGCCCTGCCGTTGACGAAGATCACATTGGACGGCTTCACATCGCGGTGGGCGAGGCCGTGCTCATGCAGGTGGCCGAGGGCCTCGGACAACCTCAGGCCCACATCGATGCATTCGTTGGTGTCCCAACGCTCGCCGGACGACTGGTGGTGATCCGCGCGCAGGGTGCGGGGTTCATACTCGATCGGATTGATGTCGCGCCCGGTGCGGATGTCGTCGCCGAGCTGCATGACATAATAATAAAACTCGCCGTCCGGGCTGCGGCCGACGTGGAGGATGTTCACCAGCGCGGGATGGTCGCGCGAGATGGGCTCGAATTTCAGGATGCCCTCGAACTCGCGTTCGAAGGCGCGCTCCTCCTCGAAGTCCTGGCGCCACACCACCTTCACGGCGCGCAGCGCGCCGGTCACACCACGGGCAAGCCACACCTCGCCATAGGCTCCGCCTCCGATTTTCCGCAGAACCTCATGGTCGGGAATCGTCGGATTCGGGCGGTCTCTAGCCGGCATCGTCGTCGTCCTCGAGTTTGGCCAACTCGCGCTTGAGCACGGCTCCCACCCGGTGCTTCGCCAGGTAAACCTGGGCCATGCTCACGTTGAGTTTTTCCTGAACCTTCCTGGCATCCCACTGCTTGATGACATAGCAGTCGAATATCTGATATTGTTTCGGGGAAACCTGCGCCTTCACGCGGGACAGCGCGGCGTCCGCCACGTTTTTCTTCCACTCGATGTTCCAGAGGCGCGAGAGCACATCGCCCTGCGGATCCTCGACGCGGTCGATCACGGCGGTCTTGCGGTCGTTTTCCCACTCGCCGGTCATCATGGCGGTGTCCTTCTTGCGTTTGCGGAACTGGTCGTTGATGCGCCAGCGCGTCATGTTCATCAGCCAGGTCTTGAACGAACCCTGCTCGGGATCGTAGAGCTTCTTCTTGCTCTGCTTGGCGATGGACAGGATCGTTTCCTGCACGCAGTCGAAGGCCTCGTCCTGCCGCAGCCCGGCCTTGACCGCCACCGAGTAGATGAGCCGCCAGTAGGTTTGGTAGAACTCGTCCCAGGTGCGCTGGTCCTCCCAATTGTCGAGCCGCGCGATCAGACTCTTGCGGGTCTTCGCGTAGGCCTGCGTGATCACCTCGTCACGGTCATCTTCCTTTTCCTCATCGTCGCCAGACATCACGAATCTCTTAACCCATTCCCCGGCCGGTGTCTTTCACGGAATCACGAAAGTCACAAATCCCAGAACGTCAATGACCAGCGAGATGGATCACCGGTCCAAAAGGTCAGGAAAAACGAAATGCCACCCTCGGCATTTACATTTTCCGCCGATTCCTTCACTTTCCCCGCCGCTGTTCCATCACCCGTGTTTCGGATCACCCCCTTCCGGAACTCCCCCCACGGAGAACCGCAATGCCACCCACTCCCCCACCATCCCCCATCAATCCTTCGCTGGCGGTCGAGCGTATCCGCGAGATCATCGTCGGCCGTCATTTGGAACGCATCGAGCAGCGGGTGTCCCGGCTCGAAGGTCTCGGCACCGGGGCCGCCGTCCCATCCGTCTGGGAAGACCGGCTGTGCCAGGATGAGGCGAAGATCGAAGCGCTTCAGGAAACGGTCCGGAAAATGGGCGAGGAGAGCCTGCACCGCAGCACCCGGCAGCAGGAGGAAATTCAGCGCCTCGCCCAGCAGATCCAGCAGATCGCGGCCATGAAACAGTTGCCGGACAACCAGCCCGCCATCCGCCAGCTTGAAACTCGCCTCGGCGACTGGCTCACCAATTGGCAGGGCGCGCTTCATTCCCACCTCAACGACCGCGAGCAACGCCTCGCCTCGCAACTGCGCCAGGAAGTCGCATCGCTCTGGGAAAACACCGAATCCCAGCTCACGCGAATCCAAAGCCGCAGCATTGACAGCGCGCAACTGGACGAGCGTTTCTCCCGCATCGCCGCCGCCGCCCGCGCGCTCGCCGAGAGTCTCGCCCCGCTTTCACCCGGACCCGAATCCCCCCCACGCTGATGTCCGCCACCCTCACACCGCTTCCCAGCCCGCGGCCCGGTCTCGCCGCGGGAGCCACCCGGGCGAAGTCCTGGAACATCCTGCCATTTCCCACTCCGGAGAAAGCGCCACAAGGCCCGGCTCCAACCGCCAAGCTTCCCGCCTGGCCCGCCGAATCGAGCGCCGAAGCGACCGATTTCCCCGCCACCTGGCCATCGCCACTCACCGTGCTCCCGGCGATGGGAGGGAAGAAAACACCGGAGCCGGATTTTGTTCCCGATCCTCTCCCCGCGTTTCAGGTTCCGCCCGCCGAACCCTCGTCATGCGCCGTTGAAACGCCGGTGCCGGATTACACCGACGCCGACCTGATGGAAGCGCTGGGGCCGATCATGGAGAGCGTTGTTAGAAACGCGGGCCAGGGCGGCGGGCATGACGCGGATCCGGAACTCGAGCCGATGCTGCGGGCCACCGTCCGCCGCGCGCTCGCCGAATACGCGCCCGCATCACGGCCGTTCCAGCCACCGGGTGCGCTCGACCGTTTCATCTGGCATCTCAAGGCGCTTTTCACCAGTCGCTCCTATGAGGACATTCTGTTCGAGAAAACCCGGCGCTTCCAGGTGGAGGAGGTGTTTTTGTTGGATTCAAGGACGCTCGCGCTGGTGTCCTTCGCCAGTTGCGATCCGGCGCGGCATTCCTCGGTGCGCCGGATTTCCGGCACCGCGCAACGCCTGGCACTCCAGCTTCGCGATGAGAACGGAGCGGTCCGCCAGCACGTCGAATTGTCCGATCACCGCCATCTCGTTTCCCGCGAGGGCTCGCACGTCATCCTGATGACGCTCGTCCGCGGCCGCCCCGGCGAACTCGTCATCGCGGATCTCGATTTCGCGTTGCGGCGAATCGAGGGCCAGTTCGCCGAGAAGTTCCGACAGGAAGGCTCTCCACTGCTTCACGAGGTGCAGCCATTCCTTGAGGATTGCCTCTTGATCCAGTCGCCGGCCACCGCCGCCTGACACCTGACGGAATCACCCCACCGCGTGGATGCCGATCCGGTGGCGCTCGCATAACTCCGCCACCTTCGCCTTCTCTAGCAGAAGTGTCCTCCCCGCCTCCACGGCGATGCCGGAAACTCCGGCCGTCGCACAGTTCTCGATCGTTTGCGGGCCGATGACCGGAACATCGAAGCGGAAATCCTGGTTCGGCTTCGACACCTTCACCAGCATCACGTCCTTGCCGCGGCCGAGTTCGCCGCCGCGGCGGATGCACTGGTTCGTGCCCTCGAAGGCTTCGACCGCCAGCACCGTGCCATGACGCACCACCACGCTTTGGCCGATGTCCAGGGCGCTCGTTTGTTTCGCGATGCGGAAACCGAACTCCGCGTCCGCAAGCTGCCGTTTCCGGAACGGCGGACCGCAAACATGGCCCGGGCCCGGAAGCAGGTCTTCAAGAAACGTGGTCGCAGCCAGCACGGTGATGCCCTCCTTCGCCAGTTCATCCGCCACCGCGCCGAAAAGCGTCTCCGCATTGCGCTCCCTCACCCGCGCCAGAATCATCAGCACCCGCAGGTCGGGGCGCAGATCAAACAGGTTTTTCGGGGAAATCCGCCCCATCATCACCGCCTCGGTCACACCCTCGCGTTTGAAGAAACGGATCACCTTGCCGAGCTGCGCCACACGGAACCACTCGGCGGCGTCCGCATGCGGCAGAAGCTCGGGTTTCGTCTCGTTCTGGAATGCCGCCAGCACCAGCTTCACGCCCGGCGATTCACGACGCGCCGCCTCGATGAAGGTCTCCGGATACACTCCGCTGCCTGCGATGATGCCGATGGTTCGGGGATGGGCCATGCCTTGGAAATCGGAAAACCAGGCGACCCCCGCTGAGATCGGGAAGTAGCGGCTGTGGGACTCGAACCCACACTCGTTGGAACTCGATTTTGAGTCGAGCGCGTCTACCAATTCCGCCAAGCCGCCTTGGTGCGCGGCAATCTGCCTTTCCATTCGCCCGAGGGCAAGCGGATTTCCGATTCCGGAAAACGCATCCCCTTCCCGGATCCCCTTTCTTCTTCCCAAGACCGGCGCGTTTCGCGACGTATCCCCCGCGCCCATGCGAACCCGGAGCCTCCTTGCCATCGCCGCCCCTGCATTTGTCCTCGTTTCCTGCGAATCGTGGAGGTTTGCCGCCCCGGTGGATGATTTGTCGATCCGCACACCCGGTACCTGGGCAGCGGCCTCGTCAGGTGCCGAGGGCCGTATCAGCACCGGCTGGCTCGGCCGGTTCGGCGATCCCGGAATGACCCGCGCGGTAAACGAGGCGCTGGAGCAGAACCGCAGCCTCAAGGTCGCCGCCGCCCGCCTGCGGGAAGCGGATGAAACATCGATCGCCAGCCGCGCCAGGACGCTGCCTTCGGTCGGGCTTTCCGGCAGTGCCGCCGTCACCGATTCCTCGACCTCGGACCGCACACAGAGCCACGGCTTGAATCTTGCCGCCTCCTGGGAACCCGATCTCTGGGGCCGCCTGCGCGACATCACCCGCGCCGCCGAGGCTGACCGACACGCGGCCATCGAGGATTTCCGCGGCGCACGGCTATCGCTTGCCGCCAATACCGCCAAGGCATGGTGCAATCTGATTTCCGCCACCCAGGAAGTGTCGCTCGCCCAGGTCACGCTCGATTCCTTCGAGAAAAACCTCCGCATCATCGAGCGAAACTACAAGGGCACCGGCGAGGGAGCGCTGGACATCCAGTTCGGCCGCACCAACGTCTCGTCCGCCCGCCGCGCGCTGGAATCCCGCAAACTCGAACTCGCCGAAGCCGCCCGCTCGCTTGAGATTCTGTTAGGCCGCTATCCCTCCGGCCTGGCCCGCAGCGGCGGAGAACTGCCGCGCCTCCGCAGCTCCGTCCCGGCGGGTCTTCCTGCGGATCTGCTGGACCGCCGTCCCGATCTTTCGGCCGCCCGCGCCCGCTTGTTCGCCAGCGCCCGCCGTGCCGATGCCGCCCGCAAGGCGCTGCTGCCCTCGTTTTCACTCACCGCCGCCGGTGGTTCCTCCACCACCCGCCTCGCCGATGTGCTGGATGTGGACAATCTCGCCGCCACGCTCGCCGCTCGTTTCACCCAGGTCATCACCGAGGGCGGAGCGGTTTCCGCCGAGGCCCGCGCCGCGCTCGCACGCAATGACGCGGCGCTGAACCAATACACCCAGACCGCCCTCGAGGCCTTCCGCGAGGTCGAGGCCGCCCTCGCCGCCGACCGTTCCCTCGCCCGCCAGGAAACCTTCCTCGCCTCCGAACTCGGCCAAGCCGCACTCGCCGAACGCCAGTCCGAGCGCGACTACGCCGAGGGCGTGAACCCGAACATCCTTTCCGTGCTCGAAGCCCAGCGCCGGGCCAACAACGCCCGCGCCAGCATGATCCGCCTTCGCAACCAGCGCCTCCAGAACCGCATCGACCTCCACCTCGCCCTCGGCGGCGATTTCCGGACTCCCCTGCCCTGATTTCCGGGAAACAACAGCCCGCCGGACTTCGTATTTGGCAAACCGGACATTCGCAGCGAGACTCCCGGGCCGCCGCTACCGCATGATTTTCCGCATCGCAGCTCCCATCCTCATCCTTGCCGCCGGCTTCGTCGCATGGAAATGGCTCGCCGCGCCCATCGAGCCGCCAAAACCGGCACGCCACGAGCCCCGGAAACTCAAAACCGAGAAACTGATCCTCTCAAAATCCGATTTCCCCGTCATTCTGGAAACCCAGGGAGCCATCCGCGCCCACCACTCCACCACCGTCACACCGCTCGTCGCGGGCACCATCCGGACGATCCATCCTTGTTTCGAAGACGGCGCCTTTTTCAAACACGGCGACGTCCTCGCCGAAATCGATCCCGCCGACCTCCGGGCCGCGCTCATCGCCGCCGAGTCCCGCCTCGCCCGCGCCGAGGCCGCCCTGGCCCAGGAAGAAGCCCGCGCCAAGCAGGCGAAGCTCAATTGGGAGGACATCGGCTATCGGGAGGAACCCTCGCCGCTCGTCCTTCGCATCCCACAACTCAAGGAGGCCTCCGCCGTGGTCACCTCCGCCCTCGCCGATCTCGATCAGGCGAAACGCAATCTCGAACGCGCGAAAATCCGCGCCCCCTTCGATGGCCGCGTCAAGGACCGCCTCGTCGGTCTCGGCCAGGCAGTCAATGCCGCCACGCCTCTCGGCGAGATCTTCGCCACCGACTACGCGGAAGTCCGCCTGCCGCTCTCCGCGGATCAACTTCCATTTGTGACCCTGCCCGCCAGGGAGAACGATCTCCCCGTGGAAGTCACCCTCCACGATGCCCTTGGAAATGCCAGCCGCCCCAGCGGCCACACCTGGACAGCCAGCATCGTCCGCACCGAGGGCGCGCTTGATGAAGCTTCTCGCGAGTTGTTTGCCATCGCCCGCATCGAAGACCCCTTCGGTCTCCGCTCCGGCCGTCCCGAACTCCGGATCGGCCAACCCGTTAGGGCCTCCGTCCGCGGCAATGTGCTCAAGGACGTCTTCGCCATCCCCAAAACCGCCCTCCGCGGCGTAAACCGGATCTTCCTCATCGACCGCGGGGAAACCGTCATCCGCAGAACCGAAATCGACCCCTTGTGGAGCACCACCGACACCCTGGTCATCCGGGACGGGCTGAAACCCGGCGACTGGCTGGCGGTTTCACGCCTCCCCTACGCGCCGGACGGGGCCCCCGTGGAAATCATCGAACCGAAAATCGCCGCCGAACCCGGCACTGCCATCGAGGAAAACGCCTCCGGTTCCTGATCGCGGCTAAGTTCTGCCACATGACAAAACGAAGACCCGCTTGCCGTAGCGGGGCTTTCGTTCTTTTGTCTGATCATGCAGCCGAACCACTCACCCGACCGCCGGCGTTTTCTCAAGCTATCGTCCGCAAGCGCCATTGCCGCTTCCTTCGGCCCGCTACGGTCGGGCGCGGCGGATGCCTCGGCCGCCATCTACGCCCGGGTCGTCCCATCTGACAAAAACCTCGGCGCGGACTGGCTCGCCTCGCTGGTCACTCCGGGACACCCGCTGGACGCCGCCATCCGCGCCAGCGGCAAGGACACCGGCCTCACCAGGATCGGCATGACCGTCGGCGGCATCGGCTGCGGCACCGTTTATCTCTGCGGCGATGGCCGATTGTTTGTCTGGGACATTCTCAATCAACCGCACGAGGGCGTCGTCGCCCAACAAACGACCGTCCCCGAAGGACTTAGCAACATCGCCGGAGCAGGTGCCACCGTGCGCGAACGGGATGGCGCGAACTATCTCAACCCGCCCACGCCGGACAAATTCCCCAACGCCTTCCGCCAGCACTTCGAAATCGCCACCGGCGGCAAGACTCGCAGGTTCGGCTCCGCGGATTGGAAAGACATCTCATTCGATGGCAAATGGCCGCTCGGAGAAGTCGGTTACGCAGACCCCGAATGCCCGCTGCAAGTCGTGCTCAGGGCATGGACTCCATTCATCCCTCTCGATCTGGAAAAATCCTCGCTGCCCGTGACGGTGATGGAGTTCACCCTCCGCAACAACGGAACAGCGGACGTGGAGGCCACACTCTCCGGCATTCTCGAAAACCCCTGCTTCCTCCACACCAAAAAGCGCTCGCAAATCCTTCCCTCCACCCGCCTCCACCGCTCGGGAAACCTCAGCCTCCTGTCCCATTCCGCCAAGCCCGCCCGTTCTGATAACTCCCCCCGCCCTGATATCACATTCGGGGACTTCGAAAACGGCTATGGAAACTGGAAAGCGGAGGGCGCCGCATTCGGCAGCGCGCCCGTCACCGCAAAGGAGGTCCCGCCCTATCAGGGAGACCTCGGCATCCATGGAAACGCCGCCGCAAACTCCCACGCCTCCGCACCCGGCGACGATATCGCCGCCAGGGATGCGGCCAAAGGCTCGCTCACCTCTCCGGAATTCACCATCTCGCGCCGTCATGTCAACTTCCTGTTAGGCGGCGGCAACCATGCCGACCGCACCTGCGTCCGGATCATCGTCGATGGCAAGGCCGTCCGCTCCGCCACCGGCCCCGCCGACAACCGGATGCGCCCCGCCTCGCTCGATCTTTCCGAATGGGAGGGGAAAACGGCCCTCATCCGCATCCTCGACGACCACGACGGCCCGTGGGGAAACATCGGCGCGGACCACTTCGTTTTCAGCGACAACCCGGCGGACACGCCGGACACGCAAACGGCCGAAGACGCCGGCACCATGGTTCTCGGGCTGCTCGGCCGCGACGCGTCATCCGACGAATCCGAGACCCTCTCCACCACCCTGAAAATCGCCGCCGGTGCCGAAGAAACCGTCACCTTCATCCTCTGCTGGCATTTCCCGAACCTTCACCCGCTCCCCGGTGTCGGCCGCCGGAAACGCCATTACGAACGCCGCTTCACCTCCGCCGAGGACGCTGCCATCCGCATCGCGCGGGATCTTCAATCACTCCGTGCCGACACCATGAAGTGGGTCGCCACCTGGTATGATACCAGCCTTCCGCGCTGGATCCTCGACCGCGCCGCCGCCACCACAAACACTCTGCAAACCGCCAATTGCATGATCTTCGAAGACGGCCGTTTCTGGGCCTGGGAAGGCATCGGCGCTTGCCCCGGAACCTGTGCCCACGTCTGGCACTACGCCCAGGGACCGGCCCGGCTGTTTCCCGAAATCGAGCGAAACCTCCGCCTCGTCACCGATTTCGGCGTCGCCCAGAATCGCGACGGCTCGATCCGCTTCCGCGCCGAGGCCGCTCCGAACATCGCCACGGACTCCCAGACCGGCATCGTCCTGCGCACCTGGCGCGAGCACCTTTGCTCCCCCGATGACAGCTTCCTCCGCAAGGCATGGCCGGGCGTGAAAAAGGCCGCCATCTGGCTGCTCGAATTCGACCGCAAGGATCCGGACGGCCTCGACGGCCTGCTCCACGGCGAGCAACACAACACCCTGGACGCCGAGTGGTATGGCAAGGTCCACGCGCTCTGCTCGCTCTACCTCGCCTCCCTCCGCGCCGCCGGGGAAATGGCCATCGTCATGGACGACGCCGACTTCGCCGACCGCTGCCGCGAGACCTTCGAATCCGGATCGGAAAAGATATCATCCCTCTTCAACGGCGAATTTTACATCCAACAGGAGGATCCCGCCCACCGCGACGCCATCGGCGTGGGCACCGGGTGTTATATCGATCAGGTCATCGGCCAATGGTGGGCGCACCAGACCGGCCTCGGCCGCATCGCGGATGAAAACCAAATCAGATCCGCGCTTCACAGCCTGTGGAAATACAACTTCGTCCCGGATCTGGGCCCCTTCCGCCAGGAGCTCAAACGCGGCCGCTTCTACGCCATGCCCGGCGAGGCGGGGCTGGTCATGTGTACCTGGCCCATGGGCGGCTTGCGGCCGGACTTCGTGAAACACTGGCAATACGCCTATTTCAACGAGTGCATGAGCGGCTTCGAATGGCAGGTCGCCGCCCACATGATCCATGAGGGCGATCCGCTCTCCGTCGCCGATGGCGTTGCCTTCATCGAGAATGCCAAAGACCCGCGCTCGCTCACCCTGCGCGGCCTCGCCGTGGCGCGTTCCATCCACGACCGCTACTCGCCCGCCCGGCGAAATCCCTACAACGAGATCGAGTGCTCGGACCACTACGCCCGCGCCGCCGCCAGCTACTCCATCCTCATCGCCCTCTCCGGTTTCCATCACGACGGCCCGCGCGGTGCCATCGGCTTCTCCCCGAAACTCGAACCCGCATCCTTCAAATGCCCCTTCACCACCTCCGAAGGCTGGGGAACCTTCTCCCAAACCCTCGCCGCCGGCATCTGGACCGCCACCATCCGCATCGCCCACGGCTCGCTCCGGCTTTTCGACATCTATCTTCCCTGGCTCACCCCTGACACCAAGCTGACCCTCGATGGAACCCCCGTCGCCATCGAGGCCCAGCCCGGCGCCGCCGCCATCCCCGCCGAAGGCCTGCGGATAAACGCCGGTTCCCAACTCACCATCACCGCCAAATCGGACTGAAACACCACCCGGCAAAACCACCCATCCCCTCATCCACTATCTTCCATCCCACATGAAACGCTTCCTCTTCACCCTTCTCCTCCCCGCCACCCTCATCGCCGCGGAAGCGAACCGCCCGAACGTGCTTCTCATCTACGGCGACGACGTCGGCTGGGGTGACATCAGCATCCAGGGTTCCACCAGGATCCAGACCCCGAACATCGACAAGCTCGCGCAAACAGGCCTGCGTTTCACCGATGGCCATTGCACCGCGGCCACCTGCACGCCCTCGCGTTTTTCCCTACTCACCGGCATCCACGGTTTCCGCCACAAAATCCGCGTGCTGCCGCCAAACGCCCGGCTCACCATCCCCACCGACCGCCTCACCCTGCCCCGTGTTTTCAAGGCCGCCGGATACCAAACCGCCATCGTCGGCAAGTGGCACCTCGGCCTCGGCGCACCGGGCCAACCCGTCGATTGGAACGGCGAGGTCAAACCCGGACCGCTCGAACTCGGCTTCGACTACAGTTATCTCCTCCCCTCCACCAATGACCGTGTGCCCTGCGTCTATCTCGATGGACACCGCGTGGTGAATCTCGATCCGGCCGATCCCCTCCATCTCGAAACGCTGCCCGAAGGAGTGAAAGCCACCATCTATCCGGACGGCCGCAGGAATCCGCAGGCCATGACCTATTACCCTAGCAGCCACGGCCACAACCAGTCCGTCATCAACGGCATCGGCCGCATCGGCGTCCAGTTCGGCGGCAAAGCCGCCCTTTGGAACGACGAAACCATGACCGACGAGTTCGTCAAGCGCTCCAAGGACTGGCTCGCCAATCGCGACAAATCCAAACCCTTCTTCCTCGCCTACAACGCCCAGGACATCCACGTCCCGCGCGCCCCGCACCCCCGCTTCAAGGGCAAAACCACCCTCGGCCACCGCGGCGATGCGATGGTCCAGTTCGACTGGGCCGTCGGCGAACTCATCGCCTCCCTCGATCAGGCCGGCATCACCGAAAACACCATCGTCATCTTCTCCAGCGACAACGGCCCGGTCTATGACGACGGCTATCGCGACGGCACCGTGGTCCACACCTCCACCGGGGAAGTCGATCAGGGACACGACGGCTCCGGCCCCTATCGCGGCGGGAAATACCATATCTACGAAGGCGGCACCCGCGTGCCCTTCCTCGTCCGCTGGCCGGCCAAAATCAAACCCGGGGTTTCGGACGCCCTCGTCAGCCAGATCGACTTCCTTGCCTCCTTCGCCGCCATGTTCGGACAGGACATCCCCGAGGGCGAGGCCATCGACAGCCGCAACACCCTCGACGCCCTCCTCGGCAAGGACCCCGCCGGCCTGCCTTTCATGATCGAGGAATCCGAAACCCTCGCCCTCCGCGAAGGCCCCTGGAAATTCATCCTCCGCCCAAAAATGAAAACCGGCGGCGAACTCTACAATCTCGACGAAGACATCGGCGAAGCCAAAAACATCATCACCGAACACCCGGACCGCGCCGCCGCCATGCGCCAACGCCTCATCTCCATCCGCGACAACCCCAAAGGCATCCGCAGCCTCTGAGGAGAAGCGACCTTACCGTCGCTTTCCCCTTCTAACCATGCCGACCTTGCCGTCGCTTTCTTTTCTTCAAATCCCAGCACCCGTCACACCATGGCCCAATGCCATTAAGGACAGGTTTCCTTCAGCACCAAAGGTGCGCTACATATCAGCCCAGGGCAACGCCCTGGGTCCGTGCGTTCTATGAACCCTGAGCCCTGAAGGGGCGGTGCAATTCGGAGGGCACCTTGTTTCACCCCTTCATCTCCGTCTTTTTTCGGAATACCTGCACCTAAGGCGTTGCCCTGGGCTCCGATGGTTCAGCCCTTCAAAAGCGACGGTACGGATCAGCCTCTCAGCTTCTTCCTAACCATCTGCACCGCCACCACCGCCACGACGATCAACCCGAGTCCCGTCATCAGCGGTTTCAGATTTCCGCCGCCTATCCCCGCGCCGCTCAGCACGAAACCCACCGCGAACATCGAGTTGCTTGCCAGCGAAACCGGGAGATAAAGCCGGAACGGCACCCGCAGGAAACCCAGCAGGTAATTCTGGAACAAAAACGGAATCCCCGGCGTGAGCCGCAGCACCAATAGCATCCGCAGATGGTTGTCCCTGGCCACCTCCGGCACCTTCACCGCGCCGCTTGCCAACCACTTCTCCACCACCCCGCGCCCGGGCACCGCCGCCGCCCAGTAGGTCCAGGTCATGTTCAGCGCCATCGCCAGCACACTCACCGCGCAGGCCCATACCGGTTGCCCCCCCCATACCGACCCCGCCAGCAGCAGCAAAGCACTGGTCGGCACCGGAAAACCCGGCAGAATCACCAAGCCCAAAAACAACCACCAGGGATGCCCCCGCAGAAAGCCCTCCGTGGCAGACCAACCGTCTTTCAAATCCGCCAGCGTCAGCCCCATCTTCCACGCCCCCAGCAGAACTCCGCAACCCAAAACCGCCCCGGCCAGCGCCAAGCGGTGGAATCGCCGGTCCGTCAGTAGTTTCCTCACCATCTCCATCGCGCCGCGGACCCTGCATGCCCCACCCTCCCGCGGCAATTCCAAACCGGTGTTCCGTCACCGCGCGCTCGGTTGCGGCTTTGCCGCCCGGTGGGGCCGCAAGAGAAGGGAGAAAGGGCAGTGCCGGGCGACTGCTACTTTCGCTTCACTGATCCACCGGGCGCCGAAGGCGCAACCGAAATCCCGAAACGCCGCCCAAACCAATTCCTACGGATCGCCTTACTTTCACAGTTCATTTTTTCTTGAACAAACCATCCCCGGAATCATCCTCCACCCCATGCAGCCTCGCCCAAGGCTACATCCCATCCAGGAAACCCACCAGTCCGGCACCTGATCGCCCGACCAAGGGCGGCAGCTTGCCCGGGGCGGCGGTGTTTCGGTTGATGCGTCCGAACATCTCGCTGCCATCGCGCTTACAGTGGGGCGACCGAAGGACCGCGCCAGGCTTGTCTATCTGGCGGAACTCCCGAACTTCGATTTTGACACATTCACCAATATTCTCTCCCGCCACAGCCTCACTACCCGTTGGCAGCAGTGGGCCTCTGCCCTCGGCCTGAAATCCTGACATGCCTGCACCTCTACATCCTTCCGACCTTTAGCCTCAAGACACCTCCACTTCTCAATTCGCCCACTCCCCATGCCATCCATCGCCATCATCCTGCCGGCTTACAACGAGGAACTCACCATCGCGGGCACGATGAAGGACTTCCACCAGGCCTGCCCGGAGGCGGAGATCTACGTGGTCGACAACGCCTCCAAGGACCGCACCAACGAACTCGCCGCCGCCGCCTACCGGGAACTCGGCTGCAAGGGGCGGCTCATGTGCGAGCCGCGCAAGGGCAAGGCCGCGGCCGTGCGCAAGGCCTTCTTCGAGATCGATGCCGACATCTACGTCATGGCCGATGCGGACATGACCTATCCCGCATCCGACCTCGCCGCGCTGCTCCAGCCGGTCATCGAGGGCCACGCGGACATCGTCTGCGGAAACCGCCATGACTCGGGGGTTTACAGGCGCGAAAACAAGCGCCCGCTACACGACTTCGGCAACAACCTCGTGCGCCGCCTCATCAATCTCCTCTTCAACGGCTCGCTCGAGGATATCCTCACCGGTTACCGCGTCATGTCCAAGCGCTTCGTCAAAAACTATCCGATCCTCGCCGACGGCTTCGAAATCGAAACCGAAATGAGCATCCACGCCCTCGACAAGGGCTACACCATCGTCGAACTGCCCACCGACTACCGCGACCGCCCCGAAGGCTCCTTCTCCAAACTCAACACCATCACCGACGGCATCCTCGTCATCAAAACCATCTTCTCCATCTTCGTGAAATACCGGCCCCTGCTGTTCTTCAGCCTTTGCTCGCTCGCCTTCGCCGTGGCGGCGCTCACGGCGGGCTCCTTCCCGGTCATGGAATACTTCCGCACCGGAACCATCCTTCACATCCCGCTCGCCATCCTGGCCTCCGGGCTTTCGATTCTGTCGATGCTCAGTTTCTCCGTCGCCGTCATCCTCGACGGCCTTGCCGCCGGCCAGCGCTTCAACCACGCGTTGCAACTCCTCCACTGGGGAGACCGCTGACTTCGCAGGCACCGGCAGTTTTCGATTTCCTCCCTGTTTGATGCATTCCATCCGCCGTCCCCGGATCTCGCCGACCGACTTGTGGCTGTGGCTGTGCGTGATTCTGAACGCATCGGGCTGGCTGCTTTCGGCCTGCGGGCTTCTCAACCGCACCGGCTACCTTGCCGTCCTGGGTGTGACGCTTGTGGGCGTCATCGCATGGTGGAAACAATGCCGGCCCCGGTTCCGGAGCGGATTCAGAAAGCGTCGATTCCGCCGCTTCTTTCCCGCCGCCTTCGCGCTTCTGGCCTGTATGGCGATCCTGGGCGGCATCCTGCATCCACCGGCGAACTACGACGCCCTCGCCTATCGCACGCCGCGGGTCCTTCACTGGCTTTCCGAGGGAAACTGGCACTGGATCCATACCGACTTCCACCGCCTCAACACCCGTGGCAATGGCATCGAATGGCTCACCGCCCCGTTGATTCTTTTCACCGGAACGGATCGCCTTTTCTTCCTCATCAATGCGGTTTCCTTCCTGCTGCTGCCCGGCATCTGCTACCGTCTGCTGACCGGACTTGGCGTCCGCGCCCGCGTCGCATGGCACTGGATGTGGATTCTTCCCACTGGTTATTGTTATCTCCTTCAGGCCGGAAGCATCGCCAATGACATGCTCGGAGCGGTGTTTGCGTTCGCAGCGGTCGATTACGCCCTTCGCGCTGCACGATCACGCAGCGCCCTCCTTGCTTCCATGGCGGTCCTGGCCGCGGCGCTGGCCACCTCCGTCAAGGCATTCAATCTCCTGTTATTCATTCCGTGGGGTCTTGCGATGCTTCCCAACATCGCCCCCATGCTGAGGCGACCACTGGTTTCAATCCCGCTGGGGGTGCTCGCGATCCTGGTCTCCATCGTCCCCACCTCCATCCTCAACCACCAATACAGTGGCGATTGGAAGGGGCTGAAGGCGGAGCCTGTGAAGCTCGCCGCGGGCCATCCGGGATTCCACCTTGCGGTCAATTCGATCCTGGTCCCGCTCCATCACCTCAATCCGCCGGTCAATCCACTCGCCGGCGCCTGGAACCAATGGACCGCACGGACCATTCCGGAAGCCTGGCAGGAAAAACTCGGCCAACATTTCGAAACCTCGGTCAGAACCTTCAAGCTCGGCGAGATGCAAATGGAGGAGGCCGCCGGGCTGGGACTTGGTGTCACCCTCCTGCTCTTGCCCATCCTCGTCGCCCGTCACCGTTCGCGCGGCGGCCCTCCCCGATCCGGCACGCCTGCCTCGCGCCTTCTCCAAGCGCGGAACCTCGTCCCCATCGGTGCCGCCGCCGTCTGTGTTTATTTCCTCTCGCAGTTGGGGCTGGGCTGTCCGGCGCGCTACCTTTCACCGTTTTATGTGATGCTGCTCGCGCCGGTCCTTCGCCTCGGCCGCGCCGCGGACTTGCTTGGCCGCTGGTGGTGGCGCGCCCTCGCCATCGCCTCCTCCGGCATCGCCGCCTTGTTGCTGGTGCTCACTCCTCCCCGTCCGCTCTGGCCGGCGGTCACCATTCTGAAGGCGCTCGGGGCGGACGAAAGCAAGGGCTCCCTGCTGCGCCGGGTGTGGACCGTCTATTCCGTTTACGGCGAGCGTTCGGATGGCTTCAAACCCGCACGCGACCGCCTGCCCGCCGGTCCCGGCATGCTGGGACTCGTCACCTTCGATGACCCCGAGACATCATTGTGGAAACCATTCGGCTCGCTCCGGGTCAAGCACGTCACCTGGGATGATGACGCGGAAGCGGACCGCGGGCGCGGGATCACCCACATCCTCGTCAGCCAGCACACACTTGATATCAAGCGGCGCCTCACCCTCGATCAGTGGCTCGCCCGCCATGAGGCGAAAGTCGTCAACAGCTTCGATCTGACGCTGCGCGCGGGTCGCGGCCCCACCCGCTGGCATTTGGTCGAGGTGGCCGCCTCCGGGACACGCTAATCCTCATCCCCCAAGTTTCCCATGCCCGGATTCCTTGCCGAACCCTCGCTCGCCGGACTTGCCGTTGGCTCTCCGGAATTCTTCGCCCGCCAGAAGGAACTCATCCTTGAGCGCCCGCTGCTCAAGGCCTGTTATGACGATTGGTACGCGCGTCTCCTGGCGGATGCCGGTTCCGTCACCAAACCGGGGCTCCTGCTGGAACTCGGCAGCGGCGGCAGTTGTCTCAAGGATCTGGAACCCGCGTTCATCACTTCCGATGTGATCCCGGATGTCGCGGAACGGGTGATTGACGCCTGCGAACTCCCCTTCCCCGACGAATCCCTCCGTGCCATCGTCCTCACCCACGTGCTGCACCACGTGCCGGACGTGGAGCGTTTTTTCCGCGAAGCCGTGCGGACTCTGGTGCCGGGCGGCGTGATCACCATGATCGAGGTCGCCCACACGCCCTTCGCCCGGTTTTTCTTTGATCGCTTCCACCCCGAGCCCTATGACGATTCCCGCACGGACTGGGCATTTGGCCAGCAGGACTCGATGATGGATTCGAATCAGGCGCTGTCGTGGATGATCTTTGTCCGTGACCGTGAGAAGTTCGAGGGGCGGTTTCCCGAACTTGAGATCGAGTGTCTCCGCTTCACGCGCTGGTTCACCTATCTTCTCTCCGGCGGAGTCACCAAGAAGGACATCATTCCCCGCTTCATGGTTCCGCTTCTGGAAGGCGTCGAAACCCTGCTCGCCCCGCTGCGCCCGCTTTTGGCCCTTCACTGGCACATCCGCGTTCGGAGGAAAGCCTGAGATTCCCGCAGGCCTGCCAGTCCCATCCGCCATGCACCTTGTCATTGGTTCCGGTCCCGCCGGTGTTGCCGCAGCCAAGGCCCTCGTCGCACAGGGCCGCCGGGTGACGATCCTCGATGTCGGCAAGACCCTTGAGGCGGAACGCAGGCAAGTGGTGGAGCGCATGTCCCGCCAGGAACCGGAGGATTGGTCGCCGCAGGATCTGGAAACCGTTCTCGGGCGGCGGCGGACGACAAGCGAGACGGTCCACTCGAAGCTTTCCTACGGCTCCGCATACAGCTTCGGCTCCGGTTTCGATTCACTGGACATTCGCTGGAACGGAAAATCCGGTTTCAATCATTCCCTCGCGCTCGGCGGCCTGAGTAACATCTGGGGCTCGTCCCTGCTCTCTTACCGCCAGGCGGACATGGAGGGGTGGCCGGTGTCCCTTGCCGACCTCGAGCCCCATTACCGCGCGGTCATGGACTTCGTCCCGGGCACTGCGGTGCCCGATCGGCTGGAGGAAATCCTGCCATCCTACTCCCGCCAGACCAATCCGCTCCCACCTTCGCGCCAAGGTCGAGCCCTGCTCGATGATCTGGAACGCGATCACCGGTCCTTGCGCGAGGCGGGACTCCATTTCGGCCGCAGCCGGCTGGCCGTTCACGCGACTGGCGGATCCGGCCGCAGGCCTTGCGCCCAATGCGCGCTCTGCCTCTCCGGATGCCCCTATGATCTGATCTATTCATCCGCCCAGACCGTCCGCGAGTTGGTCGCCACCGGGATGGTGGAGTATCTCAGCGGCCGGGTGGCCGAACGATTCGAATCCACCGCCGGCGGCGTGGTCGTATCCGGCCGCATGGATGCTTCGGACGAGCGGTTTTCACTCCGTGCCAAGCGCGTTTTCCTAGCGGCGGGCGTCCTGCCCACCGCCATGATCACACTCAACTCCCTGAATGCCTTCGACCGCACCATTCGCCTGCTCGACAGCCAATACTTCATCTACCCGCTGCTGCGCTTCGCCTCGACCGATGGAGTCGAAACCGAAAGGATGCACACCTCCACCCAGGTCTTTCTGGAAATCGACGATCCTTCCGTCAGCCAATACCTGGTTCACCTTCAGATCTACGGCTACAGTTCATTCCTCCATTACGAACTGAACCGCACCTTCCTCTCTTTGCCCCTTCGCTTCGGCCCCTTCCGCAGGAACTTCCTTGGCAGGCTTCTCATCGCCCAGGGTTTCATCCATTCCACGGAATCCGGCCACATCAACCTCACCCTCCGCACAGGTCCACGCGGGAAAAACCATCTCGACTGCACCAGCTCGCGCTCGCCGGAGGTTTTCATGACGGCTCTCCGTGTGGGAGGAAAACTCGCCGCGCACGCCCTGAAACTGCGCGCCATTCCCCTGTTTCCCGGGCTCAAGTTTCCCAATCCCGGCAGTGGCTATCACAGCGGCGGCACCTTCCCCATGAGTGCCGCACCCGGAGAATTCCAGACCGACGTGCTGGGCCGCCTTCCCGGCCACCCCCGTGTCCACCTGGTGGATTCCTCCGTCCTTCCCTCCATCGCCGCCACCTCCGTGACCTTCAGCGTCATGGCCAACGCCCATCGCATCGCCACCGCCGCAGCCGCGCTTGATTCGCCATGAATGCCGCCATCACCGGAGCATCCGGATACGTGGGCGGACGCATCGCGAATGCCTTCGGACTCGCCGGTCATCAGGTGCTTTCCCTTTCCCGCCGCCCCTGCGAACCACCATGGCAGGCCTACTCGCTCGGTGACGATCCCGCCACCCTGCCATGGAAGGATATCGATCTTCTCATCCACGCCGCCTTCGACTTCACACCCCGGAATTGGTTCGAAACACTGGAGAAAAACGTCAACCCAAGCATCGCACTCCTGCGGACGGCTCGCGAAATGGGTGTTGATCGTGTCATTTTCATCAGCTCCATGAGCGCCTTCGACGGCTGCCGCTCCGTCTATGGGCGGGCGAAACTCATGATCGAGCGCGAAGCCCTCGCGCTGGGAGCCACCGTCGTCCGTCCGGGCCTTGTTTGGGGAACCCGCACCGGCGGCGTCATGGGGGCGCTTGAGAAACTGGTTGCCACTCTACCCATCGTCCCCGTCCTCACCGGTCCATCCCGGCTCATTCAATACCTCATCCACGAGGATGATCTCACCGCGGCCGTGCTTCGCATCGGCGGCACGACCACTCCTTTGCCTGCCGCCAACCTCACCTTGGCCCATCCCGCCGCCCTCCCGCTCCGCGACATCGTTGGGACCATCGCCCGCAGATCCGGAAAATCCCCCATCATGCTCCCCGTTCCTTGGCAATTCGCCATGGCCGCGCTCAAATCCTTGGAGATGATCGGCATCAATCCGCTCTTCCGCAGCGACAGCCTCGTCGGGCTGGTGCATTCCAATCCCGATCCCGGCCGGGATTCCACAACCTTCGACTTTCCCTATCAACCCTTCCGCTGACACCACAGGTACCGCGGCTTGGCTGAAACCACAGGTACCGCGGCCTGGCCCAGGGCGCACGCGAATGGAAAGCGAATGATCCGCCAAAGATAAAGCCGTCCCGTCCCCCTTTGCCTCACACATTCTTACCTCATTCTCTGCGGTCTGGGCCAGACCGCGCTACCACCGCTTCCAATGGATTCCTCAAAAATCAAGGCTCTCATCATCGTGGTGCTCTCGCTGTTCGCGGCGCTCTACATGGGCATTTCCGCGGCCACCGCCCAGCTCGAAACCGTCGCCTGGGTCGCCGGCGGCTCCCTGCTGGTCCTCTGCATCGCCCTCGGCAGGGATATCTGGATGCTGATTCCGGCGGCCCTCGCGCTGGGACTCACCCTGATGATTCCCGGGCGACCCACCTCACTTCTCCTGGCACAAGCCCTGTTCATCCCCTTCTGCGTCCTGTTACTCCTGATGCGCCGCCTGCCGTGGCGCTTCCGCTTCACCGAATTGGATTTCTGGATGCTCATGCTTGGGTTTTGCATTCTCCAGGTCTACGCCCGCAACCCCGTCAGTGTAAGTCTGTTTGGCGGTGAAAACGTCGGCGGCCGTCCCTACGTGCTCACTGGCATTGCCTTCATCACCTATTTTTTCCTCTCCAACTTTCACATCGTGGAAGAAAAACTTCGCTGGATACTCCGCCTCTCAATCATTGGCGGAATCCTGAGTTTCATTCTTTCGATCGTCGGCTTCGTCATCCCCCAGATTGGAGTCTGGTATGGCAAGGTTGAATTGGAAGCCGCCAACGAAGGTGTATCCGAAATCGAAGGTGTGGAGACCACAGGCGCCGGTCGCGCAACCCGCATTGGCTTTCTCGGCAATTTCGCGCGCGACCTGGCCCTCTGGACATCATCGATAAAGGGCCCCATCAAGGCCTGCTTTCATCCATTATGGGCTCCGCTGGTGCTAATGGCCATCGCCTGTGCCGGCCTAAGCGGATTCCGCAATCACATGGTTGCGATTGGATTGACCTACGTCGTCGGAATTGCCTACAGAAGCGGTTTGTTCGGCGTCATCATATCCTTTCTCGGACTTACGGTGGCAGTAGCCCTTATGGCCATTGTGAACGTATCCTTCCCCCTTCCGGCGAACATCCAGCGTTCGCTGAGCATCTTTCCCGGAACATGGGATGAGAACATCAAGCGGGATGCCGAGCAATCGACCGAATGGCGGATGGAAATTTGGAAGGAGGTCATGTTGACTGATCGCTGGATCTCCAACAAATGGCTTGGGGATGGTCTTGGCTTCTCCGCGCAGGAGCTTGCCGCCCAGCAGAATCTGGCCAAAGGCACCTTCTCAATCTCCGGACTGGGTCTCCACCAGGACGCCATTCTCGCCAACGGCGACTATCACAGTGGCCCGATTCAAACCATCCGCACCATCGGCTACGTCGGACTTGTCTTCGTGCTGATCGCCCAGCTCAGGCTCGCAATCCACGCGCACCATTTGATCCGCCGCAGCCGGGGTTCGGCATGGTATTCGCTGGCTCTTTTAACCGGGATCCCATTGGTATGGACTCCCATCTTCTTCATTTTCGTTTTCGGAACGTTCCTCTCGGCGATGGAAAGCCTCCTCTTGGGATCGGCTTTGGTCAAAATACTCCAGTTCAATCTGCGCCTGGCACCGGCCCCAGGAGTGGGACGCACGCCGCGGGCAACACTGAAGAACGCCCATTGAATCACATCACTCATCACGCCACAACCTCCGAATCAGCAATCCCATGAACGATAAAGCGATACAGTTTTTAAACGCGCTGAAAGATTCGATTGGCAACCAGCACCTCGCGACAATCCTAAGCAAGCGCTGCCAACGCTCGCTCAAACACGATGAAAGTTACGTCACCGGGGGAGACCTGCTTGTCCAGGAGGTTGCAATCAAGCAGGCCATGGCGTTTTTCGAAAATCCATTGATCATTTCCGAAGAAATGACGAATGGCGCGGCAAATCCCGGAAAAGATCGGATGATCGTGGTGATAGATCCGGTTGACGGCACGGAAAACTTCACATCGGGATTATGCGAGTGGGGGATATCGGTATCCTGTTATCTGAATGGAACGCACCAGGCATCGATGATCGGGTGCCCGGAGATGGGGCAATGGCTGACAACCGGAGATCCGCTAGTGAAGCATCAATCACGCATCCGCGGACTCTCATCATCCCTGACAAAGGAGCAGATTGTCGAGACCACCGAAGGTCACGAATACAGAATCACGGGTTGCTGCGTCTACAATATGCTTTCCGTAATACGCGGCTCCTTCCTTTCATTTGAAAATCCAAAGGGGGTTTGGTCCTGGGACATTCTGGGAGGTCTGAACATCGCGCTCGAACACGCATTGAATGTAACGGTAGAAAACAAAAACTATGCAGGAGAATATCTCACGCCGGATCGCCGATATCGTTTCAAGGTATCCAACTGACGACATCTATGTCATAGGCAAAGGCCCCAGTCTCGACGCCATAGACTGTGCGTCGCTACCTCCCGGAATCATAGTCAACATCAACGATTCCGAGCGCATTCACCCGGGGCACATCGGGATCTTCAGCGCGAACTGGGTGCGTCGCAGCCTTCAGCAGGAGGGATTTTCGTGCGGGTTCTACCTCGCCGGAAAGCCTCTGCCCTCCAAAATCAAGCATGAAGTGCTCCCCGCCATTCCAATCGAGCTTGACCAGGATGAAATGGAAATCATCCGCCTCGAACGGCCTGAGTTTTTCGATGAGTCGCTTGTTCTGCTCAATGCAATCAAGATCGCCCTGCTGATCGGCCAATTGAAGAACAAGCCCCAGAATGTGTATTTCCTGGGATTTGATTTCTCCACCGCCGGCGGGTCCCACACCCGGAAAATCCATACTGACTTCTCAGGCGCCACATCTGATGATCGGGATGTCATTGTCAATGCGCAGGAGAGCGCGTTCAGGCAGCTGATACACTACTTCTCCGATGGCGGGCGACTGCGCATGATCCATATCGGATCCCGCGATTACAGTGAACAGAGTCCAGTTGCGTTCTCAAGGAAGCTGCTTTCCATCTCCTCCCGGATCCACAGATCGCCGATCAACTTCCTGAAACCTGACAGGGTCCTGATTGTGGCGGAATTCACGAACAACCATTTGGGTGATCCGGCACGCCTGGTTGAAATGATCAACAGGGCGAAGGACGCCGGGGCGGATCTGATCAAGGTACAGAAGCGCCATGTCGAATCCTTTTACTCAAGGGACCAGCTCGATAGCTACTACTGGTCGCCATTTGGAACAACACTCAGGGATTACCGCCTCGGCGTTGAACTCAACGATGATCTTCTCCGTCTGCTGGATGAAACGTGCAGGCAGAACGACATTGAGTGGTTTTGCTCGATTCTCGACTTCCCTTCGCTGGAGGCGATCACCCCGTTCAACCCACGATTGATAAAGATTCCAAGCACCATTTCAAATCACCGCGAGTATCACAGCCACCTCGCGGAAGCATACCGGGGTGTCATCGTCGTATCCACCGGTTACACGGAGTCGGAATACATTGACCATGTGCTTTCCACTTACAGAAACAACGAGGCCATTTACCTGCTTCACTGCGTATCAGCCTATCCTACTCCGCGAAACGCCTGCAACGTCGCTGTCGTTCGCGCTTACAACCGGTTGTCCGCGACGGACAGCAGAATCATCCCCGGATATTCCAGCCACGACCTCGGAAGTGCCGGATGCGCGCTTGCGGTCGCCGCAGGAGCGAGAATGATCGAAAAACACGTCAAATTGGGCAATGCCGAATGGATCCACTTCGACAAGGTGGCCATCGACCTGAAAAACGACGACTTTTCAAAATTTGTTCAGGATGTTCGCCTGGCCGAGGAGATTACGGGCCGGGAAACCAAATGCATCATGGACTGCGAGAATCACAAATACCCGGTCATTTGAATCATGAAAACCTACGCCATTATTCCAGCACGATCCGGCTCCAAAGGCATCAGGGAGAAGAACATCCGCCCCTTGTCCGGGATGCCTCTCATGGGATATTCCATCGCCTTTGCGAAAAAGCTGCCCGTGGATAGGATCATCTGTTCCACTGACAGCACTGAATTCGCGGAAATTGCCGTCTCCCTGGGTGCGGAAGTTCCATTCCTGCGCGCGGATTTCGCCGCGACCGACACCGCAATGGAAGAAGACATACTGACGGATCTCTATGCGAAGTTCATCGAACACGACATGGAGGTTCCCGACCTTCTTGTCTGGTTGCGGCCGACATTTGTCTTCCGGAGCCTGGAAGCTGCGAACCGCTGCATCCAACGGATGAAGGATGACCCGGAAATGACCGCATGCCGCACCGTCTGTGAATCCGAGCGAAGGTTGTACGAGGACAAGGAAGGCTATCTGGCTGCCGCCTTTGACGACAAGGGAGGCAGATCAATGATTCGTCGCCAGGACGTTCCACGGGCATTCAAGGTATTCAGCCTGGACGTGTTCAGATCATCCGGTCGGGATACAAGTCCCTATTTCCTGGGAAACCGGGTAGGCTATGAAATCATTCCAAAAGTATGTGGGTTCGACATCGATGATGAATTCGACTGGGACTACGCGGAGGTTCTCATGCGGTCCCGTCCCGAGGCAGTCGCACCATACGTATTTTAATGACACCCAGGACGGTCACTCTCGGCTTCGAAACCTTTCAATCGAGGCTCAGGACAAGAACCGGTGGGAATGAAATCGCCTGGTTGCTTCGCGATGCCTTGTTCCGGGAACTGACCGCAAAAGCGGAATCCAGGGAAAAGCGTCTGCTGCGGATACCCGGTGCCTGGTCGATCCTGATTCTAAAGGAATGGCTTGCCGCCCTCGCACAAGCCGGGATATTGCCAACTGTTCCGGACACGACCCGGCACCACCTCTTATTGGTAAGCAACGGTGCGAATCATATCTCGCGCATCAGATCCAGACTTCATCGCATTCTCCGGGAGAACGGGCAAGTCGTCGTTTGGTGCTCCAGGCAGACTCCGCCACCCGATATTCCGGACCATGAGCTTGCCCACTATCGGATCATCATTGGTGCCTGGGCGAAATACACCCAACTCAGGCATCTTCTGGATGCATATAAGACGGCGAATTTCATGCTCGACGTTTTTCCGGATGAATCAAGCCGGGAATCATTCGGAAACATCTTCCTGTACATGGTCAGGTTCTTTGGCTGGAGGGATTTCTGGAAGACGGTTTTTCGCAATACCCCGGAGTCGGTATGTTCGACATACGAAAAGGGATATGATGCCAAGCCATTGTTTCTGCTGGCATCCGAAACCGGCGTTCCCAGCCGGATATTCTGGCTTCATGGCATGACCCATGAATCATTGGAATCGACAGCCGCTTCCGAAATGTGGTGCATGAGCCAGGTTGAGGCGGACGGACTGAAGACCCTGCTGCCTCCCCATTGCATCTCCGTATACGCCCAAAGCCCGCAGTCGATCGCGCTTTTGGAAAAAATCGGATATCTGGATGAATGCGAACGCATGGAACTCCGCCATGTGAACATACTTGTTCTTGGAACGGGCAACGACAATCTATACGACGACTTCAGCCGGATCGAAGACCTGGCCAGCGTCAAGAAACTGCAAGGCCTTGTCGGCGGTTCGTGCAGTTTCAGGTTCAGACCACATCCTGGGGCGATCGATAGATATCGCCGGAATCTGAATGCCGCCGCGATATCCGTCAACGACTTTTCCCAAAGAAGTCTGGAAGAGGACCTTTCCTGGAGCCATGCGATAATGGCACCGTATTCTTCCGTTGCCACGGACGCTTTTGAGTCAGGGAGACAGATTTTCTGGACCCAGCGTTCCAACAGGAATTTGTATGCGATTTCGGATTACATAAAGGCGGAAATCGGCATGCGGGTTGAGCCTGAAAGCGTGTTTTTGACCTTCAGCCAACGCTTTCCAAAGATCAAATCCGTCCAATAGTGGCTTGCAGGCGCCCGGTTTGATTTTTGCCAATCGGATGAAGCGATGAATTTTTTGAGAAAACTGACGAAAAGCCGTTCCGGCTGGAACGCGGCCGCGTCGTATTTTTCGTTTTTCTCCGTCGCGCTTTGGGGCTTTGTTTCCATACCGGTTGCCGTTGCCTATCTTGATGAGGAGCAGTTGGGAATCTGGACGGTGGTGAACGCCATCATCAGCTATTTGGTCTGGATGGACATGGGGGTGGGAAACGCGACCGGACGGCTGATTGCAAAATCGGTTTCCGACAGGGATCAAACCGAGATCAACCGCTGGTGGTCGGTAACCCGGGTGGTGCTGATGAGCCAGTCCGCCCTGGTGCTATTGGTCGGTCTGGCGCTCACTCCGGCAATCACCCATTTGATTTCTCCGCCGCAGGTATACCGGCGGGACACGATGGAACTGTTTGCCGGATGCGTGCTTCTGACAGCGGTGTTCTTTCCCATCCGCGGGACCCCGGGATTGTTGACCGCCCAGCAGAGGTTTCACTGGGTTCCGCTGGTTTCAGGAATAACCCCCTGGCTCAATCTGTTCGTATTTTACTGGTTGCTTCAGCGGGGCTGGGGTCTTCGATCCTACCTTTTCGCCCTGGGGTTCTCCCAACTGATTACCGGAATTTCCTACGCGCTGGCGGTCCGGCTCGGTCCGGACCGCCCGCGATGGGATCGTTCGGGCTTGTCCTCACCTCGGTTCAGGGCGCTATTCGGATACAGCTCCAAGATCACCGTTGTCGGCATTGTGGAGGCGGTCATGAAAACCCTGCCGACGATGATCATCGCCAAGGCCGGCGGACTTGCCCTTGTTCCGGTATACAATTTCGCATCCAAGGCCGCGCTGATGGGATATTCCCTCGCTTCGCGGTCCTATCAGTCATTTTATCCCTCGCTGCTTCGCCTGCATGTGCGGGGGGAGCATTCCGCCTTTGAAGCCAAATACCGTATCCTGAGCCTGATGACACTTGGAGTCGGGCTTATCGGAGGAGGGATGATACTGGCACTGAACAAAACCCTCGTCATCCTGCTCGCGGGCGAGGAGTTTTTCCCCGGCCAGGTGGTCAATTCCTGGTTTGCCGTGTCTCTGATCACGTTTCCCTTGAGCGGTTTGTTGATGGTCCTGATCCTCGCTTCCGGCGAGATGGGCCATATCGCATGGATTTACGCGGCGAAGGTTCTGATTGCGGCCGTGGGGGGGTATTTCGCATGGATCACACTTGGCATGTCCGGAGTCGCCGGATTCTTCGCGTTTGTCCCCTTGATCGGCGCGATTTACGGATACCACCACGGGGGTGCCTTGTGTGGCACGGCCGGGATGCACCGGACATGCAGGCGTTTGGCCGGAGTCGCGGCTCTCTGTGGTGCCTTGATCCTGTTGTGCGGCTACCTCGCCCCCTCCATGCCGGGTTCTGAAATCGGTTTGGCCATAGGCAATCGACAGTTCATTCTCCCCTCGCCTGCGGCACTGGCTTTGTCATCCATACCGGTTGTGATCGGCGCAATCATGACCATCAGGTCATTCCTCAAACTGGCCGGCAGGGGTCCGTGCAGGGGAAATCCAATCACATGAACATTCCGCGTGTCGTTTTGGGGCGCTTATCCCGCGTCCGCCGGGTTTATTGGTTTCTGCGGGAGTGCCTCCAGGACTCGCTGGCCTACATGAGGGCGGCCACGGTTCTGGGTTATTCCGGGAGCCACCGCTCCATTCAGCAGGAGAGCGCGGTGGTGAGGCTGTCGCATGTGCTGGAAAAGGGATTGTGCATGCCGGATTTCCGCCCTCGTTTCGGCGCGGATGTGCTGTCCCGATTGCAGGCGATGCTGCGGGATCCGGCCATCCGCGGGGCGGTGGCGGCAGAGCAACTGGATGCGGCCCGCGCCGTGATCCTCGCTTATGCCGAGCGCCATCGGGAACTTGGCATCGACATCTCGGACATGCTCGCTGCGGACACCCTCGGCAACTGCGGCGACGGGCTTGCCGCCCTTGGCGGAGCGAAACCGATGGACCGGGTTTCACAGGAGGATGCGGCGGCCTTCTTCAGGGTTATTGAGTCGCGCGGAAGCGTGAGGGACTTCGATTCCGCGCGCCTTCCCTCCGCCGGATTGGTGGAAGCCTGCGTGGCGGCCGCCATCCGCAGCCCGTCGGTGTGCAATCGGCAGACCTGGAGGGTTCATTCCTACAGCGGTATGAAAGTGCGGGAGATCCTGGCGCTACAGAATGGCAACCGGGGCTTCGGCGACCGGATCCCCATGCTGTTCATCATCACCAGCGACATGCGGCAGTTCTCCGGCAGCGAGGAACGATACCAGCCCTGGATCGAAGGCGGGATTTTCACGATGTCCTTCCTCCTCGCACTGCACGCCAAGGGACTTGCGGCGGTGTCGCTGAACTGGTCGGTTCTCAACGCGACCGACCGCAAGCTCCGCGGGATCGCGGACATCCCGCCCCACGAGCGAACCATCGTTCTGATCGGCTGCGGCTATCCCGCGGAAAAAGCGCTCGTTCCCATCTCCCACCGCCGGGGTGTGCCCGAGGTGCTGACCTGGCACGGCTGACAAGCGCCGGTAGCGCGGTTTCGCCGAAAACCGCATGTGGAAGAGACGAGAAAAGCGGGGTCATGAAAGGCCGCCCCTGATGACCGTTTCTTTCTCTTCTCTTTTCTTTCTCTTCTCTCGTGCGGTCTGAGCCAGACCGCACTACTACCATTCGTCGTCCGGCACGTTCAATCATCCGTGCTTCATCCTTTAGAACCTTCTGAACATGAAAAAAATCATTCAAAGCTTGTTCCGGGCAATGGGCTATCAGATTGTCAAAAACAACCATGTCCCCTTTCCAAATCATGAGATACTGGGGATTGTTTTTCGCGCGTATTTGCAAGCCAAGGAACGCATTTCCTTCATTCAGGTCGGAGCTTGCGATGGCGCTGTTTCGGATCAGGCCTTTCACCACATCAAAACGCCGCGTGTCGATTCGGTTCTGGTTGAACCTGTCCCTTCGAATTTCGAACGTCTGAAAAGCGCGTATCGGGGCATCCCCAATATCCGACTGGTCAACGCGGCACTCGGCCACGGTTCCGGTGAAGCGACGATCTACACCGTCATTGAAAAAGGGCGCTGGTTGAGTAGTCCGGTCGCAAGACAATTGGCGTCTTTTGACAAGGGTCATTTGCTGCGTTTTGGTGTCAAGGAAAACGAAATCGCGGCAATTGCGGTCACCACAAAAACAATGGTTGAGATCTTCGGGGAATCGGGCTTTTCGGCAATAGATATTCTTCAGATCGACACTGAGGGATTTGATGCCGAAGTCGTGAAAATGGCATTGAGTCTCCCCGTTCCTCCTGAGGTCATTTATTTCGAGAATTGCCAGATCCGGAAAATTCTTAAACCTAAGGATTTGGAATCGCTGTTTCATTCGTTGAAACTTGGTGGTTACCGCTGGATTCATGACCTTAAGAACACCGTCGCCATCCACAAGAGTTCGGCATTGTTCTGATCGGCTGCGGCTATCCCGCGGAAAAAGCGCTCGTTCCCATCTCCCACCGCCGGGGTGTGCCCGAGGTGCTGACCTGGCACGGCTGACAAGCGCCAGGTAGCGCGGTTTCGCCGAAAACCACATGTGGAAGATGTCAGAAAAACGGGGTCATGAAAGGCGTCCCGTCCCTGATGATCGTTTCTTTCTCTTTTCTTCCACGTGCGGTCTGGGCCAGACCGCACTACCGTTCGCCTCCGCGAAAACCGCCACACCATGAGCACCGGCATTCTCACCTTTCATCGTGGTCCGAACTACGGTGGCTTTCTCCAGGCGTGGCACATGCGGGAGGCCATCCGCCCGATGGGCGGCGGAGCGACCCTGGTGAACTACCAGACCGAGGCCCATCACCGGGGTGAGCGGATCCGCCTGCCGCGGCCCACGCCCGCCGCGCTCAAGGGCTTCTTGCTTCACACGCTCAAGTCCCTGCCCTTCCGCGCGCCCGTTGCGGAACTGTCGGACCATCCCTTCACCACGGATCCCGCGCGGGTCAACTGGTCTTCGTTTTCCGAGGTGGTCGTGGGCGCGGACATCGTCTGGGATTTCTCAAACGCCTACTTTGGTCCGGATCCATCGTTTTTCGGCGCTCATCCCGCCCAAGCGGAAACGCGTTTCGTGGCCTACGCGCCAAGTTGTGGGGAGGCCGATGTCGAGGGGCCGCTGCCCGACCATGTCAGCGAAGGATTGGGGCGCTTTTCCGCCATCGGCGTCCGGGATGAAAGCACCGCGCGCCTTGTCGAGCGGGTCACCGGCGTCTCACCGCCCCTGGTGGTGGACCCCACCTGGCTGCAGGATGATCCGGTCGTGTCCTACCGCAAGCGCCCGCGCCAGCCTTATGTCCTGGTTTACGGTCATGGCGCGAACGGCGCGCGGGCGGATGCCCTGGGCGCCTATTGCCGTGGTCGCGGTCTGAAACTCATCACCTGCGCCTTCCCCTGCCGCACGGCGGACCGCACCATTCTCAGCATCGGTCCCTTCGAGTGGGTGGACCTTTTCCGCCATGCGGAAGCCGTTGTGACCAGCACCTTCCACGGGCTGCTTTACGCGGTGAAGTTCGGCAAACCGGTGCTCTTCATGGTCAGGTGCCCCAGCCGGGGCAAATCGGAGCTGGTGGTCCGCCGCTGCGGACTTTCAGACCGCGTGGTGGAGGAAGGCCGACCCTTCAACACGGAAACCCTCGCGCAGTCCCTGAATCCCGAAAGCCCGCCCCGCCTGCCAGCCGAATGGATCCAGGAATCCAGATCATTCCTCGCAAAGAGTCTGGTAGCGCGGTCTGGCCCAGACCGCACATGATTGGGCGGCGAACGAACCGCCAAAGAAAGGCCGTTCCGTCTCCCCTTTGCATCAGACATTCTCATCTCGTTCCCATGCGGTCTGGGCCAGGCCGCGCTACCCGGTCTGGGCCGGACCGCGCTGCCTATGAACCGCGATCAGGTTGTTGTCGTAACGGCATCCAACGATGCCTACTTCCCGGGCCTTTGCGTGACGGTGGCCAGCGCGGTGGTTTCCACGCGATCCTCGGCGGATCTCCGCTTCCATGTGCTCGATACCGGACTCAGCGAAAGCAAGCGGAGCCTTCTCCGCCGGCTTGTCGAGAGCCTCGGTGGCGTCACGGAGCTTCACTTCCATCCGGTCACCGGGGAGGCATTCGAGGGCTTCAATACCGACTACGGCGGCGGATACTCGACCTATGCCAGGCTGCTGATCGGCGACTTGGTGCCCGGGCCGCGGGCGATTTATGTGGACGCGGATTTCCTGGTTCTCCGGGATCTCTCGGAAATTTGGTCGGGGCCCATCGCCCCGGCCGTCATGCTGGCCACAGCCGAGTGGGACACATTCCGCGACACCGGACACCGGCTCTCCTGTGACTGCCCGTTTCTTCCCGAGACCGAGGCCGCCGCCTTCGAATACTTCAATTGCGGATTCCTGCTGATCGACCTCGAGGCATGGCGCTCCATGGATCTCGGAACCCAAGCGATCCGCGCCGTCCGCGAACATGGCGTCCGACTCAAGGCCTGGGACCAGACCGTCCTGAACTACATCCTCCGCGGACGCATCGGCGGATTGCCGCCCGTCTGGTGCGTGGCTTGCGCCATCGATGGCATTCCGCGCGAAGGCAACATCCACTACATTTCAAAACGCAAACCCTGGAACCACTGGGCACCGATGCCGATGTATCGCGCCTGGCATGCGTTTCACAACATCTTCGTAAAAGCCCTGGCTCCCCACCGGATGCCCGTCCGCACCCTTGCCTTCGGCACGGCATGCACCCTGCGCGATGCCGTATGCGCCCGCCTCCGGCCCCTTGGCGACGCCTACGTCGCACGGCTCAGACGCAAGGCCGGCGACACCCATGCCGATTGTTACGCCCAGCACCTCGACCGCTACCGCAAGGCCCTCGCCAATCCCGAATGGCGTTCGTCCGCCGCCCTCCGCACCCTCGAAGAGAAATGGCGCACATCAGGAAATCGGTAGCGCGGTCTGGCCCAGACCGCATGTGAATGGAGGCGAATGCACCGCCAAAGAAAAAGCCGTCCCGTCCCCCCTTTGCATCCCTCATTCTCATCTCGTTCTCATTCGGTCTACCTGGTCTGGGCCAGACCACGCTACGCATACTCATGAAAATCCTCTGGATCTGCGGCCTTCCCTTTGATGTTCAGAACACTCTGCTGGGCGGCAAACCCCATGGGGCAAGGGCTCCCTGGTCCTGGATACTCGGGCATCTTCCTCCTCCGCCGGGCGTGGAGCTGCATATTGCCTGTCCGGTGACGGCTGGTCCATGGCAGGCAAGGAGCTTTGATTACCACGGTGCGACGCTCCATTTGCTAAGGCTCCCACCGGGGCGGCTTCAAACAGGCTTCCTGCTCGATCCTTTTTTCTTCCGCGGCTTGCACCGCAAACTAAGACCCGACGTTGTTCACGGCTGGGGTACCGAAGACTCGTTCAGTTCCACCGCACGCTTCCTCGCGCCCGGGAGACACGTCGTTCAAGTACAAGGCTTGATCAACGCCTACCTGCCGCATTTCCCTCCCTCCCGCACGCTGCGCTACGTCGCCTTCAGGGAGAGAAGCACCCTGCGCAACGCCAGGCATCTGTTTGTTGAAAGCGGCTTCAGCAAGAGCATATCGGAACCCTACTGCGCAAAAAACACCCGGATATTCGTGGTGGACCATCCCCTGAGGCCGGATTTTCTAACAGCCGAACCGGCGGTGGAATCCCCGCGGGAAGTGCTGTTTCTCGGCTCCGTCACCGAGCGCAAGGGCTTCCTCGACGCCTTGCGCGCATTCGCCGCGGCGGCTCCCGATGACTGGAGGCTTGCCATGGTGGGGCCGGGCTCCCAGGCGGACTTCGGAATCATGCACGCGGAGACCCGGCGGCTCGGCATCGAAGGGCGCTTCAGACACATCGCGAAACTCGACACCCCGCAGGTCATCGAACGCCTCAGGCAGGCCCCGATCTACCTCCTGCCCACCCGGATGGACACCGGCCCCACCGCACTGAAAGAGGCCCTCGCGATGGGGCTGTGGCCGGTCTGTTATGACAACTCCGGCCCCCGTGAATACATCAGGCGCTTCGACTACGGAAGCACCGCCAATGATGGCGACCAGGAGGATCTGAGCCGGGTGCTCGCATCGGTGATACGTGATCGACCATGGCAGGAAGGAAACCGCCGGGGCGACGTCATCCGCCGGGTCCGGCACGAACTTGGCCGCGAATGCATCTGGAACCAACTCTTGGAAAACTATGGAAGCATCGTCTCCAAAAACCCCGCTTAAGCGCACCTGGCGGAACAAGCTCTACACGGTATGGGATCTCGGGCTGATTCTTCTCGAACAGCGGTTCTCCACCTTGCGCAGCCGCTTCAGCCTTTGGCTCCAGCAATGTCCCCACGGCGGGCGTCTGGTCACCTCGGGACACTGTTCCTTCAAGGCGAAACGGGCCGGTTCCATCCGACTGGGGACGAAAGTCCGCTTCCAGGCCTACTGGCGGAGCAACCGCGTCGGACTGACCAGCCAGGTCATCATCCAGACCCTTGATGACGGGATCGTCGAGATCGGCAACAACAGCGGAGGATCATCCATCGTGATCTCAGCGATGAACCACGTCCGCATCGGCAGCAATGTCCGCATCGGCGGCAACGTCAGGATCTTCGATCACGATTTTCACTCCCTCGACATCACCGAGCGGGCGACCCAGCCGCTCCACAGGCAAACCATCCGCAACGCCCCCGTCATCATCGGTGACGGGGTGTTTATCGGGACCCAGGCGATGATTCTGAAGGGAACCACGATCGGCGAAAACTCCATCATCGGCGCGGGATCGGTCGTCAGCGGCAGGATTCCCCCGGGAGAAATCTGGGCGGGAAATCCGGCGCGTTTTGTCAGAAGAACCTGATGCCACCAACCACTCCACGAACCGTCCAAAACCATCATGAAAGCATTGCTAAGGAAACATCTCAAGGGAACGCCCGTCTGGTCGCTCCTTCAGGCGGCCAACAACATGCGCAAGCATCAGCAACTGAAACGCAAACGGGCGAAACTCGCCGCCGGCGGCATGATTTTCTCGTTCGATCCGGACAGGATTTACCGGATCGATCCCACACGGGTCCGTTTCCGCACCCGCGACGCCCGCAACAAGTTCGACCATGCGGGGGCCGTGATGGACGGGGACTGGGACATCTGGAACGTCCGCTGGGATGACCATGACCAGGTGCGGTGGCTGCAGGAGCACTTCCGGGACGGCGTGCCTTGGCCGGAAACCGCCTACTACAAGGCCTGTAAACATTATATCGAGACCAAGCAATGGATTCCTCCCCATTCCGAATCCGGAAACGGGCTCCGCCACCTCGTCCTGTCGGAAAACGCCGGGCCGGATGACGATGTCCTGGACACCAGTTATCTCAGGGACATCGGCACCCTCGACGCCCGCTGCCGCGAATTGGACACCCTCCACCAATCGATCAGGGAAAAGGGAATCGTCGAACAGGCTGAGATCCTCGGATCGAATCCCGACCCGTTGAAGCGCCGTGACAACATCGTCATCGGCATCGGAAGGGACGGCGACCTCCTGTTCACCGACGGCAAGCACCGGTTCACGATCGCGAACATTCTCGGCCTCAGGGAAATCCCCGTGAGAATATTCCAAAGGCACAAGCAATGGGTGGACATTCGCAATGAGATCGACCTCCATGTCACCAGCCATGGCCGCCTCTATCAGCCGATGACCCATGTCGATCTCCAGGATTTCGACAACGTCCACACCGAGGTCAGATACGGCATCATCCGCGAGGCGCTGCCGGTCAAATCAGGCAGGCTGCTCGACATCGGGGCGAACTGGGGATTCTTCTGCCGCGTGTTCGAGCGCGACGGATTCACCTGCACGGCGGCCGAGCACGATCCGGTGGCCATTCACTTCATGAAGAAGCTGAGGCGTGCCGAAGGCTGCGAGTTCAACATCATCGAAGGCGACATTCTCGGATATGAGGGACCGCTGGAATTCGACGTGGTTTTCGCGCTTTCGATCTTCCATCACTTCATGGCCACCGGGGAGATGGATCAAAGACTCATCCGCTTCCTTGGCAGACTGAAGACCAGATACATGATCTTCGAACCGAACATCCCCGGTGAAAACATCGTCCGGAACTACGCGGTGAAGCGCGGCGGCGAGGATTTTGTCGAATACGTCCTGAAGCACAGCCCCTGCCTCACCCAGTCCAGGTTCCTCGGCACGGAGCCCGAAACAGGCAGGCCGATCTATCTGCTGAGCTGACGGAAGGTTTCCGGAGGTTCGCCCTCATCAAACCTATGGATGCATCCGTGGCCGCAACCGCCTCGTTTGTCCGGGGATTTTTCCTGGATCTGAATGCCCGGGGACGTGCCAACTGCGTCTTGCACGGCGGTGCCGACGGCTTCGAGAGAAGGCTTTCCGACGTCGACTTCGTGGTGGGAAAGGACTCTTTCGACGAACTCCCCAAGCTCATCAGCGGCTACTGCGAGCGCTCCGGATGGCGTCTCTGTCAGATCCTCAGGCACGAAACGACCGCAGCTTACTTCGTTTGTTCGGCCATTGGCGATCCCTCGCAGGCGGTGGCATTGGACGCGTGTTCGGACTACCAGCGGAACGGCACGCCATACCTCGCGGCTGGGGAGCTTCTTGACGGGCGCCGGGCGCTGCCATGGGGCGGATTCGAGCCCTCCGCCGCCGGGTTGCTGCAATACCGCTTCGCCAAAGCCGCCGCGAAAGGGAAGCCTGCGGCGGAGGCGGTCGCGGAGTTCTCCACATTCGATCCCGAAGTGCGGGACGAGACCGCCGCATGGCTGAAAAAAACCTGGGGAATCAACCCCGCCTCCTGGAATGAGGCGGATCTGGCCGCCGCCCTCGGCGAACTTCGTTCCCGCTCCAACCTGCGCCCGCCACTGCTGCGCTCCGGCGCATGGAAGCGGGTGGCGGGGCGCTTGCTGAGGCCGACCGGATGCGTGGTCGTCACCGAGGAGGTTTCATTCGAAACATCCGCCGCCCGCTTCGAGGAGGTCTTCTCAAGACTGTATTTCCGCAGGTTCGCCAAAACCACAGGTTTCCGCCCGGCGCATCTGAAGGATCTCGTCGCCAGCGCCTTGGTCGTGGTACCGACCTTGAAAGGCGCAATGGCCCGCATCATTCCGCACGACTGCCTGTACCGCCCAAACCCGCATATCCCGCCGGTGGAGCAATGCGAGGGATTCGCCAAAGCGCTCGCCGAACGGTGCGCTGAAAGGGAAAACCTGATTGAATCCTGAAACCATCCACGAAGCGCGGCATCGCCGCGCCACAAATGAAATGATGACATACATCTCCAAACACGAATTGATCATCAATCGATGCGCCGGACGGAAAGTCCTTCATCTTGGTTGTGTGGGAAACAACGACTCGGACACTTCCCACAAGGTGAACGCCTCGCCAAGCAGCCTCCACGTCAAACTATCGGCGGTGGCCGAGGTCACCGGGGTGGACATCAGTGCGGACGCCATCGGGGAATACAAGCGCCTTGGCATTTGCCACAACATCCTGCCGGGCGATGTGGAGAAGCTTTCGGAAGTGGGCCTCACCGCCGAATACGATGTGGTGGTGATCGGTGATCTGATCGAGCACCTGTCCAATCCCGGAATGATGCTCAATGGTGTGCGCGAACTGTGCAATCCCGGCACCACGGTAATCCTGACCACTCCCCACGCGTTCGGGCTCGCACCATTCCTCCGTCATGCCACCGGCAGGTTTCGCGAGGGCTTGCAGCATGTGATGACATTCAACAATCAGAATCTGGCCAATCTGGTTCATAGGCATGGTTTCGAGATTGTGGAACAGGGAACGTGTTACCAGGCCGAGTCCGCGCGTGGAATCGCCTTCGCCGTGGGGCGCCACTTTTTCAAGGCGCTTCCCCGGTTTGGCGGGACGCTCTTTTTCATCATGAGGCGCGCTCAAGCGGAGTGAGGATTCCTGCTGTCATTTAAAGCGCACCTGATGAAAATCCTCCTTTCCGCCTATGCCTGCGAGCCCGGCAAGGGTTCCGAGCCCGGAGTGGGCTGGCGCTGGGTGGAGGGCTTGGCCGGGCGGGTGGAACTCACGGTGCTGACCCGCGCGAACAACCGGGAGGGAATCGAGGGCGAGATCGCCGGGCGCGGGGCGGATGATCCGCTGCGCGGGGTGAGGTTTCTTTATCATGATTTGTCCGGACCGTTCCGGCGCTTGAAGCGGATGGGACTCCTCCGCACCCTGCCCTATTATTTTCTTTGGCAATGGACGCTGTCGCGACGGTTCGCGGCGGAAGCGGACGCCTCGGATGTGGTCCACCATTTGACATTCTGCACGGCCCTGTGCCCGGGTTTCTGGAACCGGACCCGGGCGGCGCGGGTGATCGGTCCGGTTGCCGCGCCGATGGTTCCGCAGGAGTATCTTCCTCTGTTCGGCGAAGGAGCCGGAATGCAGGCGCTGCGGAACCGCGTGATCCGGAATTTTCTCAAACTGCCGTGGCTCAGGCGTTCGTTCGTGGGTGCGGCCGCCGTGGTTCCCGCCAACAGCGATATGAAACGGTTGCTGGAGGAGCTGGGGGTTTCATGCCATGAGGTGATGCTGGACACGGGCGCACCCGATCCTCCGCCCGCGGCCGTGTCTCGCGCCACGGACGGAGTCCGCCGTTTCCTGTACGCGGGCGTGCTGGAACGGCGCAAGGGCCTGGAACTCGCGCTGCGGGCCTTCGCAAAGGCGCTTGATGGCCAGGGCGCGGACACGATGTTCACGATTCTCGGAAAAGGCCCGGACCGAGAGCGTCTCCAGGCGCTGGCCTGGGAACTGGGCATCGCCGGTCAGGTCGAATTCCCCGGTGCCGTTCCCCACGCGGAGATCGCCCGCCACTTCGCCGCAGCGGATGTGTTTGTATTCACCAGCGTCCGCGACGCCTCGGGGGGGGTGAACCTGGAAGCGATGGCGGCGGGGCTGCCGCTGCTTTGCCTGAGTCATCAGGGGGTGGCGGACATCACAAACGACGATTGCGCGATCCGGGTTCCACCCGGCGGGTTTTCCGAAACCATCGAAGGACTTGCCGCCGGCTTTCTGCAATTGGCGTTGAATGAAAATCTCCGCCTCCGTCTGGGCGGAAACGCAAGGGAACGCGCTCTCGAGGTTTTCCCATGGAAGGAGAAGTTCGACCGAATGCTCCGCATCTATGGGAACGCGCGCAGATCCGGCGCAGATGGCGGATCATTTTCCCGATTGCCTCGTCCGTGACCGGGCGCGTGCCGGTTTCACCGATTTCCTTGCCTTCCACCGGTCCCACCGTAGTATGGCGACCCTCCCCACCATGAGATTTTCCTCCACGGCATTTCCGCTGTTGCTTGCGTGTTGCGTGATTTCGGCACCCTGTTCGTTCGCGGACATCCGGATCAACGAGATCATGGCCTCCAACGGGGATACCGTGGCGGATG
>CAZKQK010000019.1:9721-52286 GCA_964554865.1 uncultured Luteolibacter sp. | reverse complement strand
TCAACGCGGCGTTCGAGGGGGCGCGGGAGCGTTTCGGGCCGAAGCGGAGGGACGGAGCGCGCAAGATGCGGGGCAGCGCGGGTGCGGCCGCCGGGTTGTTGTGGAGCTTGCGGGACTTGCGGAAGCAGGGATGATCTGGATTGGCGGATGCGTGGTGAAGAGCGGTAGGCGCTTGGTCATTGCCGCGCCATTGACGGGCACGACAATAAGGTCGTGCCTCCGGACATTTGCCGCGTTTTGACGGGCACGACAATAAGGTCGTGCCTCCCCGGGTCTCAGCTCGCGCTTTCGGCACAGACCGGAATTCCCTGGGAAATCCCGCGGGTTGTCTCGCGGTCCCAGTTCATGAGAAAGGCTTCGATTTCCTGATGAAGGGCCTGGCAGCGGCGGTTCCACTTGTCGGTGCCGCGCAGGATCATGGCGCTTTCCCGAAGGCCGGTGAAACGGATCTCCTCGGCTCCGGATTGGCGCAGGTCCGCAAGTTCCGCGCGCAGGTTTTCGAAGAACGCCAGCTCGAAGCCATTGCCCGCCTCCATCGCCGCGCGCACCAGTGAGACGGTCACCGGCGGCGCCAGCGGCTCCAGTTTCTCGGCGATCCGCTGGCAACCGATCTTCACCAGCATCCGGCGCATGCGGTCGTAGAGATCGTCCAGATGCAGCAGCTTGAGCGGGCACTTCGTTTCCAGATACTTCACGATGCCGCTGCGGATGTCCTCGACGAAGGGGAAGTCGTCGCAGTCCGCGGCGCGCGCCGCGCGGCTCAGCGCGTCGTCAAGCCATGCGGTGTCATATTCGATCACTTGATAGCGGCCGATCTGAAGGGCGGGGCGGTTGCCGATGAGGGAGATCACGATGGTTTCAGTGGGATGGCGGGACGGGGTTGGGGCTGGTTACTCGGGGTTGGGTGTTGATTTCTGATGGCTGTCAGTCCTTGAAAAGTCGTCTTTGGAAGGGATCACGGGCCGCTCGGCGGGACAGCGACTGGATCTCCCGGATGAATTCGTTCACGTCGTCGAACTGCCGGTAAACCGACACGTAGCGCACGTAGGCAACGGGGTCGATCTGATGGAGCTTGTCCATAACCTTCGCACCGATGACGGTGGACGGCACCTCGCTGAGATGGTCCTTGTGAAGCTCGGTGAGGATTTCCTCCACGGCGCGGTCGAGCCGGTCCATCGGCACGGGCCGTTTCTCGCAGGCCTTGACGAGACCGCTCATGAGCTTCTCGCGGTTGAGCGCCTCGCGGGTTCCGTCCTTTTTCACCACGCGCAGTTCGGTACGCTCGATCTGCTCGTAAGTGGTGTAGCGATAGCCGCATTGCAGGCACTCGCGACGCCTCCGAATGGTGGTGCCATCCTTCGAGGAGCGGGAATCGAGGACTTTGTCTTTGTGGGAGCCGCATTGGACGCAACGCATGCAAGGGGTAGCTGATCGGGACCGACGGCTACGATCTTAGCCATACCACTGGTAGCGTCAATGGGAAAACCATGGCTTATTTAGTGGCGGGCATCGGACGATCAGGGCATTTGAAGCAAACGTTTTTGAAAAACCCGGCCGCCACCGGTCCAAAGGTCCCGGATGCCCGGCTTCGCCAAAAAATCCGCGCCCTGTCCGCCAGCCCGGCTGGCGAGGGTGCGCGGCCCTTCTCAATCCTTCCTCTTGGCAGCCGTCTCCTCTCGCAGGCCGCCGATGAAGAGCAGCGTGGCGGCGATGCAGATGCAGGAGTCCGCCACGTTGAAGGCCGGCCACCAGCCGCGGCTGGAAGGCGCCAGCTTGTCGTAGAGAGGGAGTTTCACGGCGATGAAATCGACGACATATCCCTCGGACAAGCGCTGCCAGAACGAGGCGGCCTTGAGTTCATCTAACAAAAAACCCTGGACCAGACGATCGGTCAGGTTGCCGAAGATCCCGCAGAGCAGCAAGGCCACGGCGATCACCGAGAGCGGATGCTGGAACAGGCCCTTTTTCCAGAAGATCCGGATCAGGACCAGGGCGATGATCGGGACGAAGAGAAACACCACCGGCGCCCAGGCCGTGCCGTTGCCGAAACCGAAGGCCACACCCTGGTTGTGCACCCGCACGAGATGGAAGAAGTTTTCCACCACGATGAGTTCCTCGTAGCCGTCCTTCCACGGCGGCGGGAAACGACCGATGGTCCAGAACTTCGTGACCTGATCGAGCACGTAAAGCGGCAGCGTGAGGAAGAGGAGGAGTTTGGGAAGAGTCATGAGGGAAACCGGGCGGAAAGTGAGGGTTTCCGGCAATGGCCGCAAGCGACAAGGTCCGGGAAATGACGGGGGGCAAACTACCCGGCGGCACCGGGCCCGTTCCACACGATGGCCGCGCCCGCCGGATCGTACCGGTATTTGTCGATCGATCCGTCCGTCATTCGTTGGACCGCCTCCTCAATCACGGGGAACGGGACAAGAAACCACTCCTGTGGCTCGACTCCCTGACCGAAGCGGTCCTTGAGTTCCAAATCGAGCCTTGCCGGCGAGAAAAAGCGGTGGATCAACCGTTCCAGCCGATTCCGGTCCAGATTGGCCAGCTTGTATGTTCCGACGATTTCCACATCCGCCAAAAGGAAAGTGGGGTCTTTCCCCGCGTTGGCGATGCGCCTGTTCACGTCTCCGCCGGTCACGCCGATCTTGTGGATCACCTCGCGGTTCGCCGCAATGAACGGGTGCTCGGACCGGCTGCGAAGAACGTAAATGAATCCGCTGTGCGAGTCCCCCTCGTTTTCGTTCCGTGAGAACAAGGGTCCATGATCCGGCGTGGTGATCCGGCGGCTTGTCTTGTCCTTGTAAAGAGCGCGCTGAAACGAACGGAGGAGCAGGTCACCTTCCGTGCCGTTGTCGTATTGGTAGCCGTTGAGCTGCTCGTAATAGGTGTAGGTGACGGTGTCGAACCTTGATTCGTCGTCCGGGTGCAGCACCGCCTCGGCGTCGCCGCGGAAATAGGATCCGGTCATCGCCACGAGGTGCGCCTTGTCGCGGGCCATCAGTTGGCGCACGTGATCGCCCAGCCGGTTGTCCGGATTGGCGGAGACGTGGTGGAATTCGTCCACCGCGATGAGGCGGTCGTCGAACGCTTCCGCGCCGAACTTCTCCATGGCGAAACGGAAGGTGGCGTGGGTGCAGACCAGCGCCTTGTCCTCGCTCCCGAGAAACTGCCTCACCGCCTCCACCTTGCCGCCGTTTTCGGAACTGGGGGCGTCGCAGAGATTCCACTTCGGCTCCACCTTCCAGTCCGCCCAGAAACCGAACCGGCTCAGGGGCTCGTCGTGGAAGCTGGCGCCGATGGAGCGTTCCGGCACCACGATGATCGCCTGCTTGACCCCTTGGTTCTCCAGCTTGTCCAGCGCGATGAACATCAGCGCCCGGCTCTTCCCCGAGGCCGGGGGCGATTTGATCAGCAGATACTGCTCGCCGCGCTTCTGGTAGGCGCGTTCCTGCATCGGGCGCATGCCCAGCGAATTGGATCGCGTGGAACTGCCGTCCTGCGCGTAGCGGACGGAAACGGAGGGGATATGGGTCTCGGGTTGCATGGAAAAATCGTGTCGTTCAGGAAAGGGCGAGGGCCTTGCGGAGATCATCGTGCTCGAAGGCACTGGCCATGCGATGGATTTCCGCGGATGAAGCGCCAGTTTCCTGCGCGACGGTCCGCCAGGTTCGGGTCGCATGGGCGACTTCCTTGAGGATCGTCCGGGCCTCGGCGAGCGCGAGCGCGTAGTATCCCGCTGCCGCCTCCAACAATTCGATTGAGCAAGTGCTTTCCTCAAGATCGATGTTGGTCGTCAGCACCCGCGCTTTCAGGTCGGTTGGCACCGGGTTCAGGTCGTATGCGGGAGAAAGCGTCCATCCTGTCCGATCCCGCCGCAGGAAGCCATGATTGCGCAGATGGTCGTCCACGTTGCTCACGAGGACATTGAATGCCACGCGGCGATACAGCTCGTGCGAGTCCTGCTTCGCCCGCGCCCCGTGGCGGGCGAGGGCGTCCACCATCTCCGGGTAGCTGCCGCCCTCGCCGTCGCGGGCGCCCAGCATGGCCATCGCGGACAGAAAAGGGATGCGTTGCTCGCCCTCGCGATCAAAGCGCCGCGACAGCAGCACCGCCTTGCCCGCCACATGGAGCAATTCGTGGCCTGGGGTCGCGATGCGCGACCGCTCCGCCAGTCGCAGCGCGATTTCCTCCCAGGTCTCGATGCTGTATTCATCGCTCTCCTTGGGAAACTTGGCAATGGACAGGCGGCCGTGCCGGTCGATCACCGAAGCCTTGGGGCGTGCTCCGCCCAGGGAAGATCCGGGAGCGAAAATCATCCGCAGATCCTCATCGGTTTCCTCGTCCCGAAGGATGCGTTCCGTGCTTTGCAGCAAGCGGCCCAGATCCACCAGAGCGGGCACTCCCGCGCGAGGGCGTGCCCGAAATTCGTCCTCCCCCGCGCGGCGGAAACGCAGCGCACCGAGCCGCGTCTCATCCGCCACTCCCAGCAGGTAATCGCTCTCCATCAGCGCGCGGACCGCGCGGCCTTCGCGTTCCGCCTTCCGGCGTTCCGCACGCTGCATGAGACGCCGGCCCCAGGTGTCCGGCGAGGAATCCCCCAGCGAGCCATGGATCGCCTGTCCGGCAGGCGGAGGAAAATGACCACGGGTCAGGGGCAGGTCGGGAGCGAGCGGGAAACGATCCGCATCCCCCAGCCATTCCCCGGCATACTCGAAAAGCACGGTTTCCTTCCCCCGGACCACGTTGCTCCGCGCGAGGCCGATCCTCCGGGTCCGGTCTGCCAGCGATAAATGCACCTCGAAATCCGCCATGACCCGATCAGCCTTTCGTGGATTTCAAACGGACCCGCTGCGGCAGCGCTTCGTCTGCCAGCGCCTGCCCGACCTCATCGACGGACAGGTCCGCCAGTTGGCCCACTCCCTCCAGCAACCCCAGCGCATGCAGCACCGCGGCGTAAATGCCGATGCTGACCGCGGGATCGCCCGCCTCGATCCGCTGCAAGGTGGAGCGCGAGGTAAAAGCACGGTCCGCCATGATCGCCATGGGCAAGCGGCGGCGGCGGCGGGCGTCGCGAATATCACCCCCGAGTTTGCCCAAGGCTTTGCGCACAGCGGCGGAGGGATGGTGCGGCGTCGGCATGTTTTGTCTTCTTGGTGAGACCTTGAACGCACTTAATGTCTCACGAAGAAGACAAAACGCAAGGATATTCAACAGGAACTCCGTGACGTGTTTCACCAGCGCATTTTCAATCTCCCGCTCCTGCGCCTCGGCGGTCAGGCTGAGAAAATCGATTCTCCCGATGCCAATTGCGCAACAGGCTGTTGCACAAATTCCCCGTCAGCCAAGCCTCCCGCGCACCCGCTGTTTTCAGCCTGGCTCAATCCAAATATTCCGGATCGTAGGAAACCCCGGATTTTTCGAGAAACTCCACGAGTTCCTCCCGGAAGGATTTCGTTCGGTGGTGTTCCTCTTGATTCGCGATGTAGCTCCGCACGGCATCCCTGTCGTCGCTTCCGGTGGTGTCGTCGCGTTGCTCCTCAACCACCGGCTACAGGATGGGAAGCCTCCGGCTTCCAAACGCGGTTCGCCTCGTCTGCATTTTCCATCCCGGAGGGATGCGTGGGTGAGGGCGTGGGGCAGAGCGCGGCGGGGCTGGCATCCCTCCGGGATGCGGCCTTTGGGGGAACCATGATCCGGTGGTGTCGTCGCGTTGCTCCTCAACCACCGGCTACAGGATGACATCCCTTCGGGATGATTTGGGGAGCATTCGGGATGATTTTGGAAATTCGCCATGTGAGCGGCACCGTTCCCGGAGGGAACTGCTCGTGTGGTGGAGCGTCGTCATTGCTTCCCGCATGTGAAGGGCCGCGTTCCCGGAGGGAACGTCGCTTGTAGCCGGTGGTTGAGGAGCGCAGCGACGACACCACCGGAACCCGTGCGGAAAAGACCCGCACCCCGGAGGGGTGCCAGCAGATGTCGTCAAAAGGCCGTTCATGCTTCGCCTCCTTTCGTCCGCCGGGCGGCTTTTTTCGCTGCCTTTTTGGTGGCGGGGGCGCTGGAGGTCATTTTCGTGTAGAGATCGAAGAGCTTTTCCAGCCGCTCGGTGTCGTTCTTGAAGCGGCGGCCGATGTAGATGCGCTCCAGCGTCTCGTCGTTGCGCTCGTGGGCTTCGCGCAGGTTGGCGGGCATCGTCTCGGGATCGTAGAGATCGGCGATGGTGGCGGGAAAATGGGCCTCGCGGGCGAGGAGGATGTCCTCCGCGCAACGGGTCAGGTCGGCTTTGTTCTGCTCGGTGAGAGCGGGGACGGGGAAGGTGTTCCAGCCGAGGGTGTTGGAGTAGCGGTAGTCGGTCTTCAGCTTGCCGCAGACGGTGCCGATCCAGACGAGGTGCAGTTTGGATGCGATGATCGCCATGTTCCAGAGAGGGGCGTCGTAGAGGGCGAAGGCGAGGTTGGAAATGATGGTGCCTCTCGGTTCATAACCAACAGGAAGATAATCTCGCGATTCGGAGGAAACGCTGGGAACAATAATTGCAGTTTCGGTTCCAGTCTGACGAACTTCGCCAAAGCGGTGAGGTGTCAAAGCCAGGCGTTGCGTGGTGGATCGTCTTGATTGTGCGCGAATTGATTTGACGGATTCAAAACGGGAATTCAGAAATGCATTTGCTCTAGCCTGTGTGAAGGATTCATCCGAGATCCATAAACATCTCCGTTCGATCCCCCGGATAAATTCCTGTGAGCCCAGAAAATGCCTGATGTATTCTCGATTCACATTGTGTTGGTTTAGAGCCTTCTGCGCTTCAGCGGCGTCCAAAAGCAAAAAACCTCCTTCATTTGGCATGTTTCCGAAGGACATTTGACTGATTTTTGAGAGTGGACTTGTCGAGTTTTCGACAACAATGCTTTGGGCCGCTGTGAGGTAAGCATTGATGTTTCCGGCTTCCTTGACTTCGACTTCGTTTTTCTCGTTGAGGGAGAAGAGACGTCGCAGTTTTCCCGGATTGTTGGAGATGCCAACGATCACCACGGTCACGCCCGCGTTGTGGCTGGCGAGATTGGCCCATTTGAAGCTGGTGTGGGCGAAGAAGATTTCGTGTCCGGTCTCGAAGATGAGCGGCCAGAGAGTTCCAGCCTGCCTACCTTGGCAGATGGAATTGGTGGAGACGAAAGCGGCGGCAGCTTGGGTGTGGGCACCGTAATCGGCGGCTTTCATGAACCAGCCGGTCACATAGTCTAAAGATGCCCAATTCTGAATGCGTCCATCAAAAATGGCTTTAAGGCCGGATTTTTGCTCTAAGGTTTGCCATTGGCTTCCCAAATACGGCGGATTTCCGCAGATATAAGTCTCCCCGCCTTCGTTCTCAAAATCAATCTCCGCCTGATCCAGCGGCGTCTCGAACAAATCATCTCCTTTGAGTTTCACGGTCTTCCCTTCTGGTCGGCAGATGCCCAACCAATCCAGCCGCAATGCATTACCACAGGTGATCCAGTTGGCTTTTTCCAGCGGCAGGAACTCCGCGAGAGCGAGCTGCTGCCCACGATAAAGCACATCGCACTGATACTCGGCAATGATGAGGGCGAGGCGGGCGATCTCGCAGGAGAAATGCCGAATCTCGATGCCGCGGAAATTGGTGAGCAGGATGCCGGATCTCCGGTCGGCCTCACTGCGGCGGCGGTTGATCTCCGCCTCGATCTCGCGCATCTGCTTGTAGGCGATGACGAGGAAATTGCCGGAGCCGCAGGCGGGGTCGAAGACGCGGATGCGGGCGAGGCGCTGGCGCAGATTCAGCAGCTTGCGGGCATTGTCCCCGGCCTCCTCCAGCTTGGCGCGCAGGTCGTCGAGGAAGAGCGGGTTCAGCACCTTGAGGATGTTCGGCACGCTGGTGTAGTGCATGCCGAGGGCGCCGCGCTCCTCGTCGTCCGCCACGGCCTGGATCATGGAGCCGAAAATGTCGGGATTGATCTTCGTCCAGTCGAGGCTGCCGACGTGGAGGAGGTAGGAGCGGGCGATCTTGCTGAACTTCGGCACTTCCACGCTATCGGTGAAGAGGCCGCCGTTGACATAGGGGAAGACGTTCGCCCAGTTCCTGATCCCGGCGGCTTCGCGGTAGCGGTTGTCGATTTGCCCCTCGTGCCGGATGGGGAGATTCATGGCACGGAAGATTTCGGAAATGACCTCGTGGGTGTTCGAGGAATCCCGCGCGCTCATCTGCTCGATGGTGGCGGTGAAGAGGCCGGTGCCGTGGAAGATGTCCGTGTCCTCGGCGAAGAAGCAGAAGATCAGCCGGGCCATGAAGTGATTCAGGTCTTCGCGGCGGGCTTCGGTAGCCCACTCCGGGTTGTCCTTGAGCAGCTCGATGTAGAGCCGGTTCAGGCGGCCGGTGGCCTTGATGTCGAAGGCGTTCTCCCGGATCTGCTTGACCGTGGTGATGCCGGCCAGCGCGAGGAAGAAGCCGAAGTGATCGGAGAAGTCGGCATAGGCGCAGGCGACCGTCTCGCCGTCGGCGAGGTTCTCGGCCTCGAAGCTCCTGCCGTCGGTGGCGAGGATGAATTTGGCCTTTTGCGAGACGGTCTTCGGACTCTCGCGCAGCGCGGCCAGCGTGGCGGTCACCTCGCCCTCGGCGCAGACCTTGAGGTGGATGTGGTTGCGCTGGAGAACGCCGCCGGGGAGATCGGACTGGTTCGTGTTGCCAGTCCGCAGGCGTTTGAGGGTGGTTTCCTTGTTTCCGAAGGCTTCGAGGAAAGCGTAGGGGAAGGACTCCGGATCGAAGGGTTGCTCCGCGAGCCTTGAGACGGCTTCTTCGATTTCAACGGCGTTCATGGCTACAAAATGCTGCGATCCGACTGAAAACCGCCGGACGGACCCCGGGTTTACTCTCCGTTCACGACATCGTCGCAGCGCTGGCAGAGGCCGCTTTCGAGCAGGGGCTCGTGTTTGCGGCAGCGGGGGCAGAGCGCGTGATCCGTCTTGCGGGCGGTGGCGCGGTGCGCGGCGCCGGTTTCCGCCTTGAGGCCGGCGATGATGAAGAACTCGGTGGCGAAGTCCCGGTCGTTGAGCAGCGGCAGCAGCGCGGCGTCGCTTTCCGGAACGGTTAGGGAAACGTCCGCCTCGTTGTTGCGGGTGAAGTCCCTGGCCTGGATGCAGCTCTCGATGGCGGTCTGGATGGCGTATTTGATCTCGAACAGGCGGTTCGCCGTGGCCGTCGCCTCGCCGGGGGAGAAGGCGGGATCGGGTTCGGGGAAATCCTGTTCGTGAATGCTGCCTTCGGTGAAGGGCGCGTGTTCCCACGCCTCGTCGGCGGTGAAGGCGAGGATGGGGGCGAGCAGTTTCGTGAGCGCCTGGAAGATGGCGGACATCGCGCGTTGCGAGGCGGCGCGGCGCGGCGAGTCCCTGGCGTCGCAGTACATCCGGTCCTTGAGCGCGTCGATGTAGGTGGCGGACAGGTCGTGGGTGCAGAAGTTGTTGAGCGAGTTGAAGACCTTGCGGAACTCGTAGGCCTCATACGCGGCGCGGCACTCGGCGACGACTTCGTGCAGGCGTTCGAGGATCCAGCGGTCGAGAAGCGGGATCGTGGATTGCGGATTGTGGATTGTGGATGACGGATCGAAGCCATCGAGGTTTCCCAACAGGATGCGCAGGGTGTTGCGGATGCGGCGGTAGGGTTCGGCGACTTGTTTGAAGAGATCCTCGCCGAAGGGAACTTCGTTCTGCCAATCGACGGAGGAAACCCACAGGCGCACGATGTCCGCGCCATACTTGTTATAGAAGTGCGCGGCGTCGATCGGCTTGCCGGCTTTTTCGGCCTCGGACTTGGAGAGTTTCTTCTTGTCCTTATCGACGACGAAGCCGTGGGTCATCACGGTTTTGTAGGGGGCCGTGCCGCGGTAGGCGACGCTGAGCATGAGCGAGCTTTGGAACCAGCCGCGGTGTTGGTCGGTGGCTTCCAGATAGAGGTCGCAGGGCGCGTGGAGTCCGGGATGGCGGTCGAGCACGGCGGCGTGCGAGCAGCCGGAATCGATCCACACGTCGAGCGTGTCGCGGCATTTCTTCACGCCGGCGGGCAGGCCGAGGCGGGCGGCGATTTCCGCGTCCGTGTGCTCGAACCAGAAGTTGGTGCCTTCGGTTTCCACGAGGTCGGCGACCTTGAGCGCGAGTTCGGAGGAAAGGATGGCCTGGTTGTTCTCATCGAAGAACACCGGCAGCGGCACGCCCCAGGTGCGTTGGCGGGAAATGCACCAGTCCGGCCTCGCCTCGACGGTGCCGCGGATGCGGTTGCGGCCCCACGCGGGCAGCCACTCGACCTGGTCGATCTGTTCCAGCGCCTTGCCGCGCAGGGTTTCGAGCGAAATGAAGAATTGTTCGACGGCGCGGAAGATGATCGGGGTCTTCGAGCGCCAGCAGTGCGGGTAGGAGTGTTTGTAAACCTCCTGCCCTAACAGATTGCCGCTTTCCGCGAGGATCCCGATGATGCGCTCGTTGGATTTGAAAACGTGCGTGCCGACGAGTTCCGGCAATCCGACCTCGGCGGTGAAGTTGCCCTCGTCATCGACGGGCGAGAGCACGGCCAGTCCGTTCTGCTGGCCGGCCACATAGTCGTCCGCGCCGTGGCCCGGGGCGATGTGGACGATGCCGGTGCCGGTCTCCGTGGTGACGAAGTTCGCGAGGATGACCTTCGAGGTGCGGGGCAGGAACGGATGCTGCGCCTCCATGCCTTCCAACTGGCGGCCCTTGAACTCGCAGAGGGATTCGGCGAGCGCGTATCCGGTTTTCGTTTCAAGGCCGGCGATCAACTCGCGCACGAGCACGAGCATCTCCTCCTTGCCGTCCTTCGTGAAACGGCCGACCACATAGGTGAACTCCGGATGCACGGCGAGGCCGAGGTTCGCGGGCAGCGTCCATGGCGTGGTGGTCCAGATGACGATGGACGCGGGCGGGAAACCCGGAACCTTCATCCGGAGAGGAAACTTCACGAAGATGGCCGGGCTGTCCTTGTCCTTGTACTCCACCTCGGCCTCGGCGAGCGCGGTTTGCGCGCCGTAGGACCATTGCACGGGCTTCTTGCTCTGATAGACGCAGCCGTTTTCCACCAGCCTGGCGAAGACGCGGAGGATGTCCGCCTCGTAGCCGGGGTTCATGGTGAGATAGGGGTTTTTCCAATCGCCGAAGACGCCGAGGCGGCGGAACGAGCCGCGCTGGATGTCGATGAACTTCTTCGCGAAGTCCATGCAGCGGCGGCGGATCTCGGCGGGCTCGAGCCCGGCGGTTTCCCTGACCACCTTGAACTCGATCGGCAGGCCGTGGCAGTCCCAGCCGGGGACGAAGGGCGCGGCGAAACCGGCCATGGTTTTCGACTTCACCACCAGGTCCTTGAGCAGCTTGTTGAGCGCCGTGCCCATGTGGACGTCGCCGTTCGCGAAGGGCGGGCCGTCATGCAGGATGAACTCCGGGGCGTTCTCCGCACGGCGGCGGGCGAGGATTTTCCCGTAGAGGCCCTCGTTTTCCCAACGCTCCAGGCGCTTCGGTTCGTTCTCCACGAGGTCCCCGCGCATCGGGAAGGTCGTTTGCGGAAGGGTCAGCGTGTCTTTGTAGGCGGAGGCGGAGTCGCTCATGACGGGGCGCGGACGCTAGCAACGCCTCCGGGCGGGGTCAACCACGGGGAAACCCGCGAAAACCAGGCATCGAATAAAGTCCGGAGCCGTGCGTCGAAGCCCACGCAATCCCAAACCAATGATCATGAAAACCATCATCGCATGCGCCACCGCCGCGCTGGCCCTGTTTGCCGCGGCACCCGTTTCGGAAGCCGGCCACCGCCACCGCGGCCACGTTTACGTGAGCGGCTACCGGTCCTGCGGCACTCCGGTTTACACCGAGCGTTATTGCGTGGGCTACAGACGCTGCGGAGCCCCCATTTGGCGCAATCGGGTGGTCGCCGCCCCGCGCCGGGCGTATTGCCCGCCGCCGTACTACCGCCGTGGCGGTGTGGTGATCCACGGCAGCTTCCGCCGCTGATCCGGAAATCCGTCCCATCGGGAGCGGCCCGACCTCAGGAACCAAAAGGCCGCTCCCGATTTTCGACAATGCCGGCCATGGCCGCAAGGTGGGCGAGTTCCGCGGCGTTACCCGCCCCGAGCTTGCGCATGGCCCGGCCGCGGTGGACTTTCACCGTTACCAGCGCGAGCCTGAGTTCGTCGGCGATCTCCTTGTTGAGCATTCCGGCCACGACCAAACGTACGATTTCCCTCTCGCGATCCGTCAGTTGGGCGGCGCGCGTACGGGCGGCCGCACGGGCGCGCGCGTCCGCGCGGAGTGTGTTCGCGCGGTTCAACGCGTTGTCCACCGCCTCGACGAGTTCTTCGGGATCGAAGGGTTTGGTGAGGAAACCGTCGGCCCCGTCACGGATGGCCTTGACGATGGATTGGACATTCCAATGGGCGGTCAGGAAAACGGTCGCCACATTCCAGCCAAGACGCTGGATCTCGGCATGAATCTCCAGCCCTGTGGCGCCGTCGCCAAGCTGATTGTCAAGAATCAGGCAGGACGGAACGGCGGGCGGTCCCGCATCCAGCAGCGCGGCGGAGCAACTGAAGGTTCTAACATTATATCCCCGGCCACCGAGCAGGCGCTCGACGCCGTCAAGTATCGCCTGATCGTCATCCAGAACGAGAACCAGACGCTCTCCGGGGTCCTGACGGGAGATGCGGGCGACGTGCCTCTCCGTGTGATCGCTTGGCTTTCCGGACAGATGTCCATTGTGGCCGGGTAATGGGGAGGATGAATCGTTGGAAGGTTTCAACTGGGGGAATCATTTCAATTTCATCAAGATGAGTAAATTATACCTAAGGATAGGATTCATCAACCCGCGCCGGCAGTGAAAACGTGAACTCCGCGCCACATTCATCCGTCCGGTTGGCCCCGTGAATGTGGCCGCCATGGGAATGGATGATGGTCTGGCTGAGACGCAAGCCCATTCCGAGCCCGTTTTGTTTGGTGGTAAGGAACGGAGCGAACAGGTTATCCATCACATCCGCGCGGATGCCGGCGCCCATGTCTGAAACCGAAACCCTCACCCAACCGCCATCCCCGCACGTTTCAGTGCGGACACGCACAATCCTCCGCTCCGCCGGCAATCCCTCGCAGGCGTCAAACGAGTTGTTCAGCAGGATGAGAACCACCTGGCTGAGTTGCACGGGATCGCCATGGACCGTTGTCATGCCGTCGCCCGGCTCCGCATCGATTCTAACATGCCGCCTCTCCGCCTCCTCGGCGACGAGCCCCAACACATCGCCGATCATCGGGTTCAGATCCACCCTGACACGGGACGGCTTCCCCGGATCCGCCAACGCGCGGAGGCGGGAGATGGTTTTGCGAACCATCGCGAGATCCCGTTCGATGTCCTCAAGCATGGGCAGCGCCTCCGCGATTTCCGGCTCCGGCGCGCGCAGACGGCGGAGGGCGGCGGACAGATTCATGCCCATTGAACAGAGCGGCTGTCCGATCTGGTGCAGGATTCCCGCGCTGACCTCGCTGACAAGTCCCAGCCGCTGCGCGTGGCGGAATTCGGTTTGGAGCGAGCGCAGGCGGGCGGCGGTTTCCTTGATTCCGGAGATATCACGGATGGCGGTCACCCGGATGCTCCTGCCCAGCCAGTCCCGCATGCTTGCGCGAACCTCGGCGTGAAACGTGGAGCCATCCTTGTGCAGCCCCTCGTATTCGTATGTCGCCTCGATACCCCCGCTGATATGATGGCGCACCAGATCCCGCGATCCGGGGGCGACAAAATCGGTGACCGGCCTGCCTATCATTTCCTCCAGGCGGTATCCGTGCATCTCGGCCATCCGCGGATTGCCATCCAGCAGGATTCCGGATTCGGTGACGGCGACGCCCTCGAAGGTGGCCTCGGCGAGCTGCCTGAAACGGGCCTCGCTCTGATGGAGCATCATCGTCCTCTCCGACACCCTGTGTTCCGGTTCCCCGCGATGGAGGATGAGTTTCACCGCTCCTCGCGCGAGCGATGTCATGCCCTCCAGAACGGAGACGATGGAACGCGGGACATCCACACCGCCATGGGAAGCGACCGCGAGATACATGGAAACATCGCCTTCGTTGAAAACCGGCAGGATCACCGGTGGGCAAAGACCTTCCATAAGCGATTCCGCCGCATTTTCTCCGGACAAATCGCCCGCCATGGCGCGCTCCAACCAGGCGGAGGCTTGTGGGGAAACCCCCGAAGCCGGCCCTTCCCCAAGCCCGCGGCAGGCGACCACACGACCGCTCCCCTCCCCCGCACCCGCCACATATATCCAGCCACGGTCCACGCCCGGAACGCGCAGCGCCGCATCCAGCAACAGCCCGAAGCAATCGCCGGCTTCGGCGCATCCTGATAGTTCTTCGTCCGGACCCGCCCGCAGCGCGGGGAAACGGCGAACATCCTCCGGTTCGATGAACCTGGCGTCCATCGGTTCATCCACCACGCCCCGCCCTCCGGTGTCATGCCTGCCATCCTTGCTCATCCGATACCGCCGCGTTTCCCCGCGGACATGACCATATGTTAGCCCGGAAAATGTCATCCTTCCAGATTATATTTCGTTTTCTCCGGAATATCATCCGCGTCGCCGGACCCGTCCCCCTCCCCCGTGCCCGGTCGCTCGCGCATTCGCGAAAACGCCGGCTTCCCCTCCGGCCTCAAGATGCCAGACTGCGCCCATGATCACCCGTCGCTTCGGCCGCACCGGAATCGCCATGCCCGTTCTCAGTTGCGGCGGCATGCGCTATCAGCACAAGTGGGACGATGTCCCTCCGGAGGAAATACCACAGGCCAACCAGGACAATCTGGAAGCGACCGTTCGCCGGGCGCTGGAACTCGGCATCAACCACATCGAAACCGCCCGCGGATACGGCACTTCGGAAATGCAGCTCGGCCGCATCCTGCCCGCCATCCCGCGCGATCAACTCATCGTCCAAACCAAGGTGGCGCCCACCGCCGATCCGAAGGGGTTCCTCGCCGCCTTCGATCGCTCGATGGAATATCTCCGGCTCGATCACGTCGATCTGCTCTCGATCCACGGCATCAACAACCGCGAGTTGCTCGAATGGACCCTGCGCCCCGGCGGCTGCCTCGATGCGGCGAGCCGCCTGCAAGGCGAAGGCCGCTGCCTGCACATCGGATTCTCAACACACGCCGCGCTCGAAATCATCCGCGAGGCGATCGCCAGCGACGCTTTCGACTATGTGAACCTCCACTGGTATTGGGTGAACGACCGCAACTGGCCGGCCGTCGGGGACGCGCGGGACCGCGACATGGGCGTCTTCATCATCAGCCCCACCGACAAGGGCGGCAGGCTGCAGGAACCGCCGGAAAAACTCGTCAAGCTCTGCGCGCCGCTCTCGCCGATGGCCTTCAACGACCTCCACTGCCTGATGCGCCCCGAGGTCCACACCCTCAGCATCGGCGCGGCGCTCCCCGGCGACTTCGACGAGCACGTTCGCGCCGTGGAAATGCTCGGCCGCGCCGATGAACTCGTGCCGCCCATCGCCGCACGGCTGCGCGCGGAGATGGAAGGCAAACTCGGCCGCGACTGGCTGGACCACTGGCAGGACGGCCTGCCCGAGTGGGAGGACACCCCCGGCCACATCCACATCCGCGAAATCCTGCGCGTCCGGAACTACGCCAAGTCGCTCGACATGGTGGAGTTCGCGAAATCCCGCCACAATCTGTTAGGAAACGCCGGACACTGGTTTCCCGGAGAAAACACCAGGGCCCTGGATTCCCACGACCTGCGCCACTGCCTCGCCCGCAGCCCGTTTCCCGAACGCGTGATCGCAGCGCTCCAAGACGCCCGCGCGCTGCTCGCCGGCGATGAGGTCAAACGCCTCGGCAAACACTGAACGCCGTCACCCCGCCAAAGCAAACGGCCTTCCCGGTTTCCCGGAAAGGCCGTTGTGTTTTGGAGTTCGCGCGGAACCTGTTAGATAACCATGTCCTTGAGCTTCTTCAGCGGACGGATCTTCACCACGGTGGTCGCCGGCTTCGCCTTGAACATCACTTCCTCCTTGGTGAAGGGGTTGATGCCCTTGCGGGCCTTGACCGCCGGCTTGCGGACGGTGCTGATCTTCAGCAGGCCCGGAAGCTGGAACTCGCCGACGGCGTTCTTCTTGACGTGCGCCTCGATGACTTCCGTCAGGCTTTCGACGACGGAGCCAACCTGCTTGCGGCTCAGTCCGGTGTTGGTTGCGATCAGGTCCAGGATTTGGGTCTTGGAGGATTTCTCTTTAACGGGGGCAAGTTTCTTAGCCATGCCGGTGAGTTCAGAACACCGGTAACGAATGTCAAGACCCCATGATGAGCAATCGCCTCAAATTTTCGTAAAAACCGGGAAAAACCGCCCGAAAAGCCCCGGAATTGACCAACCGGCCGCGTTTCGCGAACATCTGGAACCGTGCAAACGCTCCGATTCCTTGCCTTTTTCCTCCCGCTCGCCGCCGCCGCCGCCGCCCGCCCCTGGTCCGGCGAGGTGATGTACTTCGTCATGACCGACCGTTTCCACGACGGTGATCCGGAAAACAACAGCCCGCCCGGCTGCGATCCCGCGCTCTACGATCCGCACCAGAAGGACATCTCCCGCTACCTCGGCGGCGACCTCCGCGGACTCGAACGCGCGCTTGAGGCGGGCTACTTCAACGACCTCGGCGTCACCTCGCTCTGGCTCACCCCCGTCGTGCGCAACGTCTGGCGCTCCGGCTACGACCTCGGCGGATGGAAAACCGGATACCATGGATACTGGACCCAGGACTGGCTGGACATCGATCCCCACCTCACCAGCCGCGTCCCGCTCGCCGGCGGGGAGTATCCCGACAGCGCCGAGGGCCGCATGCGACATTATCGGGACTTCGTGAAACTCGCCAAATCCAGGGGCGTGCGCGTCATCCAGGACGTGGTGCTCAACCACGCCGGCCCGGTGTTCCATTATGATGCCAACGGCAACGGTGTTTTTGATTACTCCAAAAAGGAGGAATGGGTGCAGCCCTTCATACGGGACGGCTATTATGACAATGCCAGGTGGGTGGACGTTCCGAAGTGGAACGCGGCGCGCGCCATGCCGGACGGCCCGCGAAACCTGTTAGGCACAAGCATTGCCACCAGGGGCGCGCTCGCCGACATCGATTCATACGGCCGCAAGGGCTTCTCCCATGACAGCCTCGGCAAGAGCGACGGCGAGGAAGTGATGTGCGACTTCTTCTCGTTGCGCGATTTCTGGACCCATCCCGACGGCCCGCGATTCGACGCCCTGGTGGACGAGTTCGTGGAGATCTATCATTTCTACCTCACCACCGTGGGCGTGGACGGCCTGCGCATCGATACCGTCAAGCACGTCCACCACGAATTCTGGGACGCCTTCACCGAACGCCTGCGCAAGCGCCTCGGCCCGCAGGCCGCGGAGAAGCTGCTCTTCGGCGAGATCTACGATGGAAACCCGGCCGTGCTCGGCCGCTACACCTGGCGCTCCGACTGGCCGCGCCGCGAGGATCCGGCGCTCGACTCGGTGCTCGATTTCAACTTCTGCTTCACCGCCCGCGAGTTCCTCCGCCATCCGGGCGCGCGTTTCGGCACCGCCCACCAGCTCGAAAAATCCCTCGCCACACGCAGCGCCGCCGATGATGCCGGACGTCCTTTCTACAATCCGAACCCCGGTCCGGACGGACTGAACTCGCGGCAGAAAATGATCACCTTCATCGAAAACCACGACGGACTGAACCGCTTCCGCGTCTCCGGCGTAACCGAGCGCCGCAACCGCCTCGCCCAGGGACTTGTCATGACCCTGCCCGGCATCCCCTGTTTGTATTATGGCACGGAATTCTCACTTCCGGACCCTGATGGAAAAATCGGCGAGGATGGCGAGACCGGACGCCTGATGTTCTTCCGCCGCAAGGACGGCCCCACCCTGTCGCAAGTGCGCGGGTCCGCCTCCTTCCGCGAGATATCACAACTCGCCGCCCTGCGCGCCAGGCTCCCGGTCCTGCGCACCGGAGATATCATTCCACTGTGGGTGGACAGCGGCTCCGGCAGTGAGGACGACGGCGTGTTCGCCTTCGCCCGCAGCGCGAACGACGGAGCGGACTTCGCGGTGGTCGTCATCAACGCGTCGGACAAACCCCGCGTCACCGGCGCGGCGGACATGAGCATGCGCCTGCCCTCATCGCTTCAGGGCTCCGGCCGCATCCTCAAACCGGCACTCACCATCGGCACCGGCCCCGCGCCCGCCCCCGGTGGCATGGACGCCGCCGGACCGCTGCGCCTGCCCGCGCCACCCTCCAGCCTGGTGGTTTACGAACCGGTGTCTCCGTAGGAAAAAGCGCTGCCAGGGAATCTGCGGCAAGCCAGGACAGACTACCGTTGCTCCGATCAAGGCCTGGCGGGGTTCGCCTGCCGGACCTCCGCGGCCCCTGACAGCGGCGAGAGGGAAACCCGTCGCCAGCCTTTCCGCAACGTCAATTTTCCATGGTCGGGCGCGCGGCGATCAAGTTAGGGAGCAAGCGCAGGGATTTGATGTGCTTTTAACCGCGAATGGACGCCAATCGCCGGGATTTTCCCCACCTCGGCCGCCCAGCCACAGGTCGCGCATTTCTCTCTGGCGCTTCCATCCCGCCGAGTGATAAACCCCTTGGAATGAAACCCGGAAAACTGGGCCTGCGCGGCAAATTCGTCGTCGCATTGCTGGTGGCGGCGGCCCTGCCGTTTCTGGTCGGCCTCGCGGTGTTTGAAAGCTCCGGCTACCGCCACCTCCTCAGCGAGCGGGGGAAACTCCATCAGATGCAGGCCCGCTCGCTCGCCCGCGCCCTCGATGCCTCCGTGCGCGCCCAGGGCGATACCCTGCGCACCCACCTCGCCGCGGACCCCGCGCTCGCCAACCACATGCGCGGGGAAAACCTCAGGCTGGCCGGCCGCCCCAGGCGGGAAATCTCCGCCGAGACCGCACGGCTCGAACAGGTCTGGACCTCTCTAACGGAAACCGACCCCCGGCTTCGCGCCATTCTCGACAACCCCGCGTCGCTCTCCCTGCGACGCTACCAGGCCGGTCATCCCGCCTGCGCCGAGATCCTCGCCACCGACAGCCACGGCCGGCTCATCGCCGCCACCGGAATGGCCAGCGATTACGACCAGTCCGATGAAGACTGGTGGAAACGGGGCATGGGCCTGAAATCAGATCAACAACTTGCCGAACAGCTCCGCTTCGACGCCAGTTCCGGCGTTTTCTCCATCGATATCTCCATCCCACCCCATCCCGCCGCGGCCGGAGCCGGAGTGGTCAAAATGTCCGTGGATGTCACCTCGCTCTTCCCGCGCCTCGGTTTCCATGGGGACTCGGCCGGCCAGCGCTGGGAAATCCTGCTGCCGGATGGCCGGGTGCTCGCCAGTTCCCCGGGCGGCGACCACCGGACCAACCTCTCCCCGGAAACCATGGCCGCCATCCGTCGGCAGGAAACCGGCTGGAAACTTGTCGGCAACGGTCCGCGGGAAACCCGCATGGCCGGATTCGTCGCCACCGGCCGCACCCCTGCCCACGGTCCCAATGCCTTCATCTTCTTCTCCTCCCCTCGCGATGACGTCGTTGGTCCGCTGCGCGCCGGATTTTTCAGAATCGGCATCGCCGCCGCCACCCTCATCGCCCTTTGCGCCCTCGCCGGATTCTTCCTCATCCGCCGCAAGATCCTCCAGCCGCTCGCCGTGCTCGGCAAGGCCGCCCGCTCCATCGCCGAGACCGCGCGCCTCCACCAGCACCCGGGCCCCGGTGCCGGACGCCCCGGAGATCAACACCTCAAGGCCGAGGAGGGACTCCGCCGCATCCTCGAAATCCACACCGGAGACGAAGTGGAAACCCTCGCCGCGGATCTCGCCGTCATGACCTCGCGCGTCCTCAGCTACCAGCGCGAACTCGAATCCGAAGTCGCCGCCAAAACCTCCGTCATCCGCGAGGATCTCGAACTCGCCCGCGAGTTCCAAAACGCCCTCATGCCCTCGCGCTACCCCGAGCCGGACGAAAACACCACGCTCCCCCTGCGCCTCCAGTTCGCCCACTTCTATCAACCCGCCGCCACCGTCGGCGGAGACTTCTTCGACATCATCGAACTCGATTCCCACCGCACCGGCATCCTCATCGCGGACGTGATGGGCCACGGCGCCCGCTCCGCCCTCGTCACCGCCATCCTCCGCGCCCTCGTCCGCCACCACTCGCAGACCGCCGCCTCGCCCGGCTCCTTCCTAACGGAAATAAACCGCCACCTCCACGAGATCGTCCGGCGCAGCGGCCAGACCCTCTTCGTCACCGCCTTCCTGCTCGTGCTCGACACCCGCTCCTGCACCGCCTCCTGGGCCGTGGCCGGACACCCCGCCCCCCTGCGCGTCCGCCGCGGCTCCGGCAAGGACCCCAAACCCCTCTGGGACGCCCCGCCCCACCAACCCGCCCTCGGCCTCATTGCCGGCGCCACCTACCAAACCTCCGAATCCCCGCTCAAGTCCGGCGAAATCTTCCTCCTCTTCACCGACGGCGCCACCGAGGCCGAAAACCCCGAAGGCCTGCCCTTCGGAACCGACAACCTCATCCGCAGCCTCGACCAGGCCCTCGACGGCCCCATGGCCGCCATGCCCGCCAAAATCGTCTGCGACGTCGCCTCCTGGCAAAAACGCCGCCACTACGACGACGACGTCTGCCTCGTCGCCGTCGAAGCCCTCGCCACCCGTCGCGCCGATCCCCAACCCCGCGCCCTGGCCGGGATTGGAGATCGTGCATAGCGGATAGGGCTAGGATTCATCCGGCTGCACGCCCCATCGCCCGCGGAGCGCGGACTTCAGTCCGCCCAAGTACCTGGCGTGGCGCCAATCTCTTTCGGCTCGATCCCTGCCGGGATGTGGCTGGGACTACCAGTCCCAACCCTATGAACGGGAACTCCAATGCCTTCCGGCAAAATTCCTTGTTTGGGAAACAGGCACATCATGGCACAAGAAATCATTGTCACGCATCAGTCTTCAATGCCTTTCGGCTGTGTGTCCTGAGGGGACACCATATACAAAAATGAAATATTCACAGGAGTGCCGCATTGTCTTCAATGCCTTTCGGCTGTGTGTCCTGAGGGGACAAATTGGCGGATGAGAAAGGACATTGGGACCGCCGCGTCTTCAATGCCTTTCGGCTGTGTGTCCTGAGGGGACTGTCCGCTCAGTTGAAATACCAACAAAAACCAGGAAAGGTCTTCAATGCCTTTCGGCTGTGTGTCCTGAGGGGACAAATCAAAATCATGCACCTTCTTAAAAATATCCCGCCGTCTTCAATGCCTTTCGGCTGTGTGTCCTGAGGGGACAAATTTCTCCACCTCAACAGACGGCGAATTTGTCTGGTCTTCAATGCCTTTCGGCTGTGTGTCCTGAGGGGACCAAGAAAATGAAGGCTAACCCGAAAGAGAAAATGATCCGTCTTCAATGCCTTTCGGCTGTGTGTCCTGAGGGGACCAAAATCAAAATCGTGCACCTTCTTAAAAATATCCCGCCGTCTTCAATGCCTTTCGGCTGTGTGTCCTGAGGGGACGCCGTCGTCCCTCCGTCATGTCGTCCTTACTCGCCATGTCTTCAATGCCTTTCGGCTGTGTGTCCTGAGGGGACGGGTGCCACGGAGACAACCACGAAATCCAAGCCCGCAGTCTTCAATGCCTTTCGGCTGTGTGTCCTGAGGGGACTCGCAGCCGTCGCCGAGGATATCGGCTGGGAACGCCCCGTCTTCAATGCCTTTCGGCTGTGTGTCCTGAGGGGACTTGACGCCAGACAACGAAACACCGTAGAAAACAAAGTGTCTTCAATGCCTTTCGGCTGTGTGTCCTGAGGGGACCTTGCCAGCCTTGGGGCCTTTTCGTCCGGCGCGGAACGTCTTCAATGCCTTTCGGCTGTGTGTCCTGAGGGGACACAAATAGACGGGAACGATTCTCTTCTGGTTACTAACGTCTTCAATGCCTTTCGGCTGTGTGTCCTGAGGGGACTCCGGAACTTGGCACGGTTTGCACACTCACCCGGAGGGTCTTCAATGCCTTTCGGCTGTGTGTCCTGAGGGGACGCAAGCAATACCTTGCTTTGCCGGTTTTCGGCGACGTCTTCAATGCCTTTCGGCTGTGTGTCCTGAGGGGACAAGATGCTCCGCAAGAGGACTGGATTTTCGATTTCGATGGTCTTCAATGCCTTTCGGCTGTGTGTCCTGAGGGGACAACATCTGGCTCATCGACACCGACCCACTCATTCACCCGTCTTCAATGCCTTTCGGCTGTGTGTCCTGAGGGGACATGCCATCCGCCAATGAAACGCCCGCCGGCCACACCTAGTCTTCAATGCCTTTCGGCTGTGTGTCCTGAGGGGACCGTAGAAAGCGATCGCAAACGCCGCCTTGGAAAAGGGTCTTCAATGCCTTTCGGCTGTGTGTCCTGAGGGGACATCATGGGAGGCTCGGGAAAGTCCGGCGGCTGGCAAGTGTCTTCAATGCCTTTCGGCTGTGTGTCCTGAGGGGACTCCCCATTTCTAACCCCATGAACGCCAACCGCGCAAATCCGAAATCGGTCGCGAGGGCGATTTGACAAGTCGGGCATCGGTGCGGTCGCCACCCCCTCTCCGCCCCTCGCAGATCGAATTTCTTTTCTTTTGTATTGGTTTTCAAAGATTTGCGACACCAGGTCTCGACCCCCCGGTTTTTCCAGGATCCCGGCTCGCGACCTGGGCCCCACGCCGCCTCCGCCTATCATACCAGATAGCACACCACCTTCTCCGAGCAAACCATCGTCCCGGCGGTGAGGGTCTCCTTGGCCGCCTTCGCGTCGATCTTGTAGGCGACGAGCCGGTCCTCCCCCTCGTCGATCTCCTCGAGTAGCTTCAGCCAGAAATCCTCGAACTCGCCCGTCTCGAGCCGGCACTCGAAGAGGCTGTACTGCACCCGCACCCCGTAGTCCTCGCAGATCCTCGCGACCCGCGCGAGGCGCTTCGGCGCGGTGATGTCGTAGGCGACGAGGGTGAGCATCTCTTTCTCTCCGGGGGCTGAGCGTTCGTAGGGCAGGGGCGCGAAGGCCTCGTGCCACCAGCCAAGGGTAGGAGGGTCGGAGGACATCGGCGAATGGGGGAGGGGGAGTAAAAGGTGAAAGGTATAAAGTGAAAGGTGGACAAAACGAAGGTCGTCGTCAGTGGAAACGAAGGAGAAGTTGAACGAAGAACGAGAAGCCAAGAACGAAGAACCAAGAACAAAAACCTAATTCATCACGAAAGCCTCGAAGGCGGCGGGATCCTCCAAGGACCGTTTGAAACGCGCCGCGGAATCCTCGAGCTGCTGGCGAAGGGTGGTGCGGTGGCCGGCGAACTCGCTCATGAACTGCCGCTCCATGCGCCGTTCGTATTGCACGATGAACTTGGCCCTTCCCTCGTCGTTCAAATAGACCCCGCCCTCGTGCGGGCGGAAGTGCTTCTCGTTGAGGATCTGGTGGGAGAAGGCGTCGAGGGCGAGGGCTTCGACGAGAACGGGGCGAAATGGCTCCATCAGATCGAGGGCGAGCGACCAGCGCCCGTCTTCGGTCGCATGGAGCAGGCCCAAGGCCGGGTCGAGTCCCCGGGCGTGGATGGCCGAGACGACTTCGTTGTAGAGCAGGGTCGCCCCGAAGGAGATGCAGGCGTTCACCGGGTTGAGGGGAGGCCGGGTGGAGCGCCGTTCGAAAGGGAAGGCCTCGGGCAGGAAACGCGCCCAGGCCGGGAAGTAGCGGGCCGCCGCCGCCCCTTCGTAGCCGCGCAGCCGCTCGATGGAGTCGGCGCGGTAGACCTCGCGCATGAGGGCTTCGAGATGGGCGAGATCGGCGGCGACCGCGTCGCTGCCCCGGTTCGCGGCGAGACGCTGCACGACGCGGCGCTGGTTGTAGATTTTCGCGACGACGAGCCGGCCTGCGACGGCGAGGGCGAAGGCGGGGTCAAGGGTGGCCCGGTATTGGCGCAGCCGCCAGGCCCCGTGCGCCGGGGCGGTCGGGTGGAACCCGCCGAGGTAGCGGCCGTTCCAGCCGAGGAAGGCGACGGGGATCTCCTCGCGCAGCAGGGCGGCGAGCGCCTCGCCCGTGATCTGCGTGCCCTCGACGGCGACGAGGCGCTCGAGGTCGCGGATGGGGATCTCGCGCAGCACGGTGGACGCGCCCGACTCGTTTTTGCCGTGGACTTGCAAGCGCTCCGAGACGAGACGCACGACGCAGCCGGGGGTGTTGACGCAGGCGGTGGGCATAGGGGGAGGGAGGGGGGAAGTTTTCAGGGTTCAGTTTTCAGCCCGACGTGGACACGCACGCCTGCGACGATGGCATGGCCCGTAGGGGAGGGCCATCGGCGGGATGTCCGGGGATGTCCGCAAAGGACGGAGGACTGTGGATCAGCCCGGGAGCAGGTCGAAGCCGATGCGGCTGCGCTCGGGGGCGAGATAGGGGATGGCGGCGGCCAGCCCGGCGGCTTTGAGCTTTTTACGCAGCGAGGCCAAGGCCTTTGGGATGTCGTCGATGCCGGCCGCGCCGCCCGAAAGCCTCGCGACGGCCTGATGAAAGGGGTGCTCCCGCTTCCATCGGGACATGAAGTCGGCGAGTTCGGCTTTGGCCCTGTCCTTGTTGGCGAAATGGGGGTGCCCCCCGAGGGCTCGTTCGTGCAGGAAGGCGGCGATCAGCAAGTCGCGTCCGGCGAGCGCGATGGGGCGGCCTTCGACGGAGAGGACTCCCTCCTCCGAGTCCAGGCTCAGACACGGCGGTTGCCGCAACTCGCCGCGTCGTGCTTTGGAATAGGCCGCGACCAGCCCCGCGAAGGTGCGGCGGGGTTCGTCGAGTTCGCTGAACTTGTTGCGCAGGGGCACGAAAGGGATGTCGGCCAGCTCGATGACGGCGTCCTCGGCCCGTACGGAGGTGGCTGGCTGGCCGAAAGGGCGGGCTTCGAGCGCTTGATGGGGCTGAGCGGGATAGAAGAACCCCCGGCAGTTCTCGAAGGGTTCGCTGACCAGCACATGGGTGGCGCGGTCGCTTTCCTTGCCCAGCAGGCTCATGGCCGCGTAGAGCAGGGCGCCCATGGTCTTGCGGCCGCCGGCGATGGAGGCGACGACGTGCTGGTCGGCGGCATCGCAAAGAGGGGCGAGGGTCTGGACGATGAAATTGGCGGCCTCGTCGTTGTCGGCGCGGGTGCGGAGGTCCGGGGCCGGGCGGCGGACGCCGGCGGCGGGATCGGGGAGGTCGATGGTGCGGACGGAGAGCTGGAGCTTTGGCGAACCGGCCGGGAGTCCGGCGCGTTCGAGGAGGTCGTGCCGGAGGGTTTGCCAGACGCTTTGGTTCCCCCACTCCGCCATCGGGGCGAGGAGCTGGGACTGGATGTCGCTTTCGCCCCGGCTGGTGGTGATGACGACGACTTCGTCGGGAATCGTGGGCGGGGTTTCCTGCGCCAGCGCCCAGAGGCTCTCGGTGACGATGGCGGGCGACATCCCGCTGACGGCGACGAGGGTGGTGGTCATGGGGGAGGGATTTGGGGATGGACCGCCAGTGTCTCAGATCTCTGACAATGAACGAAATCCGGTCAACGCCGCTGGAAGCGATTGCGTGACAACACCTGCGGCTTCTTTTTCATATTGATCGTGATTCCTCCAGATTTGCTGTATCAGCAAGGTCTCGCGGGTGGTCTGCCAGACGATACGTATCCCTTGTCCCATACGGGCCAGCCGCCAAGGGTGGTTCCGACCGTGAGTGGATGTGAGATCATGGTTGATGCCCTTGTGATCAGGATCCACGACGGCGATATCGCGAATCTGAAAAATCTGGTTTCGCAGCAAATGTTGATCTTCACGATAGGCTGTCACCGCCTGCGGAGAGAGTAGGACGGGGAGTTCGTTGAGTCGCAGATACTGCCCGAGTTCGTTGAGTTCCACCAGATCATCGATCCGGGTGAAGAATGATGTGTGCGCGTCCACGATGCGTCTTTCCTCTTCATTAAGTTGATGGAGATCGGCACCGTTTCCAATACGAAGAGCCGTGGCACCGACTGCTGCTCGAACTTGCGGTGAGATGCTCACCGGAGCCGGAGCGATTTCCTGCAGCACTTGACTGTCTTCGTGCAGATACAGCGAGGGGAAGCCATGAAAAGATGCGGCGGTATGGCCGAGCGCCACCATGGATTTGTAACCGCCGATAGGCGCAAAGGCGGCCTGCCGTGGATCGTTTCCCTGGAGGAGACGGCTGATCTGGCCAATAAAGGATCCACTGGCGAGTGCCAAGCCTCCGGGTTGCGATGGATCAAAGGGGATGCTCAGTTCCACAGGATGAAGCTGGATGCCGAGCAATGACGACAGTAATTCCTGCTGCAGGATCACTGCCAATCGTCCACCCAAGGTCGGAGTGTGGACGAGATGAACCACTGCGCCGGGAGACAGTCCTTTTCCCTGTCTGACAATGGCGTGCAGCACAGAGAACTCGGCGGAAATGGCGGAGGGATCGAGCTGCTGCAGGAGCAAGGGGGATGCCCATTCCCGGCAGGCTTGTTGCAGAGCATCATCTGTGAGGATTTTGTCGGCTGCGACGGGGTTTTGTTGTCCGTTCGGAAATGTCAAGGGACTGCCCGGTTCCCGGAACCGCACCCCAAAAATATTTCTTGAGGCAAAGGACGAGATACCTGCGGTGAGGATGAGATTGGTGTAGGGCATGGCTTGTGATAGTTTGGGAAAGTAGCGCAGGCTTGTGTCAAAAGCGAGCTCATGGACATCCGGGGACATGCCCGGACACGTATGGAGGACCGGTTGCGGAGTTTGCCGACTCGTTCACCAAAGGGTGCGCACGGGGTATTGATGAATCAGAGGATCGGGGGTGACGATGGGAAGTCCTTCGTGGACGGCGTGGGCGATGAGAAGGCGGTCGAAGGGGTCGCGGTGGAGGTGGGGGAGTTTTTCGAGGGTGTAGACCGTGTCGTCGTCCAAGGTGCGGTATTCCAGCTTGAGCCGTTCGATGGCTTCCGGCACGGCGATTCGCGGCGGGTGGGGCAGCGGCAGTTTGCCGAGGCTGTTCTTGATCTGGATTTCCCACGGACTGGCCTGGTGGAGCCGCAGGGTGTTGGAGGCGTCCTCCAAGAGGGTCCGGGCGGTGTTGGAAAGGCGGTGCTTCTCGTCGGCCAGCCAGAGGAAGACGCACGTGTCGAGCAGCACGGTCATGGCTCGGAGGGAGAGGAAGGAGCTTTGATGTCGGGGAAGATCGGATTGTTTTCGATGGCGTCCTCAATGTCCGGATCCGGTTCGTTGAAATCGTCGGGAACCGGAAACCAACCTTTCATGAGGCCGAGCTTGCGCTTGGGCGGGGGTTTGCCGACGCCGGGAAGCGGGCGGATCTCGGCGAAGGGCTTGTTGCGCTCGCAGAGGATGACGGTTTCCCCGGCTTTGACGAGGCGGGCGTAATGGGCGAGGCGCGACTTGACCTCATGAAGGTTTGCGCTGGTCATGTCAGGATGGTAAATCCGGTCTGGTTCTTGGTCAAGTCCTGTCGGCATCGGGAAAATGAAATCCGCAGCACCTGCCATCCCCCGATGCTCTCCGCAGAAACCTCTTTGCCGATCTCCGGTCTGAAGCCGGGGGCGTAATCCGGGGAGAGCACCCAGACTTCGGTGAAGGTGCGGTCTTCGAGGGTGGGGAGTTGATCCGGGGACAGGGTGAGCGCCGGGCGATGACCCGGCGGCGCGGGGTCGAAACCGAGGACGGCGCGCGCGGCAGGCAGGGTGTTGGCGTGGCCCCAGTAGGAGAGGAAGCCGTGTTGCGCGGCGGCGGCTTGCAGATCGGCCAGCGGGCGCGGCCCGATGACGGCGCGGCGGCGGATGAGGGTGAGCGGGAAGCTGTTGCCGAGGAGGATCATGCCATGAAGGTGGTTTCTCCTCGTGCCGGAATCGAGCGGGCGGATGTCCGGGGATGTCGCGAGCTTCCGGGGCAAGGCTGGCGATGCCGCTCGATGAAACGCTCCACGGCTTCCAAGGGGCAATCGCTTACACGGGCGCGACGCCCTTGCAGTCCGGGTAGGCGGTGCAGCCCCAGAACTGGCCGCCGGCGTTTTTGCCGGTTTTGGCGGTGCGCAGGACCATGGCGGCGTCGCATTGCGGGCAGCGCGGGATTTTGGAAAGATCAGTCTGATCCGGCGGATCGGTCTGATCTTTACGGGAGCGGCGGCGTTCCCTTTCGGCGAGGCGGGCGACGGCCAGTTGCTCGGAGTAGCCGCCGTCCTCAATGAAAGCGCGCTCCAGGGCGCCGATCTGCTGGTCGAGCAGGTAGTTCGCCTGGTGGATGAGGCAGATGATGGCATTGGCACGCACGGCGGGGTCCGCGTGCTCCAGCCAGCGGACGTAGAGAGCGTGGCGCTGCTGGTCGGTGAGATCCGTCAGATCGGGCGGATCAGACGGATCTTTATTGCGCTTGCGCGCGGCGGAGGCCACAGCGCGCACGGCGCTGGCTTCGGGGGAGTCCGGCGCCCACTGGGGCAGTCGGCGGTGGCGCAGGTAGTCCTCGTAGTCCAGGAGCAGTTCCTCAAGGCTGCTCCGCGCCACGTTGACGAGGCGCAGTTCGGTCTGGGAGGAACTGGCGGCGGCGCGGCTGCCCTCGGCGATGTTCTGCCGCCCGCTGCGGGCGGCCTGGATCATCTGGTCCACGGTGCGGGAGCGCGAGTCGAGGAACTTTTCGCAAAACCAGTAGGTGGCGTCGTAGATGAGGGTGGCGGTCTGGAAGCTGGCCGTCTTCCGGTAACCACCAGACGGCCGCAGCCGCTTGCGGGGCGCGAGAGACGCATCTGATTTGTCTGATCGGGCGGATCGGTCTGATGGGGTCGGCCTCATGGGAATGGGCGCAAGACGGGATCGTTCTTCATGGCGTGGTAGAGGTCGAGGGAGACGGCGCGGGGCTGGCCGTTGAGAAAAACCTGCTTATTAGCGGGCCATTTGAGAGCTTCGATAAAGATGACGAGGGCGTGCCAGTTGCCTTGCGAGTCTTTGTGGGGGCGGAGAAGAGCAGGAGAGGCGAAGCGACCGTTTGCTTTATTGCGTTGGGCATCCCATTCCCAGTTGTTTGTTCCCTTGCCGGTTCGTTGAATGATCGGCAAGCCAAGCGCGGCTCGATAGGCAGGGTTACTTTGGGTGCCGGAAAGGTTGTAGCCGATGTCGTGATCTTGTTTTGCAAAGCGGAAGTAGGAGCTTCCTTGTTCCTTTTGGTTATGCCCTGAACGTCCATGCGCCCGGCAGGATTTGAGCCAACCGCCAAGCACGGAAATGGCGTTTTTTGATGAGGTAGCGGATTGTTTTTTGATGATCAAATTCCCGGGTTTTTCAAAACGGGAGAGCGCTTCCCGATGGCCCATTGAAGGTTGCTTGACGAAGGCCAAGGCTCCCATCGCTCGCCGGGCGCGGAAGCCGAGCGAACCAAGGTTCCCAAAGCATACGAGCAATGCTTGGACATCCTCCGGAGATGGAATTGAGGATTTGCAAAGTATCGTGAGATCGAACCTGCCCGATTCGATGACTCCGCGTGACGCATCGCTGGTTTTTTGCCCTCCTTTTTCACGTGATTGGATGGGAAAAGTAAGAAATGCAGGATCGGAAAAGTTGGCGTGTCCGAGTTGTTGGCCGTCTTTTTTGTTCGATACCAGATTCTGGGCATTTACCCGCACCGAGATTACTCCAGCTGTTCCTTCGTCTCCGGCGGCCGAACCGAAAACGAGGATTTCCTGTTCGCGGAGGCTCGTCGGAGCGAGCGATTTGAATCCGCCGAGAACGCGAAACCACCACCGCAGTTGCCCTCGGATGGAGGCGGCTCGGATTTCGGCTTTGGACTGATCCGCTCCCGCGCAGAAGCAGGGGGTGATGATTTCAAAATGGTAGGTTTGGCGGATCATGGCATTTTGTCTCCGTTGAGTTGTTTGTTGAGGGTGCGGATGGCGTTTGCCGCCGTGGCGAGATCGCCTTTGGTGGCTTTGGTTTTGAAGTCTTGCCAGTAGGCGAGGCGAGGGCCGCGCAAAGCCCGGACGATGGCGGCTTTTTCGGGTTCCGATGGCCCACCTCTCTTGGTTTCTTTCCAGAAATTGCGCACTTTATTGTCGAACTGGGCGTCGTTGAGAAGTTCGAGTTTTTTGTCTTCCTGCTGTTCGGGAGTCAGTCCTTCAAGTGAGGCTGCGAGTTCGGCTTTGGCTTTTCGCTGTGCTTCGGCTTCCTGCGCTGCTTTTTCAGCATCGGCTTTGCGTTGCGCTTCTTCTTTGGCTGCTTGAATGTGGTTGGAGATGCGCTTTTTGATTTGCTGGTTCAGTTCATCGGAGGCGTCAAACCAGCCATAACCCGCCGCTGTTTTCGCGCCGAGGCCGAACAGTTCGAGTCCGTAGGCGAGCCAGCGTTTGGCGAAGTCCAGATCACCTTTTTTGGCGAGGCGGAGGGGGATGAGGGGGAAGGTGAAGTAGTCGCTTCCGCCCTGTGGTTTGACGGCGGGGAAATAGACGGGGATGGGGTCTTCGGTGTCGGTGGCGGTTTCGAGTTCGCCTTGGTAATATTTCGTGTGATGCGGGGTGACGACGTCGAGTTCGAGACCGGGGTCTGCGTTCGGCGAAGCGGGCAGGAAGGCGATGGTGCCGGCGAAGGTTTTGTGACTGGGGAGGAGGGCGCGGGCGGTGGTGAAGAGGGAGCGGACTTGTTGTGCCGCCCCTTCAGGGCTTGGTTCCGTGGGGTTGGCATTACCCAGGGCGCTGCCCTGGGCTGGGATGATTTGCCCCGTTGGGGCGGAAGAGGTGGCGGCGCAGGCCCAGGCGAAGTCGGATTTCCACCGGCCATCCTTTTTGCCCGCATCCCAATCGGTTTCCACCCAGCCGAAGACGCGGGCGATGGCGGCGAGCATGTGGGCGGGAGTGGCAAAGGGTTTGTCGGTATCTTCGAAACAGCAGGGGGCGCAGGCGTCGTCTTCGGCGGGGCGTTCTTCGCTGCCCGGAGTATTCTGGGAGGAAATCCAATCATGCAGGGCTTGCAAGGCCATGCGGCGGGCGCAGCCTTTGACGGCGCTGCCGGGGATATAGGGCAAGCCGTAGCGGTCGAGCAGGACGTTGGCGTTTTCCATGACGCCGCCGGAAAGATCGACCATGAGGCGGGACATGAGCCGGGCGTGGAGTTGGGCTGCGTTGGCGGGGAGCCAGTCGGTTCGGACAACTTTCTCAGCGTTCTTTTTGAGTAGATCGCCAAACCACCGTTTGCGCGCGTCCTCTTTGGCTTGGGGGTCGGCAAAGCGGTCATTGAAAAGCGAACGGCTCGCGCATTGGCGTGCGTCATCGCCAAGCATTTCCCTCGTGTCCGAGATGATGGAGATAGGCATGGCTCAATCTTTTTTGGCAAAACGTTTCAAGTAAGCAAGATAGGCGAGCGCTTCCGATGTGGCACGCTGGAGGTTGAGGGAGTCTTTTTTACTCAAATCATCAATCAAACCTCTGATGTCTTGGATGTTGGATGCGGCGATGCCCTGACTGGCGAGGTGCTTCGCCGTGGCGACCATGGCTTTCTTGAGATGGCCGCGATTGTCTCCCCCGCCATCGGCATCGCAGAACGCGGCGGCGGAGAGAAGGCCGTTGTTGAGAATCAGGCCGGGAAGTTTGCTGATGGCGGAGCGATCAAGTTCTTTGGCTGGCTCGAGGGCGGCGGCAGCGCGGATTTGGTCGAGATTTTGCATGGCGGTTACCAGAGGGTGGGAGTGTCGGGGTAGGTGGGGATGATTTGATCAGAGGTGAGGATGGTATGCCGGTGCTGGTGGGCGGTGGCGATGATGATGCGGTCGAAGGGGTCTTTGTGGATCGGAGGCAGGGAAGTGGCGGCGAAGCAGGTGGTGGAGGTGACGGGGATTTCTTCGACTTGATGCTGCTTGAGCATGCCTTGGAACCAGGCGTCGGGTTCGCAGGGCAGGGTGAGTTTGCCGGCGGCTTGCTTTTGTCCGATCTCGAAGGCGGAAATGGCGGAGATGAAGACCCGCGATCCGGGGGCTTCCAAACGGGAGCGGGCCTCGGGAGAGAGGGCCTTGCCTCCGTTCTGCAAGGCGAGCAGGCCGCAAGTGTCGAGCAGGATCATCGGCATTCCTCCGGCCATTCGTCTTCACTGGCGGGTTCGGCGGGATCGTAGCCGGGCGCGAAGGCGACCTTCAAGGCGGGGTCGGGGACGAGTCGGCGAACCGGCAGGGCGGCGGGCGGCGTGTAGGGATGGATCTCCGCCACAGGCTTGCCCTTGCGCTGGAGGACGACGATTTCGCCGCGTTCTTCGACGGCTTTCACGAGTTCGGAGAGGCGGGTTTTGGCTTCGTGCATGTTGGCGGTGATCATGGTTGGCTAAGTTAGCTAGATTTGGAAGTGCTGTCAATATCGGTCCTGACCGAGCAGAAACCGAGGCCGGTGGAGGCGTCGCCGCCGAACTGGAAGACTTTCAAGGCGTCAACTTTCCTAGCGAATTCGGCGAGGGCGTTGTCCGCGGATTTGTCTTTGAATTCGCCGTTGGGCACGCGGCTCTTGGTGGCGCCGAGGACGGAGTAGAAGAGGGTGTCGGCGGGGACGTTTTCCTGGTTGAAGAGGCCGCCGGGGTCGGCGGTGCCGGTCTCGTCGTCGATGCGGACGTGCTGGGCGACTTCGCAGGCGGTGGTGGCGAAGTGGCTCATCATGCCGTTGGAGAGGATGACGAGGCGTTCGGCGATGGTCTTGAAGAGATCGTCGGGAACGAGGGCGGCGAGGGCTTTGGCGAGGGCTTCCGGGTAAATGCCGGTGTGGTCGAAGCAGTATTCTTCGAGGACGATTTTGTTGCCGGGCAAGGCGAGCGGGCCGTCGGTTTTGAAGATGGCTTGGGAATCGGACGGTTCCGACAGATCGGACGGATATGCGCTGATGACTCCATCCCGCGCCGCCCGCTGAAGCATGAGCGGACAGGTGATCCAAGCGTAGCTGCCCTTGGCGCTGCGGATGGGGAAGGCGAGGATGCGGGCTTCGGAGAAGATGAGGGAACCGGCGAAGGCGTTATTGGCATCGTCGGAGCCAAAGAGCCAGGCGGCGGTGGATTTGCCGCGCACCTTCTTGGCCTTGTCGCCATCTTCTTTGGTTTCAAGGGTGTCGTTCCACTGGTCTGCGAAGCTGCCTTTCAACGATGTGGCCGGAATGATGGGAAACCCGGTGTGGCGTTCGCGCTGGACGGGTTGGTCGATTGCGCCGACACTGGCTCCGGCTCCGACGTGGAGAGGGGTGCGGGTGAAGAGGTAGAGGAGTTTGGTGGTCATGGCGGTGGAGTTGAGAGTGGATGGTTGAGAGTTGAGAGTGATTGCGGTGAAGCTTAGGCAATGGGGAGAAGGTTGGCGAGGCGGCGGATGTCCGGGGATGTCGGGGAGAAGTTTTCAGTGTTCAGTTTTCTGTGAGTCAGGATAGAAGTTCCAAGCGCCGCAGACGCCGAGGCCGAAGCCTTTTTCGCCCATGAGGGTGCTGCGGCGGTTTTTGATGAGTTGAGAGTCGGGAGTCGGGAGTTGAGGGGAGCCGTGCCAGTTGAGGGCGGCGGCGAGGGCTTGGGCGGCTTCGGGGCTGGCGCACTCGAAGTAATAGACGGAGCCGGCTGGGACGGCGAGGTGGGTGCTTTTCGCGCCGCCTTGTTCGCGGTCGGTTCCGTTGGGCAAGGCCCAGCCGGTGACGGGGAGGGGCTTTCCGACGAGGGCGGCGGCGAGATGGGCGGGGATTTCCGGCAACCCGGCGACGCGCTTTCTCCATGTCTCGCGTCCTTCGCGCTCTTGCCGGGCGGTGTCCCCGGCTTTGAGCATCACTTGGCCGTCGGTATGGCGGATCCAGCTTGGCAACCAGCCGCCGGGATGCTCTCCGATCTCTGGAAAAATCGCCGGAGTCAGCAGCACCCATTTCACGCGGGTTCCTGCGATGCTCGCTCCCAAGGGCAAGGGCAGCGGTTGGCCATGCTGCCGCGTGGCGGTGCAGACGCGCTGCTGGCCGCCGACGAGGATGGGGGTTTCGGTGCCGGAGTTGGGGAGGAGGGTGTGGAGGAGATCGCGTTTGTTGTCGGGATCGCCGCTGATTTTATCATGCGCTTCGGCGAGAAGTCCGAGCCGCCAGCCGGGTTTGAGGCGGAGGTAGGAGGCGGAGTAGAAGCGTTCGCCGTCTTGGGTGGCGGTGTCAGGGGCGATGCCGATGCCGTAGGTATGCTCGTGGTCGGAGAAGGCGTTGTCGGACAGGAAGTGGGATTCTCCCGTCGCTTCCGCGCCGTTCCAGTAGGCGCTCCATGCGTCGAGGCTCCACCAAGGGGCGAGGACATCCTTGCTGGCGTTTTTTTCGGTGTTGGCGACGGGGTATTTCAGTCTCAGGCATTGCGGAAGGCTGGACGGGCCGGTGTTCGCGATGGGGCGGAAGGAGACGGCGGTGGAGTCTTTGATGTTGGCGTCGAGGGGGCGGGGGAAATACCAGTTCTGATCGGAGTCCACGGGAAAGGGCCCTGCGGTGAGGAGGGAGCCGAATTTGCGGGCGTCTTTTCCAATGCCGTTGCCTCCTTGATGGTCATGTGGATGGACGCCGGAAATCCCCGCGCGGTGCAGGGCGGCGTGCAAGGCGGCGTTGATGACGGTGGGCAGGGGCCAGGCCGCGCCGCAACCGGAAAGGGAGCCGGACATGGGGCGTCCGTCCTTGAAGAAGAGAACGTCGGTGGGATGGAGCAGGATGGTGTTCATGCGGCGGATTGCTTGTCAGCTTGGGGTTGAGTGCGGTGGGCGAAGGCGACGGTGGTGCAGAGACCGATGAGGGAGGCGAGGAGTTCTTGGGGTTCGGTGAGGGCAGACGGTTTCCCTGACTGTCCGCGCACTAGCCGGGCAGCGAGGACACTATCAAGATACGTTTCAGCCATCCCGGCCAGAGTTGAAAGATTGCTTTTCTTGTGGTCCGGGGATGACTGGCGTTCGATGGCGAATGCGAACTCGCGGGTGATGAGGTCTTTGGCGGTGGCGTCGTCGATGGCGTCGGTTTGCTTGGAAAGTCCGCTGCGGACGGTGAGATAAGGCTCCAGCAACTGGCAGACGCGGTGGGGGAATTTGGCGCTGAGTCTCCCATCATCGAGCCGTTCGGCGATGGCTTGATAAAGCTCGACTCCGCCGGAGACCCACTGGCTGCCCCATTCGGTGATTTCGCCGGAGCGTTTCATGAGGGTGACGGAGAAGGCGGGACGTCCGACTTCGGTTTTGGCGCGTTTTTCCGCTTTTTGGGCGGCGCGGATGAGATCCTGCAGGGGCGAGTGGATGTGGGCGATGGCGATGCCGGCGGAGGCGTCGGGTTTTTCGCCGTTCTCGCCTTCGATGGTGCCAGTGGCGTCGCGGAAGGCTTCGCGAAGCTCCTTAGCAATCTGGATGGCCTCATCGGCTGGGACGAGGGCTACCACGTCGTCGCCTCCGGCGTAGATGAGCTGGCCGAGGGGGACTTGGATTGGATTGCCCTCCTTGTCGGTGCCATCGACTTCCTCTTCGACGATGGCGCGAACCCGCTTCAAAGCGAAATCGCTGAGGCAGCGGCTGAAATTTTCGTGGTGCTGTCGAAGACCGGCGGTGTCCGGCAGCTTGTCGCCATTGACCCAAGCGCCGATGGAATCGCCGTCGAAGGCGATGGCGGCGATGTATTTGTCGCCGGTGGTTTTTTCCTGCGGTTCCCCTTCGTCGTCGTGTTCGTCTTGGCGGGCGGCGATGGCGGGGATGGAGCGGATGTTGAATGATTTTGATCGGGTGTTCAGATTTTTCTTTTCACTGAGGTAGGCGAGGTGCCAGATGCGCTTGACGAGGGTGATGGCCCCGACGTGGTCGGAGTGTTTGAAGAGGGCAAAGAGTTCCCCATCCTTTTTCGACATGGCGTCGCGAAAATCCGTTCCCCCGCACAGGGCTTCCTCCTTGCCGGTGAGGGAGTCCTTTTCGCCGCCGACTGTCCATTGGCCGGTTCCCCAAGCGTCGAAGTCGCGAAGCTGGCGCACGGCGTCGAGGTGTTTGCCGTTGTCTTGGTATGCTTTGGCGTAATCGGCTTCAATCGGGGTGATCTGCCAGGCGATGGAGAGGTGGTTTTTGACGGCGTTGTCGAAGACGGTTTTTTTGCTGGCGTGGATGCCGAGTTCACCGTGTTTCCTCCAAACAGCATTGGCAATGGTGCGCCATTCTTCGGTGATGGCCTGTTTCACCGCTTCGGCGAGTTTTTTCGCTCCTTCCGATGGGATGGTGGCGACGAAGAGGTTGGGGAGGTTGGGAGTGAGGAGTGCTTTCCGGTCGGGGAGACTTTTCCAGGATTCCGGATCGCCCAGCAACGGTTGTTCTCCGGGATTGGGAAAGATGAGTTCGGCGTTGTTTTTTTGAAGATGCCGGATGCCCGCCGCGACGAGGAAACCGAACAGGTAGCTGCCGCTCCACAGGTCGCGGGTGGAGCGGGCGGCGGCGATGAAGTCCTGGACGGGGCCGATCTGGAATTTGAGGAGGTGGTTAGACATGATTCAAGGAGGACAAACCTTTTTATTCGCTAATGGGGAGATATGAAAATCCGTGTGGTATGGGCAATGGAAAAAGCCGGGGATTTCGGTTGGCTGTGACGGAGCGGAGGGGAGCGATATGCAACGATGTTCGGTGACTGGCGAAGAACGGCCAAACCTTGCCGGATGACGAGATCCGGGATGTCCGCGGATATCCACTCCGTGACCGGATTCATGTGAGGAGCGGCGGCCGGTTCGCGCCAGTCTTTCACCGGCCATCTCCCCCTCAGCCTCCGCCCCGCCTGATCATTTCAACTGCAGGGTGATGCGCACCGGGTGGCCGGTTTTGGGCAGCGCTTCGGCGTTGGGGGTGTGGATCTCGTCGTTGTCGCGGGACGCTCCGGGGTTGTTCACGAGGGCGTCGTCGTCGCGTATGATCGAGATGATCGAGCCGCCGCGCGATGCGGCGAAGGTTCCGTCCGGCTCGATGCGCGAGCCATTGTATAACCATGCGCCGGAGGGCAGGGTTCCGGTGTTTTCGCCGCTTGACGGGTCGCTTAGGCTGACCGTTTCGTTGAGATAAACCCTGGCCGGCGGGCCGTTGCGGTCCCACTCGGCCCAGGCGATGGCGGCGGCTCCGCTGCGAACTGTGGCGGCGGCGTTTTCCGGGCCGAGGTCGGCGGCGGGTTTCATGCCCATCAGCAGCGCGGCGAGGTGGATGTCGCGGGCGTCGGCATCGGTGATGAAAACGGACTCGTGTACCTTGCCGTGGCGGCTGACGAGAACGTATTCCACCGCTTCGCCAGTCATGTTGACGGCGGCGGGGATGGTGATCGTGCGGGCTTTTTTGTCAAAAGTGATGGCTCCAACCGAGTAGCGGTTTTCCCCCAGGTCGCGGACCATCGGTTCGGGCGCGGGCACGGATTTGCCGGACTCGGGCACCGGTGACGGAGGTTCGGATTTGTCCTCCGCAACGGTTTCACGGGCGGTGGAAGGGGGGCGTCCAGGCCCCGAATCCTCGAAATAAAGCCACCCGGCGAAACCGATGGCCAGGATGCCCGCGGCAAGGACCAATCGCCGGAAAGCGGGCGTTTTCAGAAGCATACAAACCATTACGGAGGCATGCTGGCCAGACCTCGCCTCCCGCACAAGATGCGAATTCCCGGTGGGCGGGAAAATGAGCGCCCGGCGTTTTGTCTTGTGATCGGGGAAGAAAACGCGCAGGTTCCCGACGTTGTTTTTTTGTGCCTATGAAAACCCCTCTCCTTCGTCTCGCCGCCCTTCGTGTTTCCATCCCGCTCCTTCTGTCCGCCATGATGGCGGCGGCGCTCGACATTCCTCTCGGAGGCATCGGCGGCGTGGGCGACATTGTTCCGGGAACCGGGCTGGTCTCCGTGAAATCCGTCGCCGCCGGTGGTCCCGGCGCCCTGGGCGGGCTTCAGGCGGGCGATTTGATCCGCGGCGCGAATGGCATTCCGTTTGCCAACACCTCCACTGACGACGGATCGGGCTTCGTGGGAGCCATCCAGGACCTGGCCATGGCGGTGGACCGGGCCGAGGGCGGCGGCGGCGCGTTGACCCTGCAAGTGATCCGCAGCGGGGTCGGCGGCATCAACGTCAGCCTTTCCCTCGCGACTCCCGGCACCCTGGGTCCCGCATGGCCTGTCAACACCGGCAAGACGGCGTCCATGTTCGAATGGAGCTGCGCCCAGATCCACAGCAAGGTGCAGGCGAGTCCGAGCGCGGACTTCGGATACAACAGCGGCTGGTTCGGCATGATCCTGCTTGCCCACCCCGATTGGAATCAAACCTCCGGAGCCAAACCTTATCGGAACTCGATCAACAAGCTGCGCACCCGCTGCGAAAATTATATCAATGGCCGGGTGCTCGAACCGGCGGAGGCCTTTTACTGGAACGGCGGCGATGTGGTGGAGAATCCCGCATATGTCAATCCGGGGCTTGAAAACTGGGACGTGTGCTCGAGTGCGATGTTTCTCGCGCTCTACCGCTCGAAGAGCGGAGACGCCACCGCAAACGCCGTCGTCCAGCGAGCCGCCGAGGCCATCGCCCACCGGATCCAGCACTGGGTGCAGTATGACGACCCCGGCATTCCCCACGTTTTGGGCGGCGGCATCGGCCGAATGGGTCATGGTGGCGTCCATGGCGACTACTCGCACTACAACGGCACCGGAGCGCTCAACATCATCAATGCGCACGCCCTGCCCGCCCTCGCCCTGTTGAAAAACGCCGGGGCGAACATGAACACCAATCTCGGCCTGTCCATCAACGCCTTCACCTACAACCCCGGACTGGTCCAACCGACCATCGAGCAGAAGTTCCGCATCTGCTGGGACTATGTGAAAGCCGCCACGCTCATCGGCGGCGGCGATGACGGCAACGTCGGATATGTCACCCCGCAAAGCGGCTGGGACAGCGCGGGCCGCACCCCGGGATGTTTCGCGGGATGGAAACTCTACGGCATGGCGGCAAACGCGGACGATACCGACAAGCTGGCCCGCCAGGCGGACTACTTCACCCGCCGCTGGTTCCGCCAGCAGCACGCCCACGCCTACACGCTCGGTGGCGTGGCCCTGTCACAACTCGCCATGCCTTTCCTCGACGACAGGCGCGAGCGCTTCTTCCAGGAAAACACCCGGCTCTTCCCCGCCCTCGCGCGTCGTCACGACGGCACGATCGCCTATTTCCCCGGCCGTCAGAACAACGGCGGCGACGGTTATCTCGATAACAACAACGTCGCACTCATCAACGCCGCCATTCCGGTGGCCATCCGCACCGGAAACCTTCCCGGTTTCCCTGCTCCCAACGCCGCCCGCATCCATGCGTGGATGCGCTCGCCGGTCAATTCCTGGCCCGCCATCGAGGCGCGCCGCGCCGTGCTGAGCGGCGGTCTGAGCCACTCGCTCGATCTTGATATCACCGATGCGAGCGGCAACATTCTCGCCCCTGCCGAATACACGGTGGCATGGACCCATGTGAGCGGTCCGGCCACGACCGGCTTCGGTTCGCCCACGCAGGCGGACACCACGGTCACCTTCGCCCAGTCCGGCACCTACCGGGTGAACCTCCAGGTCACCCGTGGCGCCTACGTGCTGAACGAACCCTACGATCTTGTGGTGAGCAACACCACGCCACCGGCCGACACCGCGCCCTACATCGTCGCCGATCCGGAAAACAAGACGGTCGATCAGGGAGACCCGGTAATGCTCAGCGTCACCGCCCAGGGCACCGCGCCGCTGGTTTATCAGTGGCGGAGAAACGGTGTGCCGGTTGGTAGCCCGTCAACCTCTCCCGCCTACACGATCGGCAGCGCCTCCGCCGGTTCCGCCGGAGAATACGATTGTGTCGTGACCAATGCCGCCGGCACGGTGACCAGCGCCAGCGCCACACTCGTTGTCAACGGTGTGGGAACCTTCCGCTGGGGAGGCCTTTGGCGGGATGTCTTCACCGGCATCGGCGGAAGCGCCGTCTCGGACCTCACCTCCTCCGCGAACTACCCTTCGTTTCCCGATGCGAGCGGAGTCACCACCACCGCCGAATCTCCGGTCAACTACGGCGACAACTACGGCCAGCGCTGGAGCGGATGGATCACGCCGCCGCAAACGGGAAACTACCGCTTTTACATCGCCTGCGACGACAACGCCCAACTCTGGATCTCCACCAACGACCGCCGCGCCAACCGCGTGCTCCGCGCCGTGGAAACCGTTTGGAGGGCCTCGCGCAACTGGCCGACCAGCAACAGCGATGAAAGCACATCCGTCCAGATCCCGCTCGTCGCCGGCAACCGTTACTATATCGAACTGCTCCACAAGGAAGGTGGCGGCGGTGACAACGCCGCCATCACCTGGAACTGGCAATCGCCCGGCGTCTGGGCCACTCCGGCCTCCGGGTCCGCTCCACTGCCCGGCGCCATCCTCGAATATCAGGAGGGCGGCACCCTCGACGACCAGGCCCATCCGCCTGCCAACTACGCGCCCATCGCGCATGGGCAGGCGGTCGTCGTCTTCGGCGGGGCATTCACGGACATCCAACTCACCGGCGAGGATTTCGAGCAATCCGCCCTGACTTTCACGATCGTCAACGGACCGACCAAGGGAACGCTGAGCGGAACCGCACCCAACATCGTTTACACCCCGCTGCCCGGAGCGTCCGGCATCGACAGTTTTACCTTTGTCGCAAACGACGGCACGCTCGAATCCGATCCCGCCACCATCACTCTCTCGCTGGTTCCCGAGAGCGGCAGCGACATCAAGGTTTGGAATGGCTCGACGGGCTCCTTGTGGTCCGCGGCGGCGAACTGGACCCCTTCCGCGGTTCCGGACTCGAATGACGCCATCGTTTTCAACGGCAACTCGCTGTCCAACCTCGCCACCTCGCTCAATGGCAACCGGACGGTTTCCCGCCTCGTGGTGCTCGATCCCGCGGGTGCCGTGTCCATCGCCAACGACGCGCTCACCCTTTCCGGCGGCATCGAGATGCTGCCTGCGGTCGCGAATCTAACCGTTTCGTCCGCCGTCGCCCTCTCGGCCGCACAGGAATGGTCGGTGGGAGCGGGCCGCACCCTGCTCGTAAGCGGCGCGCTTTCCGGGACTCCCGTGCTCACCAAGACCGGCCCCGGCACCCTCCGCTTCTCGGTGGCGGGCACCCAAAGCGGAGGGATCGTCGTCAATGGCGGAACTCTGGAAATCAGCGGCGGCGGATGGTACGGAGGCACCGTTGGCGGATCGGGCATGGTCACCGTGAACCCCGGGGCCACCGCCATCAACATGAACGCCCACAGTTTCGGCAGCAGCGAAAACCCGAACCGCGACATCACCGTAAACGGCGGCACCTTCACTCTTCAGGGTGAAACCTATGTGGACGACGTGTGGGCCACCGGCGGCACCTTCAATGGCGGCAGCGACCTGCGTTCCCGCACGGGAAACAACAGCATCTTCACCGTCAACGCCTCCAATGATCCCACCACCGTCTCGTGCACGCTCACCGCGACCGGCACCTGGGCCTTCACCGTCGCCAACGGTGCCGCCGCCAATGACTTGGTTCTGAGCGGCCCCATGGGCGGCGGCGGAGCCATCACGAAAACCGGCGCGGGCCGCATGCTCGTCACATCCACCTGCACCCATACCGGCACTCTCACCGTGAGCGCCGGAGAGTTTGCCCTGACCGGCAGCCTCGCCGCCGCCAGCGCGGTCACCATCCAGTCATCCGCCACGCTGTCCGGCACCGGAAACGTTCAGGGAAGCGTCACCCAGCACGGAACCCTTTCTCCCGGCATCGACGGCATCGCCTCCATCAACATCGGCGCACTCAATCAGGCGGCGGGATCCACCACCCACATCACGCTCGGCGGCACCAGTCCGGGCAGCGGCCACGATCAGGTGGCTGTCGCCGGCCCGGCCACCCTCGCAGGCACCCTGAACGTGACCCTTGCGCCGGGTTTTGTGCCCGATCCGGGAAACACGTTTGATATCATCACCTGCTCCACGCGCACCGGCACCCATGGCGCCGTCAACCTGCCCTCCCTGCCCTCCGGCCGCGCCTGGGTAACCACTTACAACGGCGGGCCGACTCCCGGCCTGAGGCTATCGGTCGAAGCTGTGGCCCCGCCGGAGTTCACGCTGACATACGGCGCCGGAGCCAACGGATCGATTTCAGGCGGTTCTCCACAGACCGTTGTCCAAGGTGGCAACGGCAGCACCGTGACAGCTGTCCCGAACGCGGGACATCACTTCGTTTCATGGAGCGACGGTGTCCTGTCAGCCGAGCGCACGGATATCAACATCCAGGCGAACCTGAGCGTCACCGCGACTTTCGCCATCAATCAATACAGCGTGACCTATGCCGCCGGAGCGAATGGCGCCATCACCGGCAGCGCCTCGCAGACCGTGAACCACGGATCGAATGCCAGTAGCGTCACCGCCGTGCCGAACACGGGTTATCACTTCGTCTCATGGAGCGATGGCGTGCTGACAGCCTCCCGCACGGATATCAACATCCAGGCGAACCTGAGCGTCACCGCGACTTTCGCCATCA
>CAZKQK010000019.1:9282-9621 GCA_964554865.1 uncultured Luteolibacter sp. | reverse complement strand
GATCGAATGCCAGTAGCGTCACCGCCGTGCCGAACACGGGTTATCACTTCGTCTCCTGGAGCGATGGCGTGCTGACAGCCGAACGCACGGATGCCAACATCCAGGCCAACCTCGGCGTCACCGCCACCTTCGCCATCAACCAATACAGCGTGACTTACGCCGCAGGTGCGAATGGCACGATCACCGGCAGTGCATCACAAACCGTGGACCACGGCTCCGACGCCGCAAGCGTCACCGCTGTTCCGGACACCGGATACTCCTTCGTCTCCTGGAGCGATGGCGTCCTGACAGCCGAACGCACGGATGCCAACATCCAGGCCAACCTCGGCGTCACCGCCA